>JANOBA010000289.1:0-3871 GCA_031411415.1 Novosphingobium sp.
TGGGATTCAAGGTGGCACGATCGAAAGGGAATTTTCTGTTCTTCGACGTGGGCCGTGATGCCACGGCAGCCAGCCAACAACTTTTGGCTGAAGGTGTGATCGTCAAGCCCTGGAAGCAAACCGGCTTCGACACATACATGCGTGTCAGCATCGGCAGCATCCGTGAGAACGACCAGTTCCTGGCTGCCATCAAACAGCTTGCGCCAAAGCGCATCTGATTTGTCTCGTCTGATCGAGCGGGGCCGCGAAGGCGGCTCCGTTTACGGGGTCAGGCCCTCAGCAACCGCATAGCCCTTCAGGATGTCGTGAAGTTCACTGCCTTCCTTGGGCATCAAGGCACGCGCAGTGATCGCGTTCAGATGATCAGCCATCAATGCTGATGCCTTCACGCTGTCCCCCTTCTTGATTGCCGCCACGATTTCCCGGTGCTCTGCCACGCCACATTCGGCTGAATGGGGACGTGCGTACATCGACAGTATCAGTGAATTGCGCGCGACCAGTTCGTCGATGAAACGCACCAATGTCTCATTGTTGGTCATGGAGGCGAGAAGGGTGTGAAACTCTCCCGCCAGCCGGACAGAGACCGCCTCGCGCGGCTGGTGGGATGCCGCATCTTCGGCATCGATATGTGCCAGGAGCTTTTGCTCCTGCTCGGTCGTCAGCTTGGCCGACAGAAGATCCACCACCAACCGCTCCAGCGCGACACGGGTGATGTGGATGTTCCAGCCTTCCTCTAGCGTGGGCCGCGCGACCATGGCGCCCTTGTTCGGGGCCATTTCCACAAGCCCCACTTCGCTTAGTCGCACCAGCGCTTCGCGAACCAGCGTGCGACTGACCCCCAGCCTCTCGCCAATGGCATCCTCGGGCAGCTTCGATCCTGGCGGCAGCGCCTGGTCCAGGATCGCCCGCCGCAAAGCACGGTGCGCGGCTTGTGCACGCAGGCCTGCACCTGCGATCTTGGTGTCATCAGTTTCGGCGGGTTTCTTGGTCATCTTGTATCCGATTTATCCAAATTTCCAGACCAAGGCGTGGTTCTGCTGTATGCGCGACAGGGACAAATCTGTACACAATCGACACCCCAGTGGCAAGGCCGCGACGGTTCATCCGCTTGTGCGCCCCGGTCAAACCAGAGCTGCGGCCTCATGTTGGACCGGGGGCCCCATGGGCTCACAGGCAAAAGCTTCACCATAAGCGGCGATGTCAGCGATGGGCCGGCGCGCGACGCCGCTGTCCATCGCCGCAAGGACGACGGCAGGGGCGATCCGCCGGATCAGCCGAGGGTCGAACGGGCAGGGGATCAGGTATTCTGGCCCGAAGACCTGAGCGCTGCCATGACCCAAAGTGTCCCCTGCGGGCTCATGCGCCAATGCGGCGATTGCCGCCGCTGCGGCAGCCTTCATCGCTTCGTTTATGATCGTGGCCCCGCAATCCAGCGCCCCCCGGAACAGATAGGGAAAGCACAGCACGTTGTTGACCTGATTTGGATAGTCCGATCGGCCCGTGGAGACGATCGCATTCGGGCGGACCGACCTCGCCAACTCCGGCATGATTTCGGGCACCGGATTGGACAAGGCGAGGATCAGTGGGCGGGCGACCATGCTCCGCAGCATGTCCGGTTTCAGCGCGCCCGCCCGCGACAGGCCAACAAAGATGTCTGCCCCAGCCATAACCTCGGCCAACTCGGTCTTGTCCGTGGTCTGAGCAAACGCCCCGCGCCAGACATCCATCGCAGCCCGCCGACACGTGGTCACAAGCCCTCTGGAATCCGCGATCCAGATGTTTTCGCGCCGCGCCCCGACCGCAATCAACATGTTCATGCAAGCAATTGCCGCAGCCCCGGCACCCGAGGTCACAATCCTGGCGCGAGACAGATCCTTGCCCACAAGCTTCATCGCGTTCATGACGGCGGCGGCAACGATAATCGCCGTGCCATGCTGGTCATCGTGAAAGACCGGAATGTCCATGCGGGCGCGCAAGGCATTCTCGATCTGAAAGCATTCGGGCGCCTTGATGTCTTCCAGGTTGATGCCGCCGAAACTCGGCTCCAGCGCCGCAACGATGTCGGTGAAGAGCTGGGGGTCCTGCTCATCGATCTCAAGGTCGATTGAGTCGATCCCGGCGAATTTCTTGAACAGGATAGCCTTGCCCTCCATCACCGGCTTTGCCGCCAGCGCGCCAATGTTCCCCAACCCTAGCACGGCCGTGCCGTTGGTGATCACCGCCACCAGATTGCCTTTGGCGGTATAGCGGTAGGCCGCATCCGGATTGGCGGCGATGGCCTCGCACGGTGCCGCAACACCCGGTGAATAGGCCAGCGACAGATCCCGTGCGTTTGCCATCGGTATGGTTGCGATGATCTCCAACTTGCCGGGGCGCGGGTATTCGTGAAAGCGCAGCGCAGCCTCGTGGAGGCCCTCAATCTTGATAACGTTCATGGCAACTCCCCCTATACGGCCAACTTCGGCAGGATGCCCGCGCTGATGGCGCGAACCAGGGCACCGCTGGCGACCAGAGCAATGGCTGCCTCAAGGTCGGGGGCCATGTAGCGGTCCACCTCAAGGTCCGGCACTTCGGCGCGCACTGCGGCACGGACCTTCAGAAGTTCGGGTCCGGTCTGGAGGGGCGCACGGCAATCCACGCCTTGGGTTGCTGTCAGCGCTTCGATCCCGATAATACCGAACAGGTTGTCCGTCATTTGCAAAAGCCGCCGCGCGCCGTGGCAAGCCATCGAGACGTGGTCCTCCTGATTCGCCGATGTCGGGGTGGAATCGACCGACGCCGGGTGAGCCATCTGCTTGTTTTCGCTCATCAAGGCGGCGGAAGTTACTTCTGCGATCATCAGCCCGGAATTGAGCCCGGGCTTCTTGGCGAGGAACGCCGGCAGCCCGTAAGACAGCGCCGGATCGACGAGCAGGGCGATGCGGCGCTGCGCGATAGCGCCAATCTCGCAAACAGCAATCGCGATCTGATCGGCGGCAAAGGCGACCGGCTCGGCATGGAAGTTACCACCCGACACCACGTCACCATCTGGCAGGACCAGCGGGTTGTCGGTCACCGCATTGGCCTCGATTTCCAATGTCTGTGCAGCGCTGCGCAAGAGGTCCAGGCAAGCCCCGTCCACCTGCGGCTGGCAACGGATGCAATAGGGGTCCTGAACCCGTTCATCGCCGTTGACGTGTGCATCGCGGATGGCCGAACCTTGAAGCAGTGCGCGCAGGCTGGCGGCGGCCTCGATCTGGCCCCTGTGGCCTCGCAACGTGTGGATCTGGGGGTTGAACGGCGTCGTTGACCCCATCGCGGCATCGGTGGACATCGCGCCGGTGATCAGCGCCGTTTGCGCGGCGCGGTGGGCCCGGAACAAACCGGCCAGTGCCAGTGCCGTCGAGGTCTGAGTGCCGTTGATGAGTGCCAGCCCTTCCTTCGCGCTCAAAACCACGGGGCTGAGCCCCGCATTGGCCAGCGCAGCGCCCCCACTAAGCGTTTGACCGCCGACAAACGCCTCGCCCTCGCCCATCATGACCGCAGCCATATGGGCCAGCGGCGCCAGATCTCCCGAGGCGCCAACTGATCCCTTCTCCGGGATGACCGGAATGACCCCGCGCGCCAGCATCGCCTCGATCAGGCGCACCAACTCCACCCGCACGCCCGAGGCTCCGCGCCCAATCTAAATCAGATTAAGCGACAGGATCAGCCGCACGATGTTTTCCGGCAAGGGCTGCCCGACGCCGCAGCAGTGAGACAGGATCAGGTTGCGCTGCAAGGTCGCCACGTCTGCCGCGTCAATCCGGATCGACGCGAGCTTGCCAAAGCCGGTGTTGACCCCGTAAACAGGCACATTGCCCGAGGCGATCTCGGCGATGCGTTGGGCTGC
>JANOBA010000290.1:0-11356 GCA_031411415.1 Novosphingobium sp.
CGATGACCTGCCCGGAGAAGATGATCTCATAGCAGATCTGCACCCCCGCCTTGCCGAGGCGCCCAAGGTCCAGCGTCTGCGGCCCCGGGCCGGGCAGAAAATCAATGCTGCCGGGCACCAGCCGCGATGCGCCCAGCGGCTCCAGCAGCCAGCGCATCGGCAGGTATTCGCCATAAGGCACCAGGTGCGCTTTGGCATAGGAGCCGCGTAAAGTGCCCTGGCTATCCACCACGGCGACGATATTGCGCGCACCTTCTATCCGGCTGCCCCGGATATTCAGCCCGGTCGACCCGGTCAGCAACAGCCCGCCCGCGCCCGCGACCCGCGCCAGCCGCCCGCGTGCCAAGGCCGGATCGCTGCCGAAGGTTGCATCCCAATAGAGCACAGGCGGATAGCCATCCTCGAGATAGTCCATCACCCCCGATTCGGGCCACAGCACCAGCCGCTCGCCGGGCGGGCGCGGCACGGTCTGGCGCACCAGCCGCTGGAAATTGTTCTCGAACTCGGCGGGCTCGTTGAGCAGTTCCTGCGGGATGTTGGGCTGGATCAGCGAATAGGGAATGGTGCCCTGCCGCGCTGCCGGCAGCCCCAGCGGGATCGTCATCACCAGTGCGGCAATGGCCAGCACGGCAATCGCCGCAAGCCGCGCGCGGCCGGGCGCCCAGGCCATGTTCACGGCCCCGGCCAGCAGCACGGCGAGGCCGCCAAGCCCATAAGTGCCGAGCCACGGCGCAAGCCGCGCAAGGCCCGGATTTTCGAACGGCCCCATCAGCACCATGCCCAGCGGGTTCCACACGAAGCCGGTGAACACCCAGCTGCGCAGCCATTCGGCAATGATCCAGGTGCCGGCGAAAGCGAGCACCAGCCGGGTCTTGTCGCCTCGGCCGATCCGCCATGCCGCAGCAACGCCCAATGCTGGGAACACCGCCAGATAGACAGCAAGGCCCACCACCGCGAGCCAGCCCAGCCATGCGGGCATATTGGCCTGATAGGTGAAGGCCGTGGCGATCCAGATGTTGCCCACGCTGAAATGCCCAAGCCCGAACAGCAATCCGATCAGCGCCGCCTGCTTCCAGCTGTCCGCTCGTGCGATCAGCGCGATCAGTCCGGCAAAGCTGAACAAGGTAAGCACCCACAGGTGCAGCGGCTCGAACCCCAGCGCCGCGATTGCGCCAAGCACAATGGCGCACCAGTTCGGGCGGGATTGAAGGTGGGCGAGAACAGGCATCTGGCGCGGCTTGTGGCCTGTCATCATGACAGTATCAACCGTCCATCGCGGCCTTGGCCGAATCCCTGATCCAGTCGCCGCTGTCTTTCGCCTGTTCATAAATGTCGAGGTGGACAATCTTGTGCGCGGCATTGAAACGGTAGACCGCAATGACGTTCTTGCGGATGAAATGCGCGCCCCGCGTGTGGCGCTCCTCGATTTCCTGAAACAATGCGTTGCCGACCTCGGTTACATGGAATTCGGTGAATTCAAACTGTGTCCCGCCCGCCGCCCAGCCGGCGAGGAATTCGCAGTATTCAGCGAAATTCAGCTCTTCGAGATAGGCGCCGACGCGCTTGAAATTCGACACGTCGATAAATTCGTCCATCGGCTCCCAGTCAGCGGGAGACTTGACTCCGGCGGCCAGAATCTTCGCCTGGCACGCGTTGAAATCGAGCACTTGCCGGCGCAGTGGGCCTGGCTCGCTCATCGCCCCGGTCGCAGTCGCATAGTGCGTCATCGTCTTGTCCCTCCAATGTTGCAACCTGCCCCGATTGACAGGGAGAGTGCAACCCCGCCACTCTCCGCGCCATGAAAGTTGCAGTGTTCAACGGGGCGGGCAGGCCCATTACCATCGAGCAAGTCGCCGACGATCCGCTGGGGCCGAATGATCTGCGGATCGAGGTGGGCCGCTGCGGGATCTGCGGCAGCGACGTGTCGATGACTTCGGGATCGCCCTTCGACTACACCACCGGGATGCGGCTGGGCCACGAGACTGCTGGCACAGTGATTGAGGTGGGCAAGGCAGTCAGCCGCTGCAAAGTGGGCGATGCGGTTGCGGTGATTCCGCGCGGGTTCTGCGGCACATGCGGCCCTTGCAAAGCCGGCCGGGTTATCTTCTGCGAGACCGGGCCGATGCACATGGGCGGTTTTGGCGAACGCATGGTCGTGCGCGAAAGCGCCGCGTTTCCGCTTCCCGCGTCGCTCTCAATGGCCGAGGGCGCGCTGGTTGAACCGATTGCCTGCGGGCGGCGCGCCATGCGCATGGCAAGGCTGGAGCCGGGTGTGAATGTGCTGGTGCTGGGCGGCGGCTCAATGGGCATGGCGGCGGTGTTCTGGGCGCGCCAGATGGGTGCAGGCCGCATTGTCGCCGCGACCCGCAGCCCCGCCCGGCATGAGACGCTCTGCGCGATCGGTGCCGATGCGGCGGTGACAAGTGAGGACCTTGCCAAGGCCTTCGCGGCGCCGCCTGACGTGGTCGTCGAGGCCATCGGCCAGCCGGGCATGCTGCACCATGCGGTGGAGCAGGTGCGACCCGGCGGCGCGGTGATCTCGCTCGGTATGTGCACGGCCCATGATCCGGTACTGCCCGCCTTCAACGCCTTCCGCGAGGTCTCGCTGCATTTTCCGCTCAGCTACAGTCCCGAAGATTTCATCGAAACCATTCGCGCCTTCGATGCGGCGCTTATCCGCCCCGAGGTCATGGTCTCCGAAATGCTGCCGCTGGCCGCGCTGCCCGGACTGATCGAGGAAATGCGCGGGGCGCACGCCCATCACAAAGTCCAGATCGCGCCCTGACGATACCAAAACCATTGCGCCGCGCGGCGCGCCCTGTACATATGTTCAGCAAGAACAATACCGATTCCGAACCGTTTCCGAGAGGTAAGATTGTGCTGAAATCTGCTGATGGCGGCCTGCGCGCCGTGCCCTTCCCGATCAACGATCCCGAGCGCATTCCGGTCCAGCGCTATTTCGACGAAGAGTTCTACCAGATGGAACTCGATCACCTCTGGCCGCATGTCTGGCAGAATGCCTGCCGGCTGGAACAGATTCCCGAGCTGGGCGACTGGATCGAATACAACAATGTCGGCAAGTCGGTCATCGTCGTGCGGACCTCGTCGGGGGTGAAGGCCTTCCACAACGCCTGCCGCCACCGCGGCGTACCGCTGACGGGCAACCGCGAATTTGCCTCGGGCAACTGCGCCAAGGCGGGCTTCGTCTGCCCGTTCCACGGCTGGCGCTGGAACATGGATGGCGACAACACGCTTGTATATGGCAAGCACCTGTTCTCCGAACGCCAGCTGGAGGGTGAGGACATCAACCTCGTGCCCTGCCGCAGCGAAGTGTGGGGCGGCATGGTGTGGATCAACCACGACGACGATGCGCCCTCGGTTAAGGAAACCCTGGGGCCCGTCGCCGACCGTTTCGAGGCACACAACATCGAGCATCTGCGCGCCGAATGGTGCTATGGCACGGTGCTGCCCGCCAACTGGAAAATCGCTATGGAGGCCTTCATGGAAGGCTATCACGTGATGCAAACGCACCCCCAGCTGCAACAGGCCGCGCCGCTGCTGTATGATGGCATGTACAAGAACCAGCGCGGCGAGGTTTTCCAGCTGGCAGACCCGGACAAGAGCCTGCGCGAGAACGTCGACATCCAGGTCCGCTCGATGGAACTGCTCAACGAGGGCATGGCCGGGATGATTCATGCCAAGGAAGTCGATATCGCGCGCTCGCTATCGGATGTCGATAATCTTGGCGTCGAATTCCCCGAGGACAGGAACCAGGCGCTGATGATGTGGCTGGGCGTGGTGCAGGATCAGATTTCCAAGCGGCTCCAGGCGAAGGGCGAGAAAGTCCCCGATCTCAATGCAGTCGCGGTCAGCAATCCGATCAACGCGGTCGAATTCGTCTTCCCGCACTATTTCTTCCTGCCCTATTTCAGCAGCTTCTCAGCCTATCGCATCCGCCCGCTGGGCCCCGAAAGCTGCTTCTTCGAAATCTACTCGCTGACCACCTTCCCCGAAGGCGAAGAGCCCGAGCCGGTGATGGAGCCAACCATGCTGCCGTTCGACAGCGCCGAATTCCCGCCGATCCCCCGGCAGGACTATTCGAACATCCCAATTCAGCAGAAAGGCATGCACGCCAAGGGCTTCGAATTCATGCGGCTATCGAAGAATGTCGAAGGCATGATCAGCAATTATCAGCGGATTCTGGATGGCTATCTGGCCGGCCAGCCGCAGGAAAAGCTGGCAAAGGCGGTGCATGTGCTGGGCGGCAATTTTGATGGGCAGATTGCGGATCTGGGGTTTTAACTCCGCCGGATCACCATCCGTTCGCCCTGCATAACCAGCGTGCCAAGCCGGGCGATCAGCGAGCGGCCGAGGAGGTTGACCGGCAGGCCTTCGATCACCAGTGCGTCGACATCGCGGAATTCCTGTCCGGCGATGGTGATGCGGTCGATCCGCACGGCGGCGCCGTAGCCGACGCCGGATGCGGTCTGGGCGACGGGCTGGAGGTTGTCGGTATCGACCTGGACGCCCAGCCTTTCGGCGTCATCCAGCGTCAGCGCGACAATGTCGGCGCCGGTGTCGAGCAGGAAGCGGGTGTCTTCGCCGTTGATTTCGGCATCGATGTGGAAGCGGCCTGAGGCATCGCGGACAAGCTCGAGATCGTCGCTGAGCCCGCCGGCATGGCTCTTGCCTGCTGCAACCTTTTGGGCAGCGGCGGGTGGCGGGTCGGATTTGCCGGATAGCCCCAAGGCGATCACCGCCATGAGGAGCACGGAACCGAAGGCAAGGCCAAGCAGGCGGATCATGGCGCGAACTTAGCGGACAGGTGTTACCGCATTGCGAACGCGCGTGTCAGGCGGCCTTGCCGTGCAGCGTATCCATACTGGCAACCGTCCCGGCCTCGATTTCCGCTGCCTTGGCCTCGACCAGCGTAACGATATGGCTGACGATGTCCGCGTCCTGGACATGGTGATCGGTCAGCCCGCGCAAATAGACCATGTGCTTGCCGTTGCCGCCGCCGGTCAGCCCGATGTCGGTCTCGCGCGCTTCGCCGGGGCCATTGACCACGCAGCCGAGCACTGAGAGGCTCATCGGTGTCTTGATGTGGCTCAGCGCTTCTTCGAGCGCCTGCACCGTGCGGATCACATCGAAGCCCTGCCTTGCGCAGCTGGGGCACGAGACGACGCGCACGCCGCGAGTGCGGAGGCCCAGCGTCTTGAGGATCTCATAGCCGACGCGCACTTCTTCTTCGGGCTCGGCCGAAAGCGAGACGCGGATGGTGTCGCCGATCCCGGCCCACAGCAGGTTGCCGATGCCGATCGCGCTTTTCACCGTGCCGCCGATCAGCCCGCCGGCTTCGGTGATGCCCAGGTGCAGCGGGCAATCAACCTGTTCGGCAAGCTGCATATAGGCCGCGACCGCAAGGAAGCTGTCGCTGGCTTTCACCGCAACTTTGTATTCGTGGAAATCATGGTCCTGCAGCAGCTTGATATGATCGAGCGCGGATTCGACCAGCGCATCGGGGCATGGCTCGCCGTATTTTTCGAGCAGGTCTTTCTCAAGACTGCCGGCATTGACCCCGATGCGGATCGCGCAGCCATTGGCTTTGGCGGCGCGCACCACTTCGGCAACGCGTGTCGACGAGCCGATGTTGCCGGGATTGATCCGCAGGCAGGCGGCGCCAGCGTCAGCCGCTTCGAGCGCGCGCTTGTAGTGAAAATGGATGTCGGCGATGATCGGCACGCGCGCCGCGCGGGTGATCTGGCGAAGAGCCGCAGTGCTCGCCTCGTCCGGGCAGGAAACCCGGATCAGATCGGCCCCGGCCTCTTCGCAGCGGCGGATCTGGTCGATGGTGGCCACCGCGTCGCTGGTCAGCGTGTTGGTCATGGTCTGCACCGTGATCGGTGCATCGCCGCCGACGGGGACGGCTCCCACCATGATCTGGCGGCTCTTGCGACGCGCGATATCGCGCCAGGGACGGATTGAGGACATGGGGAGCCCTATAGGCGCATCGCGTGACAGGCGAAAGACTATAGAATTTTCGCGAAGAGATACTCATCGTCGATATGCTGTCCGACCCGGAAAGTGATGTCGGCGACTTTGGCAAACCCGCGCCGCGCATAGAAACGCTGGGCGCCGATGTTGTCACAATAGACCGAAAGCTGCACTTCATCGGCCCCGCGCGCGGCGCATTCCGCCATCGCCCAGTCCATCAGCGCCGCGCCGACGCCTTGCCCGGTCTTGGCAGGATCGGTGTAGAGCTGCTTCAGCTCGAGCGCGTTGCCCCCCCGCGCATGCTCGGGAAAGCCGCAAGTCAGGCCAAGTTTGCAATAGCCGGCGAGCTGGCCTTCCGCTTCGGCAAGCTGGTAAAGCCGCTGCGGATTGGCGAGTTCGGCGGTGATCGCTGCTTCCGACATGGCCTCGGCGAGGAATGCCGCAAGGTCTTGCGGATGATAGAGATGGCCGAATTTGGCGACAAAGCTATCCGTTGCCAGTCGCGAGAGCGCGGGAATATCGGCTGGTGTGGCAGGGCGCAGAGTGAGGCTCACCCAAACTTGTCCGCCTTGCGCCGGCCCATCCGCATGCCGGCTTCCAGCCGCGCGCGCAGCTGGGTGTAATAACATTCGAGGAACACGCGCTCGTCGCCGCCGCCGATTTGCCAGCCGATCTTTCGGCAGATCGCTTCATAGACTTGGCGCTGCGATTCGGGCCGTTTCTCGCGCAGCACGCGCTCCAGCGTTTGCAGCTCGAACTCGCCATAGACCGCCAGTTCAGCCTCTCCGAAGCGGTAGGCGGGCTCGGCTTGCAGGGCACCGGCGGCTGTCATCGCCGCTTCCAGCTTGCGCTTGGGCGCCTCGACGACCCAGCTGCCAGCAATCAGATCGCCGGCGCGCAGGCGGTCCTTGTTGAAGAACGGAAACAGCGCGAAAATCAGGAACCAGGCCGCCGCCACCATTCCCGCCGCGCCCATGTCGCCGCCGCTGCTGGCCGAGGCGAGGAAGACCAGCGGCAGGAACAGCTCGATATCGCGCAGCAGGTTGCGCGCGATGATCATTTCGGCGCTCAGCCGCCCGCCATCCCTCGCGGCGACACGGATTCCGGTGATCCGCTTGCCCGGCGTCGCGCCGCGTGGGCCAAGCTCGAAGAACAGGAAATAGGCATTGCGGAACAGGAACATCGCCGCGATCCACAGCACCGCGAGGAATTGCAGCGCCTGCGCCGCAGAGCCACCTTCGCCTTGCGATGCGGCGAAGACTGCCGTGCCGCCGGCGATCGCGACCAGGGCCAGGGTTGTGCCCACCATTGCCATGCCGATGAAGGCAAGATCGAGCACCAGCGCGCCCAGCCGCGTGCCCCGGCTGGCCAGCATCAGCGGCAGCGCGATGCCTTCAGGGGTGACCATGATGCGCTCGCGGTCAGAGCGGCGCAGGCGGCTGGCAGCAAGGCTGGCGCCGGGGCCAATGGGATGGCTGGTGGCGTTCATGGCCGCGCAGCCTGCCGGCGGGGGCGCAGCGCATAGAAATAGACCAGCCAGAACATCAGCATAAAGCCGCCGATAGCAAAGCGCCCCGGCGTGTTGTCGACCAGCTGGCGCGGAAAGGCTTCGAGCAGCGCGGCGACGACCAGCATCAGCACCACGCCGGTCATTACCAGCGCGGCCCGGCGCCCGGCCTCTGCGGCGGCCTGCGCCACAGGCCGCTCCCCCGGAAAGGCCATCGAGCGGCCGATATGCAGCCCCGCCGCGCCTGCCAGCAGGATGGCGAACAGCTCGGTGGTGCCGTGCACAGCCAGCCAGCCGATAAAATCGATGGTCAGCCCCTGGCCGTGATAGAGCCAGATCATCGCCCCCATCACCGCAGTGTTGTGGACCAGCAGCATCAGCGTTGGCAGGCCGAAGGCGAAGCCCAGCGCGAAGGCCAGGATCGAAACCTGCGCATTGTTGCTGAACAGATAGGCGGCGAAAGCCCCCATCGGGTCTTTGCCGGTGTGCCCGAAGATTGTGCCGAGCAGCACTTCGCGGCTCGCGCCCGGCACGCGGGCATCGGCGAACTGGCTGGGGACCAGCGAATGATACCATTCGGGATCGCTGGACACGAGCAGCCAGCCCACCAATGTCCCCGCACACATCACCGCGAGCGCGATCAGCACATCGGTGCCGATGCTGCGCACCGCCGCGCTCCAGCCGCCGCCAAGGAACTGCCGCAGCCAGCCGAGCAGCGTCACGCGCGGGCCATAGACCAGATACCAGGCGCGTTGCGTCAGGCTTTCCAGATAGGCCAGCGTCGCGGCATCGAGCGAGGTTTCGCGGGCAATCGACAGGCTGGAGGCGACGGTGCGGTATAGCACCGGCAGCGCCTGCACATCTTCGTCCGACAGGCTGCGCAAGCGGCCCTTTTCCATGCGCGTGACAATTGCCTCCAGCCGCCGCCAGTCGCCCTCGCGGGCCAGCCGAAAGCGGTCGGAGCGCAACGCGGCGCGTTCGATATCGGCCTCGTGCTTCATCCGATCGACCCCTTGCGCTTGATCGAAAGATAGGAGTCGATCAGCCGGGTGCCGATGCGGTCATAGGGCGCCTCGACGACATCGACGCCGAGCTGCTGGAGGCGGCAGGTGACCAGCGCGCGCTGCTTGAGCAGGGCATCTGCGGTAACCGCCATGGCCAGCGCCTGCATGTCCGCCGGGTCATCGTGGGCGATGGTTTCCAGCTCCTCGTCGGCGAGCGTGACGAACAGCACCAGATGCTTTTGCACCAGCCGGCCGATGGATTCGACCATCAACTCGGCACTGGTCGGATCGGTAAAGTCGCTGAACACGACGATCAGCGAGCGGCGTTGAAGCCGGCTGGCGAGCGTGGCCAGGGCAAGCGTGAAATTGGGCTCCTGCGCGTGATAGTCGAGCCGCGCCGCCTCGCTTTGCAGGCGGTGGAACTGGCGCGTGTCGGAAATGAACGGCGACATCGCCTCGGGCCTTGCGGCAAAGCCATAAAGCGCCACCCGGTCGCCGCTGCGCAGCGCGACATAGGCGGTGAGCAGGGCTGCCGAGACCGCGCGGTCAATGCGTGGCATGCCGGCAATCGGCTCGCACATTGCCTGGCCGCAATCGATGGCAAAGACGATCTGGTTGTTGCGCTCCACTTCGTATTCGCGGGCAAACAGGCTGACATGGCGGGCCGAGCTCTTCCAGTCGATCCGCCGCCGCTCCATGCCCGGGCGGTATTGGCTGAGCGCCTCGAACTGGGTGCCCTCGCCGCGAATCCGCCGGGCGATGAGGCCGACCTGGGCATCGCGCAGGAAGGCCTGCAAGGCGGGCGAGCGCACTGCCGCAATATTGGGCCAGACGCGCACCTGACTGTTCAACTCCTGCCGGTGCAGCCGCGCGCCCAGCCCCAATGGCCCGGTCCAGCGCAGCCATACCGTATCCAGCGCGCCCGCGCCGCGCCGCGAGGGCACCAGCCGTGCCGCGCCCTGCCAGCTCGCCGTGGCAGCATCGAAACCCAGCGCGAACTCGCAGCGCCCGCCCGGCGAAAGTCGCGGATCAAGCCCCAGCGATGCCGCCACAGTGCCGGGCCTGCCGCGCGCAATGTCGGCTAGCACAGTGAGCGAGAATGCATCGCCGACCTCGCAGTCGTCAGGCGCGATCACGCGCAAGTCGGCCAGCCTGCCCGCCAGCATGGCATCGACCAGCACCAGCACCAGCAGCGCCAGACCCAGTGCCGGCGCGGCAATCCAGGCGGCCGGCGCCACCGCCGCGATCACCAGCGCAAACGGCGCGGCAAGCGCGATCAGCACGGCGGCGCGGGTGGTGGGGACGATGCGGGGCAGGGCCATTTGCATGACGTTCAGCGCGGCGCCTCGGTCTGCTCGACCAGTTCGGCCACCAGGGCTTCGACCTGCTTGCCCTCGATCTCGGCCGCCGGGCTGAGCAGCAGGCGGTGGCGCAGCACCGAAGTGGCCAGCGCTTTCACATCATCGGGCACAACATAATCGCGCGCTTCCAGCGCGGCGCGGGCGCGGGCGGCGTTGGCAAGCAGGACCGCGGCGCGCGGACTTGCGCCCGAGGACAGGTCAGGTGCCTCGCGGGTCGCGCGCACCAGCCGCACGATATAATCGATCACGCTTTCCGCCAGCTTGACTTGCTTGACCGCGCGCGTCGCCGCATTCAGCCCGGCGGCGTCGACTACGGCGGAAATGCCAAAATCGCCGGCGCGTGGCGGCCCGCTCGCCTCGCCAAAGCGGGCGACGATGCGCGTTTCCTCTTCAAGGCTGGGATAGGCAACCAGCAGCTTGAACAGGAAACGATCGAGCTGGGCTTCGGGAAGCGGATAGACCCCTTGGCTTTCGATCGGGTTTTGCGTCGCCACCACCATGAAATGATCGGCGAGCGCGTGAACATCGCCGTCGAGCGTCACCCGGCGTTCCTGCATCGCCTCCAGCAGTGCGGCCTGGGTCTTGGGCGGAGTGCGGTTGATTTCATCGGCCAGCAGCAAGTCGCAGAAGATCGGGCCGCGCGTGAGGGTGAACTGGCTGGTCTGGAAGTTGAACAGGCTGGAGCCGAGGATATCGCCCGGCAACAGGTCGGGCGTGAACTGGATCCGCCCGAAATCGAGGCCAAGGCTGGCGGCGAAGCATTGCGCGAGGAAAGTCTTGGCAGTGCCCGGCGGGCCTTCGAGCAATACGTGCCCCTGCGCCAGCAGCGCAATCAGCAAGTGCTCGACCGTCTCGGTCTGGCCGACGATGGCCTTGGCAATCTGGCCGCGAATCGCCGCAGCAAGATGCGCCACCTCCGCCAGTGTTATGGGGGCCAGGGTCATCGCGGCTGGATCGTTCGGTTGGCTCATGGTTTCAGCGTCCTTTCAAGCGAATGGAGGTTTTGCGCGGCGCGCACGATATCGGCTTCCCGGCGCGCGGCGCGCAGCCGGGCGGCGAGAGTGGAAAAGGCATTGTCCGCCGCCATGCGTCCGGCAACGGCGCGGTCGATCAGCTTCTCGGTGGCGGCGTGATCGGCGCTGCGCGGCAGCGCGAGCGCACGCGCCAGCCGCTCGCGCACCTGATCTGCATAGGGCCCGGAAACCAGATGGAAGCGCCGGGTGCGGCGGATCAGCCCGGCGGCATTGGCGATCAGCGATGCCTTGCCGAAGGCGATTGCGCGCGCTGCCCGGCGCGGCGGGCCGAAGCGCAGCAAGGCTCGCCAGCCAGTTGCCAGCGCCGCGATCAGCAAGCACAAGGTGGCCGCAAGGAACGGCGGGGTGAAAGCCAAGGTCAGCAGATTGGCCGAGCGACCAAGCCCATTGAACGTGAGGTCGAAAGTGACCGGCAGGTGCTTGCCCTCCATTGCCGCGCTCACCAGACCGAGGGCC
>JANOBA010000291.1:0-13341 GCA_031411415.1 Novosphingobium sp.
CACCCGGCCACCCAAGGATACTACCCTGAATGGGTGGCCGGGTGGGGGAGTGGGCCGGTGCCGCCTTCCACGTGAGTGGAAAAAATCAGCGCCCCCTTTTGAAGATCAGATGTCGTCGTCCGCGTCCGGGCCCGTCATCATTTCTTCGGCGACGCGGTCAGTCTGGCTGCGGATGGCAGCTTCCAAACGGTCGCAAACTTCAGGATTCTCTGTCAGATAGGTCTTCGAATTCTCACGGCCCTGGCCGATGCGGATCGAATCATAGCTGAACCAGGCGCCCGACTTCTCGACAATGCCGGCCTTGACCCCGAGATCGAGGATTTCGCCGGTCTTGGAGATGCCCTGACCATACATGATGTCGAATTCGACCTGCTTGAACGGCGGCGCGACCTTGTTCTTGACGACTTTCACCTTGGTGGTGTTGCCGACAATATCATCGCGGTCCTTGATCTGGCCGGTGCGGCGGATGTCGAGCCGGACGCTGGCATAGAACTTCAGCGCATTGCCGCCGGTGGTGGTCTCCGGGTTGCCATACATCACGCCGATCTTCATGCGCAGTTGGTTGATGAAGATCACCATGCAGTTCGAACGGCTGATCGAACCGGTGAGCTTGCGCAGTGATTGCGACATCAGCCGCGCCTGCAGGCCAACGTGGCTATCGCCCATTTCGCCCTCGATTTCGGCGCGGGGCACCAGAGCGGCGACTGAATCGATCACCAGCACATCGATGGCATTCGAGCGCACCAGCGTATCGACAATTTCCAGTGCCTGCTCGCCGGTATCGGGCTGCGAGACGATCAACTCGTCGATATCCACGCCCAGCTTCTTGGCATAGCCCGGATCGAGCGCATGTTCGGCATCGACAAAGGCCGCGGTGCCGCCCAGCTTCTGTGCTTCGGCGATGACATGCAGCGCCAGCGTGGTCTTGCCCGAGCTTTCCGGGCCGTAAATTTCGATCACCCGCCCCTTGGGCAGGCCGCCAACGCCGAGCGCAATATCGAGACCAAGGCTGCCGGTCGAAATCGTCTCGATCTGCATTTTCTCTTTCGAGCCGAGCTTCATCGCGCTGCCTTTGCCGAAGGCCCGGTCGATTTGCGCCAGCGCTGCTTCGAGCGCCTTTTGACGGTCCATGCTTTCCTTGCCTTCCTGAATCAGTTTGAGCTGCGCAGCCATTGCTATTCCCCTTGCCTAGTGATCCGACCCGGAAGGTCAATGCACCATTCGTATTGTGTTTGTTCCAACAGAACAAGGGGAGAACGAAAATTTTTTCGCGCGCGCGTTTCCTGACCGGAAGTTTTGCCGCCTGGGATGCCGGTGACGGGCTAGGCTTTTTCGAGAATGTGGACGCCGGCTGCGGCGCCGAAGCCCAGCACATGCGCCAGACCGATCTTTGCGCCCGCAACCTGGCGCGCGCCCGCTTGCCCGCGCAAATGCTCGACGATCTCGACGATATTGGCGACCCCGGTTGCGCCGATCGGGTGGCCCTTTGACAAAAGCCCGCCCGAAACATTGACCGGAATCCGCCCGCCCAAGGCCGTCGCGCCGCTGTCGATAAGCCGCCCGGCCTCGCCCGCGCCGCACAGTTGCAAGTTCTCATAATGCAGGATTTCGGCGGTAGCGAAGCAATCGTGGAGTTCGACAATATCGAGGTCTTCCGGCCCCAGCCCCGCCATCTCATAAGCCTGAGCCGCCGCCAGCCGGGTGACCGAGCTGGCATCGAACATTTCCGGGTTGCGCGGCTCATAAGGATCGGAGGTGAGCACCGAGCCGCGAATGCGCACCATGCGCCCCATGCCCATTTCGCGCGCCTTCTTTTCCGAGACGATAATCACCGCCGCCGCGCCATCGACATTGGCCGAACACATCAGCTTGGTCAGCGGCCAGGCAATCATCTCGCTGGCCAGAACTTCCTCCAGCGGGGTTTCCTTGCGATAGGCCGCCTTGGGATTCATCGTTGCGTGGAAGTGGTTTTTCACCGCAACCTGGGCGAACTGTTCCAGCGTCGTGCCATAAAGATTGGCGTGGACCATGCCCGCCTCGGCAAACACCGCCGGCATCGATTCGGAGCCGAACAGTCCTTCCACTGGCGGGCCGAAGGCTGGCGCGCCGCCCAGCATGCCGCGCGGGTTCTTTTCCGCGCCAACTGCCAGCGCGACATCGACCATGCCGCTGCGCACCGCCATCGTCGCTTCGCGCACCGCGGTTGCGCCCGAGGCGCAGGCGTTGGAGACATTGATGCAGGGCACGCCCGTCTGGCCGATCTCTTTCAGCACTTTCTGCCCCAGCATCGACATCGCGTTGAAGCACGACGAGGCATAGACTGCGCCGTCATCCTTGATTGATAGCCCGCAATCATCGAGCGCCTGCAATGTCGCTTCGGCGCCCAGTTCATAATAAGTGCGGTCCGGATAGCGGCCGAAGGCGATCATGTCGGCCCCGGCGATAAATGCGTCGCTCATGCTGCGTCTCCCGCTGCTTCGAAGTGGAAACCGAAGTAGGCCGCGCCATCCTTGTCCGTGGCGCCGCCGGCATTGTCCATCACCAGCCGCACCGGCATTCCGGCCTTGAGGCCTTCCGGAGCAACCCCGCGCAGTGTACCCTTGAGGCTCAGCCCATCATCAAGATCGACGATGGCCGAGATGAAGGGCACCGCAACGCCCGGATAGCTGCGGTGCACCACCGACCAGGTGAAGAGCGAACCGCGCTCGCTTGCACGGAATGGCACGGGCGGCGTGCGATCCGCGCAGGCACGGCAGGCCATAGTCGCCTCCGGAAAGGCCGCACCGCATGCGCCGCAGCGAAATCCTTCCACCCAGGCTGAACCATCCGTGCCGATTCGCACCGCCTTGTGGCCCGGTTTTGCGCCCTGATTTGCCCCCGGATTCGCCCCCTGATTCGCCATTGTCACGCCTTCCGCCATCGCTTTTCCACTCCAGAAACTTCCACACAACCCTAGCAAAACTGCGGGAAGGCGCAATGAATGAATAGCCCCTGTTGCAATAAATCCACGTCCCGCTAAGGCGCATTTTCATGAACCTGACACCACTCCTGCGCCCGCGCTCGATTGCCGTGATCGGCGCATCGGACGTGCCCGCCCGCATTGGCGGCACGGCGATCGACTTGCTGCTGCGCGCCGGTTTCGCGGCGGTCTATCCGGTCAACCCCAAGCGCGAGACGATTCAGGGGCTAACCTGCTATCCCGATATCGAGAGCGTGCCCGAAGTGGTCGACCTCGTGATCATCGCGGTTTCCGCCGATGCTACCTTGGCCCAGCTGGAGCGCTGCCACGCGCGCGGCATTCCTGCAGCCCTGCTCTATGCCGCCGGCTTTGCCGAGACCGGCGAGGCGGAAGGTGCCGCCCGGCAAGCGGCGCTGGAGGCTTTCGCAGCGACCAGCGGCATGGCGATTGCCGGGCCCAACGCGATGGGCAATGCCAATTTCACCGACGCGGTGTTCACCACTTTCGGCCAGTCGTTCCAGCCCGGCGAGCCGGCGGGCAGCACTGCGCTGGTCACCCAAAGCGGCAACATGTGCGCGGTGCTGTTTCGCTATGCCAAGCGGTCGGGCGTAGCTTTCAGCCATGTGATCAACACCGGCAATGAAGCCGCAATCAGCCTTGCCGACTATCTGGACTGGCTGGCGGATGATCCCGCCACCACGAGCGCGATCTGCTATGTCGAGGAACTGCGCGATGGCCCGGCTTTTCTTGCGGCCGCCGCGAAATTCCGCGCCGCCGGCAAGCTGCTCGCGCTGTTCAAGGTGGGCGCATCGGAAAAAGGCGCCGAGGCAACGCGTTCGCACACCGCAGCGCTGGCGGGCAACGCCGCCGCCTACGACGCCGCATTCACGCGCGCCGGGATTGCCCGCGCCGGATCGCTGAGCGAGCTGGCGGACCTGGCCTATCTCCATACGCTTGGCAGCAAGATCGCGGGCAGCAATGCCGCAATTCTGGGCATTTCCGGCGCGGCGGGCGCGATTCTTGCCGATGCGCTGTCGCTGGGCGGCGCTGAGGTGCCGACTTTGCCCGAAGCGGTGCAGGCTGGGCTAGCGGCGCAAATTCCGGGCCATTCGATGGTTTCCAACCCGGTCGACCTCACCGGCAACATGGTCAATTCGGACGACTTCCTCAGCGAATGTATCCGGCTGGCGCTCAGCCCGGACGAGATCGACCTGCTGCTGCTCTATACTCCGGGCTATTTCCTGCGCAGCGCGATGGGCCAGATCAAGGCTGCGGCGGCGGCGAGCGACAAGGCGATCATTGTGATTGATACCTTCGCTGAGGCTGACCGGGCTGGCATGGCCGCGCATGGCATCGGCCTGTTCGAGGATTTCGACCGGGCGGCGCGCGCGGTGGCAAGCTATGGCAAGTGGAAGCGCGGCGGCCTGTCCGCGCTTGCCCCGGCCTCGCCCAACAAAACTGTGGCGCCGACTGCCAGCTGGCCGCCCTTCCCCGCCGGCCAGTCTGCCCTGTCCGAAACCGAGAGCAAGGACGCGCTCGCCCGTTTCGGCGTACCCGTGGTGCATGATGTGCTGGTGCATTCGGCGGACGAGGCCCGCAGCGAGGCCGCACGGATCGGCTTTCCGCTGGTCGCCAAGCTGGTCAGCCCGGACGTTGCCCACAAAACCGAGCATGGCCTGATCCGCCTTGGCCTCAGCGATGCCGACGCGGTCGCCGAAGCCTACACGGCGATGATGGCCAAAGCGGAATCCATGAATGTTCGCATCGAGGGCGTGACGCTGGAGCCGATGCTGGCTGGCGGGGTGGAAATCCTTGCCGGCGTCACCCGCGATCCGGTGTTCGGCTGGCTGCTCACGGTTGGCCTCGGCGGCGTCTGGACCGAGCTGATGCACGACGCCACCCACGCGCTGCTGCCGGTCGATACCAACGAGGCCGAAGCCATGCTGCGCCGCCTCAAGGGCTTCAAGTTGCTTGATGGCTATCGCGGCGCGCCAAAGGCCGATGTTGCCGCCGCAGCAAAGGCCATCGCCGCGCTGGGCGAAGCGGTGCTTGCGGGCGGTGATATGTTGCGCGAGGTAGAAGTGAACCCACTGCTCGTCATGCCCGAGGGGCGCGGCGCAGTGGCCGTCGATGCGCTCGTGCTGCTTACGGAGAAATAGTCATGTCCGATTTCGTGACCCCGCAGAAAGTCGATATCACTTACGAAACCGAGGAGCCGGTGTGCTATGAGGTGATCGACAACGTCGCCTGGATTACGATGAACCGGCCGCAGTTCAACAATGCCCAGAATGGCCAGATGACTTACGCGCTGGATGATGCGTTCAATCGCGCGGTGCAGGACGACGATGTGCGGGCAATCGTGCTGGCGGGCGAAGGCAAGCATTTCTCCGCCGGTCACGACATCGGCACGCCGGGGCGCGATCTGCACAAGGAATTCGACAACCGCCTGCTGATCCCCGGACACACCAACAAGCCCGCCGCCGAACTGCTCTACACCCGCGAGGCCGAGCAATATGTCGGCATGTGCAAGCGCTGGCGCGAGGCTCCCAAGCCGACCGTGGCCATGGTCCAAGGCGCCTGCATCGCTGGCGGGCTGATGCTGGCCTGGGTCTGCGATCTGATCATTGCCTCCGAAGACGCCTTCTTTCAGGACCCGGTGGTCCGCATGGGCATTCCCGGCGTCGAGTATTTCGCCCACGCCTATGAATTGCCGCCGCGCGTCGCCAAGGAATTCCTGCTGCTGGGCGAGCGCATGCCTGCGGCCCGCGCCTATTCCTTTGGCATGGTCAACAAGGTTGTCCCGCGCGATGTGCTGCGCGATGAAGTCGAAGCCGTGGCCGCCAAGCTCGCCGCACAGCCGCGCCTTGGCGTGTGGCTGACCAAGCAGGCGATCAATCAAACCGAGGAATTGCGCGGCAAAAGCTCGGCCATCACCGCCGCCTATCACATGCACCACTTCGCCCACGCCCAGAACGACCTCACCATGGGCAGCTCGATCGCCGGGCTCGATGCCAAGGCCATGGCGGCGGCGAACAAGAAGCAGGCTGGGGAGGGATGAAGCTCGAATACACTCCCGAACAGAACGCCTTCCGCGCAGAAGTACGCAGCTGGATGGCGGCCAATGTCCCGCAGCATCGGCTACCCTCGTTCGACCTCACGACCGAAGGCTTCGAGGCGCACCGGCTGTGGGAGCGCAAGCTCAACGAAGGCCGCTGGGGCATGGTCACCTGGCCCGAGGAACTGGGCGGACGAAATCTCGACTACACCCGCTGGCTGATCTTCGAAGAGGAATACTACCGCGCCAAGGCGCCGACACGGGTCAACCAGAACGGCATTTTCCTGCTCGGCCCCACCCTGATGGAATACGGCACGGCGGAGCAGAAGGCGCGCTTCCTGCCGCGCATGGCGGCGGGCGACGATATCTGGGCTCAGGCATGGTCAGAGCCCGGCGCAGGCAGCGATCTGGCCGGAGTGCGCTCGACCTGCACGCGCGACGGCGACCACTATGTGCTCAACGGCCAGAAAATCTGGTCGAGCCGCGCGGTCTTTGCCGACTGGGCATTTGGCCTGTTCCGCGAGCCGGGCAGCGAGCGGCACAAGGGCATGAGCCTGATCCTGTTTCCGCTGAATGCCGAGGGCGTCACCCGCCGCCCGATCGCGCGGATGGACGGCGAGCTGGTCTTTGCCGAGATATTCCTCGACAACGTCCGCGTGCCCGCGAGCGACCGGCTGGGCGAGGAAGGCCAGGGCTGGGCCGTCTGCATGGCGACCGCCGGATTCGAGCGCGGATTGTTGCTGCGCAGCCCGGCGCGTTATCAGGTCGGCGTCAGCCGGCTGATCGCGCTTTATAAAGCACACAAGCACCGCCTGCCAGCCAGTTTCGCCGAACGCGTGGCGCAATGCTGGATGGACGCGGAGGCCTATGCCCTCGCTATTTACGCCATGGTCTCGCGGCTCGATGCCGGCGGCAAGATCGGCCCGGAAAGCTCGACCAACAAGATTTTCTGGTCCGAACTCGACATCGCCATGACGACCACCGCGATGGATATTCTCGGCGAGGCCGGCGAAGTTCTGGGCGCAAGCCAAGGCTGGCTCGACGACCACGTTTTTGCCCTCGCCGGGCCAATCTATGCCGGCTCGAACGAAATCCAGCGCAACATCATCGCCGAGCGCATGCTTGGCTTGCCGAGAGGGTAGCCGCGCCCATGTTTTTCGCCTTCACCGAAGACCAGAGCGCAATCAATGAGGCCGCCCGCGAAATGCTCACCGAGAGCTGCACGCCAGCCGACTTGCGCCGCCTGCTTGATACCGGCGTCCCGCGCGACGAAGCGCGCTGGCAGACCATCACGGAGATGGGCCTGCTCGGCATGCTCGCCCCCGAAGCCAAAGGCGGCATGGGGCTGGGCCTCAGCGATTTTGTCGGAATCGCCGAAGCCGCTGGCTATATCGCGTTGCCCGAGCCGCTGGTCGAACTTGCAGGAATCACCGTGCCGCTGCTCGCCGGGCTGGAGGATGACCGGGGCCTGCTGGAAGCGGTGCTGGGCGGCAATGTGGTGGCGATTGGCCATCCGGCGAACCGCCTGATCGCCGATGCCGATGGCGCGGTCGCGCTGCTGTTGCCGCATGGCGACGAGGTGCATCTGGTGGAGCGCGTCGATGTGGCTCTCACGCGGTCCGAAAGCTTCGATCCTTTCCGCCGCCTGTTCACTGCGGAATGGTCCCCCTCGCCCGCCACCCACGTCGCCGCCGATTGGGCGGATTCCGCCGCGCGGGGCGCACTGCTCGCCGCCGCGCAGATGATCGGCCTCGCGCAGCGCTGCATCGATATGTCGGTTGCCTATGCCAAAGATCGCAACCAGTTCGGCAAGCCGATCGGCTCCTATCAGGCAGTCAAGCACTTGCTCGCCAATGCGCAGGTCAAGGTCGAATTTGCCCGCCCCGTGGTCCATGCCGCCGCTGCCGAGCTAGCGCTAGGCAGCCCCGCCGCCCTCGCCCGCCTTGCCCACGCCAAGATCGCCGCCGGAGCCGCCGCTGACCTTGCCGCGCGCACTGCGGTGCAGGTCCACGGCGCCATGGGGATCACCTGGGAAGTCGATGTCCACTTCTTCCTCAAGCGCATCATGGCGCTGCGCAGCGCCTGGGGCAGCGAAGCGGCGCACATGGGCACCGTGATCGAACGGATCACCAGCCTGCCCACCGGGCCGGATGCGACTTTCGCCTCTTCCATCTAAGGCAGGCTTGCCCGCGCGGCAGGATGTGCCACAAGCCTAAGCAATGACCGAAACGCTCTACGATCTGGCCGTCGTCGGCGGCGGGGTGAATGGCTGCGGGATCGCGCGCGATGCCGCCGGGCGGGGCGCAAAAGTGCTGCTGCTTGAGCGCGGCGATCTGGCGCAGGGCACTTCGTCTGCCTCAACCAAGCTGATCCACGGCGGCCTGCGCTATCTGGAGCACTACGAGTTCGCGCTGGTGCGTGAATCCCTGAGCGAGCGCGAGCGGCTGTGGGCGATTGCGCCGCACATCGTCTGGCCGCTGCGCTTTGTCCTGCCGCATGTGCATGGCCTGCGTCCGCGCTGGCTGCTGCGACTGGGATTGTTCCTCTATGACCATATCGGCGGGCGCAAAGCACTGCCCGCGACGCAGAGCATCGACTTGCGGCGCCATCCGGCCGGCGGCCCGCTGAAGTCAGGCTACGCGCGCGGCTTTGCCTATTCGGATTGCTGGGTCGACGATGCCCGGCTGGTGGTGCTCAATGCCCGCGATGCAGCGGACCGGGGCGCCGAGGTGCGCACCCGCTGCGAAGTGACCGCGATGCTGCGGGAGGGCGATCACTGGCTGATCGAGACGGCGCAAGGCGCATTTCGCGCCCGAGCGGTGGTCAACGCTGCCGGTCCTTCGGTGCTGAGCCTGATGGCCCGCGCGAAAGAGCCCAGCGAGCACGGCATGCGGCTGGTGCGCGGAAGCCACATCGTCGTGCCGGCGCTGTTCAATCACTCCTTTGCCTATTTCTTCCAGCTCGCCGACGGGCGGATCTTTTTTGCCATTCCCTATGAGCGCCAATTCACTCTGATCGGCACCACCGACCGCGACCACTCCGGATCGCTCGACCATGTGCGCGCCTCAGACGAAGAAGTGGCCTACTTGTGCGAGGGCGCGAACCTCTATTTCAAGACGCAGATCACCCCTGCCGATGTCGTCTGGTCCTATGCCGGAGTGCGCCCCTTGATCGACGACGGATCGGGCAAGCCGGAAGCCGCCACGCGCGGCTACACCTTTGAGCTCGACGGGGCGGACGCAGGATTGCCGCCACTGCTCTCGGTGTTCGGCGGCAAGATCACCACCTATCGCCACCTCGCCGCCGAAGCGATTGACCTGCTGAAACCGCTGCTGCCGGCGCTATCCGGCAATGACTGGACAGCCAGTGCGCCGCTCCCCGGCGGGGATTTTCCCAAACAAGGTGCCAAGGCGCTCGCCGCCGGTCTGGCGCGCGATTATCCGTTTCTCGAAGCGGATTGTATCGACCGCGCAACCAAGGCCTATGGCACCCTCGCCCGCCAATGGCTGGGAGGCGCGCAGTCATTGGCTGACCTTGGCAGGCATTTCGGGCACGGGCTGACCAGCGCCGAAGTTGATTATCTGGTGGGCCGGGAATGGGCGTGCAGCGCGGAGGACGTGCTGTGGCGGCGCACCAAGCTGGGGCTGCATTTCAGCACGGTACAAGTCGCCGCCCTGGCGGAATATCTCGCCGCTCAGCCGTTATAGACCAACCGCATCCCCGGTTCGTGCCAGCGCGTGCGGACCAGTGTGCCGGCGCCGGAAAATGTGACGTAAGCGTCCATCATGTCCGCCCCGCCGAAAGCCACGTTGGTCACCAGCCGGTCGGGCAGCGGGTGCCTGGTCACCTCGCCTGCCGGCGTCACCGTGCTCACCCCGCCTTCAAACAGCGTTGCGACGCAGACATTGCCCGCCGCAGACATCGCCAGACTGTCGAGCATGACCATGCCCGGCACAGTCGCCACCAGCCGCGGCTCTTGCGCTGCGATGCGCCGGTCATAGGCATAGATCCGCGCCGAATAGGTATCAGCGACATAGACCGCCGAGCCATCCGGGGCGACGCCGACGCCGTTATAGCTCAGTGTGCCGCCCTTGATCCTGAGAATCGCGCTGCCATCGGCGCGCGCTGCATAGAGGCCGCCGAATTCCTTGCCACCGGCGGAAATCTTGCCGAGATCGGTGAACCACATGGTGCCGTCAGCATCGAACATCAGATCATTCGGCGCGGAAAGCGGCTTGCCATCGCAGACTTCGTAAACCCGCTCCACCTTGCCGGTTGCAAGGTCGATCCGCTCGATCCGGCCGGGTTCCAGTGCACCTTCCACACCGTGCCCCAGCCCGCCGCTGTTGCAGACATAAAGCGCCCCGTCCGGGCCGATTGCCGCGCCATTCGGCCCGCCGCCGGGGCTGGCCACCACTTCCTTGCGCCCGCCGCCCCAGCATCGGGTTATCAGCCCGGCGTGGATTTCGACCACGATCACCGAACCATCGGCCATGACCACTGGCCCTTCGGGAAAATTCAACCCTTCGGCGATGACTTCGACTTCAGCCATGGACGCTCTCCCGTTTGATTTTCCGCGATCCTAGATTTGCCCCGCAGACTTGGCCAGCAGCAGTTGTGCGCGCGCTTCATCGAGCGCAGCCAGCGCCGCATCGAGCTGAAGCGGCGCCAAATCGCGCCGCGGCTCCGGGGCCGCCTGCAGCCCGTGAAGGAACAGGCTCACGGCAAAGCGCGTCTGCGCATCGACCGCTGCCGGATCGACCGCCACCCCCCAGGCCGCGTTCATTGCCGGGCCGCCGACGACCATGTTGAGGAAAGCCTGTCCGGCCAGCCCGGCCTCCTCGCCCGGCCGTCCCGCGCGGCGCGCGAAAAAGTCTGCAAGAAAATCGATGGTCGGCTGGGTGCCGGCCTGCACGTTATAGGCGCCAATCTCTGGCATCCGGCCCGATTCGGCATTGGTCAGCCTGAGCAGGCGCAGCCCGGCCGGGCTCAGCAGGTTGGCGACCAGCAGCCGGCCGATGGCGAACAGGCTTGCTTCGAGATCGTCGGTCTCGGCGGCGCGCAGTGCCGCCACCGGCACGATCCATTCCTCGATCGCCCGAGTCAGCGCCGCCTTGAACAGGTTCTGCTTGTCGCCATAGCGAGCATAAACCGTGCGCTTGGCCATACCGGCGGCCTGGCAGATGCCCTCGATGCTGGTGCGCTCAAAGCCCTGCTCCAGAAACAGATCAAGCGCGTGATCGAGCAATTCCTCGTTGCTCAGCGTCGGCCTGCCCGGGCGGCGCCTTGTCTCGGCGACAGCTTCTCCGGACATTTCAGCAAGCATTTTCGGTTCTCCCCGGCAATCTGGCATTATTGAAACGATTAAGGTGACAATCACTGATTATCAAGCCGCAACAGAGCTGACCCTTGACTCTTGGAATGATAATTGAAACGATACGGGTGTCAATCAAGGAGCGACTGAGTCGCCCGGTGAGAGGATAGGCTAATGCCTGATTTGGCAAGAAGTGTAACGACGCGGCTGGATACCATCGACCTGACGCCGCACATCGGCTCGGAAGTCAGGATCGACAGGGCGGCATTGCTGAGCGGAAAACATGCGGCGGAAATCCGCGAGCTACTGGTCAAGCGCGGCGCGCTGGTGGTCCGCGGGCTTCATTTGTCCGACGAGGAACTGCGAACAGTGGCGCGGACGCTGGGCGACCTGCGCATCGGCGGGCAGAAACGCGGCTCAGACGGAAAAGTGCTGAATGAAGGCGATGGCGGAGTGCTGAAAGTCAGCCTCGATCCGGAAGTGAACCCCGAATACGCGCGCTTCCTGCCCGGGAACTTCCTCTGGCACATGGATGGCACTTATGAGGAAGTGCCGCCCTTCGCCACGTTGTTCATGCCCTATCGCCTCTCACGCGAGGGCGGCGATACGATGTTCGCCAGCACCTATGCCGCGTTTGAGGATCTGCCCGCAGACGAGCAGGCGCGGCTGGAAACGCTGCGCGCAGTGCACACCATGCAGGCCGGGCTATTCCCTTCCATGCGCCAGTGCACGCCAGAGGAATTTGCCGTCTGGTGCAGCTATCCGCAGCGCAGCTACCCGCTGGTCTGGCAGCACAAATCGGGCCGCAAATCGCTGGTGCTGAGCACATCTGCTGCATGGATCGAAGGGCTGCATCCCGCCGAGAGCCACAACCTGCTGCAAGACCTGATGCGCCACGCGACGCAGGAGAAATACACCTACCGCCACAAATGGCAGGTCGGTGATCTCGCGCTGTGGGACAACACCGGCGCGATGCACCGCGCCATGCCTTACGAAGCAAACAGCGTGCGCGAGTTTCATCGCTGCACCCTGAATGGCGAAGAATCCATCACGGCGGTCAACTAGAACCGCCAAAACCAGTCAAACGGGAGTCACTTCACATGCAAATCGGCATCCATCTTTCATTCCAGAACCTGCAAGGCATCCCCGATCACGAATTCAACCCCCGCGAACTGAAGCTGGCGGTCGAGGCCGAGGCGATGGGCTTCGATATCATTGGCGCGGTCGAACACCACTTCACCGACTATGCCGCATGCCCTGATCCAATCCAGGCACTGACCTGGATCGCGGCAAAGACCAAGACCATCAAATTGATGCCGGCTGCGGTCATCCTGCCGTGGAACGATCCGCTGCGGGTGGTGGAAAAGGCGTCGATGCTCGATGCCGTCTCCGAAGGCCGCATGATCCTGGGCATGGGACGCGGCGCGGCGCGGCGCGAATTCAAGGCCTTCCGTCAGGATCTTGCCGACAGCCGCGAGATGTTCGACGAGGCGGCGATCATCATCATGGAAGGGCTGGAAACCGGCTTCGTCGAGGCCGACACCAAGCATTACAAGCAACCCCGCATCGAAGTGCGCCCGCGCCCCTCCGGCTGGACGCGCGACCGCATGGTGATGGTCTCGATGTCGCCCAGCTCCGCAGAAGTTGCCGCCGATTATGGCCTGAAAGCACTGCGCTTCAGCCAGGGCCAGTGGGAACAATCGATGCCCGAGATCAACACCTATCGTTCGACCTTCGAGGCCAAGCACGGCAAGAAAGCACCGCCCTTCATGATCAGCGATTTCGTCGTCTGCCACGAAGACGCCGCCAAAGTCGCCGAGCACACCGACAGCTATTTCGCCGCGCAGTTCCTGCAAGTCGTCAACCACTACGAATGGGGCAGCGACCACTTCAAGTCGCTGCCGAGCTATTCGACTTATGTCGCGCTCGGCGAGATGACCGAGGCGCTGGGCGGGCCGACCAAGGCCTACAAGGGCTTCATTGACGGCAACCTGATCGGCACGCCCGAACTGA
>JANOBA010000292.1:0-6248 GCA_031411415.1 Novosphingobium sp.
CAAGGCAAGTTCGGCTTTGCCCATCGTGGCCGGGCAATGGGGATCTGGACCGGGGCCTTCTTCCTCGGCCAGTCGCAGTCTCCCCGGCTGGTGCACCTGATCGATGCGCAGGCAGGCTCGATGCAAGGGGCGTTCCTGATCATGGGCCTTGCCGGACTGGCGGCGGCTGTGACGGCCCTGGTGATCGCCTTGCGCGGAAAGAATGTCAGCGCCGAAGCGTAACCTGCGCGCCTTTGTCCTCGGCTGATCTCGCAACGCGCAGCGCCACGTCGCCGGTCATGGCCTGCCAGCCATGCTGCCAGATGCGCAGCATTTTCGGCTCGGGAGTGATCGTCACCCGGCAGATTCCGCCCGGCTCCAGCCAGACCTTGGCAAACCCGACAAGGGCGCATTCAGGTTCGTCGCGATAAAGCTGGATCACCTCGGCTCCGGCGCAGCTGGAGACATTGTGCACGGTGACTGCGACCCCGCCGCCTTCGGCCCTGACTTCGCTCCATTCGAACCGGGCATAGCCCATGCCGCTGCCCAGTGTGTGGCGGGCCGGCGTGCCGCCTGCGATCAGGCCGCGATAGCCCAGCTTGACGCCTTCGGCATAGTCGAGGTCGCCATTGACATCTGGCATAGTTGAAAGGCCGCAATAGTCCGCCTCGGCGCGGGCAATGCACACCGGCATGCGCCCGCCCGGTTCGCGGTCACCGGCGAGAACGCCCGCCAGCGCACCGGCAAAGCCCTGCCCCGGATACCAGGCGAGCATCAGGGCGGCAGCGCGATCCTCCCAGCCCGTATCGAAGGCATGGCCGACATTGGCGACAATGGCCGTGCGGGGGTTGGCGGCAGTCACTGCCTCGATCAGCGCGACTTGCGCCGCTGCCAGCTGCGTGTCGGGCCGGTCCTTACTTTCAACGCTGTTGTCGCTGGTCTCGCCAACGATCAGGAATACCGCGTCTGCCTTGCGGGCGGCCGCCACCGCGCGGGCAAACATCGCGTCCGGGCTATCAGGCGTGCGGATACCATACCACAGCCCCTGGCAGCGCGCGCCAGTGTAGGTGAACTCGGCGACGACTTCGATCTCTTGACCCGCCGCAAGCTCAAGCTCAGCCACATCGGCATCCCCGCGCTTGAGCACGCCCATCACGTCCTTCGCCTCGATCGCGCTGCCGGAGGCGAGAATTTCGCGCCCATCGGCGAACATCCGCACCGTGCCCGTAGCGCCCAAGTAGAACTTGTGAACCCCGGCCTGTTGCGCGCGAAAACGGCCAGTGGCGCGCACTGCGCCGGGCACGTCGAACTGCCCTTGCGTGTGCTGGCCCTGGAACCAGACCAGCGAATTGGTCCAGCGCGTTTCGCTGAACTGCGGTTCTCCGGCAAAGTCCGGTGCGGCAAAATAGTCGATGGTCATCGCCATCGGCATCGCCGGCAGGCGCGGCTGGGGATCGACGCCGGGCTCAAAAATGATCTCGGTCATTGCGCCATAGCGCGCGCGGATCGCCTCGACCGGGGTCGGTGTCTCGGGCGCGACGGCGATTTTGGCAAAAGTGCCGCCCTGAAAGCACGGCGCGGCGGCATTGGGGCCGATCACCGCGATCCGCTGCACTGCTCCGGGAACAAGCGGCAAAAAATCGCCTGCGTTCTTCAGCAGCACAAAGCCCGCAGCGGCGGCTTCCTCCAGGATTTCCTGAGCCTCTGACAAGGCCAGCGGCGGCGTCTTGGGGCCAGTGACCATGCGCGCGGTGGCAGCGATGCGGGCAGCGGCATCGAACACCCGCGCCCGGTCAACACCCTCCGCCTCGGCTAGCTTTGGCCCCATGAAGCGCGCCGGGCCCGGCATTTCGAGATCGAGCCCGGCGGCGATGCAGCCTTCGCCCGAATGGGTGCCGAACCAGTCGGACATGATCAGCCTGTCGAAGCCCCATTCGCGCTTGACGATATCTGTCAGCACCGGGGCATATTCTGAACACCACTGCCCGCCGACCTTGTTGTAGGCCGCCAGCATGCCGGCGCAGCCCGCCTCAGCGGCGAGTTCGAAGGGCAGCAGATAGACCTCGCGCAAGGCGCGCTCGTCGATGCGGACATTGACGTAGTCGCGCCCCGTTTCGCTGTCGTTGCATACGAGGTGCTTGGCCACGGCGCCGGTGCCAGTCGATTGCAGTCCGCCGATCCACGCCGCGCCCAGCACTCCGGCCAGCAGCGGGTCTTCGGAGAAATATTCGAAGGCGCGTCCGGCAAGCGGGCTGCGCGCGAGGTTGAGATTGGGCGCGAGCACGGCATCGATCCCCCGCGCCACCGCATCGCTGCCGACGACGGTGCCCACCTTGCGGGCCACTTCCACATCCCAGCTTGCCCCCAGCGCGGTTGCGCAAGGGCTCAGCAGCGAAACATCGCGCTCGTCGACATTGCCGCTGGCAATGCCCATGGGTCCGTCGCCCATGGTGAAAGCGGGAATATCCGCCTCGGGAATGGCGACACTGCGCCACATCGCCGCGCCTGCGGTCAGCGCGCAGGCTTGTTCAAAGGTCAGATGGCGGCTCACCGGAACGCCGGCATAACCTTGCGCGACAGCAGATCGATCGTCTGGTCGGCGAAGGCAAGTCGCTGCTCAGTATAGGGACCGTTGGTGGTGCCGCACAGGATGTAGCCGATGCCGAGTTCGGCATAGGGCCGCAGCTCTTCCATCACTTTCTCCGGCGACCCCCAAAGGCACCATGTACCAATCCAGCCATCGTCGAGCGCGCTGATGTTGACGTCGCTCTTCTTGTTGGCGGAATCGCCTTCGGCACGGGCGTTGAACTCGTTCTCGCGGTCAACGGCATCCTGATAAGCCCTGAGGATGACCTCCAGCTCCTCGCGCGCCTGATCTTCGCTTTCGGCGATGTGGACACATTGATAGGTGTGCGTCGTCCACGAGAGCGCATCGGCGACGGTGGCATCGTCATGCCCGGCGGCAAGCAGCATCGACTTGTAGGTGCCGAAATACTTCTTCACGTGAACATAAGGCTCGTTGCCATAGATCTGCGGCGGGGTGAAAGCCGGGATGAACGCCGGCCAGCCGTTCACTGCGGCCCGGCGCGCGCTTGCTTCCTTCATCGCCACCGGCATCAGCCGGGCATGGCGCGTCCCATAAGGGGCTGGGGTGATGCGCTGGAGCACGCGGCCCTTGAACGGACCATTGTCAATCTCGACAGCAGGATCGCCCATCCGCTTCGCCCACAGCGCCTCGGCAGTGGCGAGGTTCTTCTCGGCAACCGCGCTAGCCTCGGCGTAGTTCAGGCCAAGACCGATCATCTCCTCAGGGGTTGTGCCCGAGCCAACACCGACCAGCAGCTTGCCCTGGGTCAGCTGATCCAGCACATTGACACGCTCGGTGAAACGCACCGGATGATGCAGCGGCACCGACACGACGGAAAAGCCAAAGTGCATGTGCGGCATTTTCGCGGCCAGCCACGCCGCATAGATGAAGCTGTCGCTCGCCATCGGCATATAGCCATTGAAATGATGATCGGGCAGGAAGATCGCCTCGAAGCCCATACCTGAGGCGCGTATCGCATGTGCCTCCATCGCCAGCATCAGGTTGCGGTCATCCTCAGGGCCCAGCGCGCGCGCATTCAGGAAAATCGAAAAACGCATTGGCCCATCTTCTCCGCGATTGCCTGGAGTTCCGCTTGCGCAAAACATCAGAATTAGAATTGACGTTCTGGTTTGGATAATGTCAGAATGCCAACCATGTCAACAAGTTTGAAAATCACAGACAACCCTGCGCCGCCGCCAACAGGCCAAGGCAAGAGTCGGCAGCCCCAGCAAGGGCGCAGCCGGGCCTCGCTTGAGCGCATGCTTGCGGCCGCGCGCGAGCTGATGCTTGAACGCGGGAGCGAGGAGTTTACCCTGCAAGAGGTCGGCCAGCGCGGCAATGTCTCGATCGGCTCGATCTACTTGCGCTTTGAAAGCAAAGACAATCTGGTCCGCGCGGTGATCGCAAGTTCGGATGACGAGCTTGGCGCGGCTGAAGAAGCCATGTTTGCCATGCTGCGCGATCAATGCACGACGCTGAGGCAATTCGTGCCCAGCTATGTTGAAGCCTATGCCGAAGTGCTCAAGCAATTTGCGCCGCTGTTGCGCCTCAGCATGGAGCGGGCATCGTTCGATCCGCAGGTCTCTGTCCCCGGCAAGGCGCGGGCGAATTTGGCTGCAACAGTGGCGATTTCCGCCATGCTCGGGTTCAGCGATGCGATCGCCGGGCCTGATCCCCAAACCAAGGCCGAAGCAGCCTTCCGCATCATCTTTGCAACGCTGGCCCGCCAGCTGAGCCTCGGCTCAACCTTTGAATCGATGGACCAGATCGATTGGGAACAGCTCAAGCGCGAACTCGGCCGAATGACGCTGGCCTATCTGACGGCGGATATCTGACCAGCTGGGCTCAAACTCCAGCTGGCTGAAACAGCCCCGCATCGGGCTCGGCATGCGGCATGGTCTGCGGGCCGCCGACGCCGATGCCCCACTGATCCATCACCATGGGCGCAGGGGTGTAAACTGTCGGCGCAAAGGTCTCGAAATCGACCTCTTCAAGCTCTGACGTATATTCCACCGCAAAGCCGGCCGGCGAGACGAAATAGCTGAACGTGTTGTCGCCCGCAGTATGCCGCCCCGGCCCCCAGACTACATCGATGTCTTTCAGCTTCAGCCGGTGAATCCCGCGCATCATCCCGTCGAGCCCGGCCATGTCATAGGCGACATGATTGAGGCACGGCGGCCCCGGCAGGATGGCGATCCTGTGATGTGCTGAATTGCAGCGCAGGAAGCTCATGAAATCGCCCAACCAGTCAGACAGCTTGAAGCCGAGCACGTCGATGAACCACTGGGTCATGGCCTTGTGATCGGGCGAATGCAGCACGATGTGGCTGATCTTGACCGGCACCCCGTCCCAGCGCTCGACCGGGCCGGCAGGACTGGTGGCGACATCGCTGGAAATCTCGAATGGCAGACCGTCGGGCGAAAAGAAGCGGAAGCCGTAACCACCGCCGGGCGAGGCGAGATCCTGAGGGCCATGGACGATCTTCGCCCCGGCGGCGGCAACCTTGCCATGCAGCGCATCGACATCAGCGCGGCTGGCGGCCGCCAGTGCGATCACATCAATCCGCTTGGTCTCTGCCTTGCGCAGCCGCACGACATGATGCTCGGCTGCACCCTTCGCCTTGAAATAGGCCATGCCATCGCTGGCCGGCACCGGATCGAGGCCCCAGACATCGCCATAGAATACACATTCGGCGTCGAAATCAGCTGTCGCATAGCCAACATAGCGAATTTCGCTGACACGGCTCATAATTCTGGTCCTCTCATCAAATCGGGTTTGCGACGACTTCGAACATCGCTTTTGTGGCGGCGGCCTGCTCGATGCGGGGGCCCAGCCCCAGCTGGCCGTGGCACAGTGCGAGCGAAGCCTCGACAATATATTTGCAGCGTTCAAAGCGCCGCGCGCGATAGGCCGCGAAAGCCTCGGCGGGGCTGCCGGCGCGCGAAATCTCCTCGGCCAGCACCAGGCTGTCCTCGATCGCCATGCCCGCGCCCTGCCCCAGATGCGGCGTTGTCGCGTGGATGGCATCGCCCAGCAGCACGACGCGGCCCTTGTGCCAGTCGCCGGCGATGAACAGGGTTTCCAGCGGTTTGTAGACCACTGCCGCATCATCGACGATTTGCGCGGCAAGCGCAGCGATGGCGGGCGGCATCCCGGCAAGCTTGCCGCGCATCGCAGCGGCGAGACCATCGGTTTCATACCAAGGATTGCCCGGTTCGGGCGTGGTAACGAAAAGATACATCAGGTCTGACGACAGCGGCACCAGCCCGGCGCCGATCGGGCCATCATAGGCCTGCAAACAATCGTGGTCCGCCGGCTTGGGAAAGTTGTAACGCCATACCGACTGGCCGGTGAATGCGGGCCGTGCGGCATCGGGAAAGATCTGTTCACGAGTGCGCGAATAGAGCCCGTCCGCACCAATAACGAGATCAAAGCTGCCCTGGCTGCCATCGGAGAAATGCGCGGTTACCTGTGCGCCGACTTCCTCAAGGGAATCGACCGTGACGCCCAGCCGCACTTCGGCCCCAGCCGCCTTGGCGCGCTTGCCCAGCACTTCGTGCAGGGCGCGCCGCCCGATCCCGACATTGGCCGGATAACCTTCGACCAGTCGCGGCACGGGAATCCGCGCAACCCGCTCGCCAGTGGGAATATAGACCTCGACGAAATCGAAGCCGAAACCGGC
>JANOBA010000293.1:0-3648 GCA_031411415.1 Novosphingobium sp.
ATGGCAGCAGATTAGCGCGCCGTGGCGGGTGGGTTCGTGTGGATGCCCGAAGGCTCGGAAGCCGATCCGGGCCTGTCGGAGGCCATGGCGACCAAGATCACCCAGACGATCAAGGCAACGCACCGCGACGCCCGGATCGACGGGGTCGATTCGGTCTCGGGCAAAGTTTCTGGCGAATTGTTCCGCACCGGCATGCAGGCTCTGCTCGCCGCGATGGTGGCGATCTCGATCTACATCTGGGTGCGCTTCGAATGGCAATTTGGCGTCGGCGCGCTGTTCAGCCTCATCCACGATGTGACGCTGACGCTGGGCATGTTTGCGCTCACGCAAATGGAGTTTGATCTCAACATCGTCGCCGCGCTGCTGACGCTGATTGGCTATTCGCTGAACGACACCATCGTCGTCTATGATCGTATCCGCGAGAACCTGAAGAAATACCGCCGCATGCCGATGCTCGAATTGCTCGATCTCTCGGTCAACGAGACGCTCTCGCGCACTATCGTCACTTCGCTGTCGATGCTGATCACGCTGCTGGCGCTGCTGTTGTTTGGTCCCGCCGTGATCTTCGGCTTCACTGCGGCGATCACGCTGGGCATTTTCGTCGGCACCTACAGCTCGGTCTATATGGCCGCGCCGATCCTGATCTGGCTGAAAGTTACCTCGAAGAGCTTCGTGCCGGTGGAGACTGAACTCGACCGGCAGGAAAACCTGGCGCGCGAGCGAGGATGAACTGAAAATCCTCCCTGAGCTTGCTCGGGGAGGTGGCATTGCGAAGCAATGACGGAGGGGTGTTTTTGGTTGAGCATTCCCCTCCACCACCCGCTTCGCGGGCGGTCCCCCTCCCCGAGACAAGCTCGGAGAGGATTTAGGCTACAATCCTTTGATAATGCGCCGCCAGTTGTGCGGCGTTTTCATCCCAGCTGAAGCGCGCAGCATTTTCTGCGACATCGGATTGCGTGGGCGGATCGGCGAGTACTTCGCACACCGCCGCCGCAATGCTGCGCGGATCGCGCGGCGCCAGCCGCCCGGCGCTAGGACTTGTCACCACCTCGCGCGCGCCGCCGACATCGCTGATCACCAGCGGCGTGCCGCAGGCGAGCGCCTCGATCCAGGCATTGGCCAGCCCCTCGCGCTCGGAAGGCAGCACGAACAGATCGGCTGCGGCGAGCCAGCGGGCGAGGGCATCGGGCTTAACGCTGCCGAGCAGGTGCACTCGTGCCTCCAGACCGAGTTCACGCGCCTGCCGCCGCAGCGCCTCGGCTTCGGGTCCGGTGCCAGCGATAATCACGTGCGCATCCGGCACATGGGCCAGCGCAGATATGCTCAGGTCATGCCCCTTGAGCGGGATGAGATTGCCGACACCGATCAGCAGCGGCACTTCGGCTGGAATGGCCAGCCCGGTCTCGGCCACCAGCGCGGCGCGGGTTTCGGTGCGGGGCAGGGGGCGAAAACGGGCGTGATCAAGCCCGGTATAATGCACCGCGATCTTGGCTGCATCCATGCCCATCGCTGCCATGTCGGCTTTCAGAGCGCCAGACACGGCGAGCAAACCGCCCGCCTGATCCGCCGCCGCGAGCATGGCCAGCCGCGCAAAGGCCTTGTCGCCCCACAGGTGAATGTCCGAACCGCGTGCCTTGATCGACAGCGGCAGGCCGAGCGCGCTGGCGATGCGGGCCGCTGCCGGTCCATCGGGATAAAAGAACTGCGCATCGACCAGATCGAAGGGCTGCTTTGCGTGGAGGCGCCCTGCCAGCGGCAGCACGGCGCGGGCGATCAGCGCCGGGTTCCAGCGCGGGCCGATGCGGGGCAGCCAAGGGTAGCGCGGATAGTGAACTTCAGCGCCCCAGTCCCGCGTCTGCTCGGGCAGTGCGCGGGTTTCGGGGCTGTTGATAAGCCTGTCGATAGGCTGTGGAGCAATCGCCACCGGGTTAACCACTACCAGTTCGACATCGCCGCGCATCGCCAAGGCCTCTGCCTGCCGCGCCACGAACAGCCCGAAGCCCGGCCGCGCCGCGCTGGAAAACAGGGTGGAGAGCGAGAGGACGCGCAATTGACTGGCCGTCAGAGCTTGCGCACCAGCATTTCGGCCGCCGCCAGCCATGCCGGGTTTTCGACCACCACCTGTTTGCTGCCCGCGCCCGGTGGCAGCAGCGCAACGCGCTGGCCATCCCGGTCGATCATCCGCCCGAAAGCGAAGCGCCCGCCGGGGCGCGGGGCGAGGACATCGCGGTTGAGCAGGCGCAGGTAGTCCTCCGGGCCATGCTGGCGGAGCCACAGCTGGTCGCCGGCGCGGTATTCGCCCGCGCTCGCCTCGACGCTCATCGCTACCAGAACCCCCCCATTTGTTCCATTGGCTCCACCGAGTTGGCTGGGCAGCACCGCGTCGCGCGGCGCGGTCAGCGCATCGGCGCCGTGTTCGCCCAGACGCGCGATCATCTGCGGCACCTGGGCTTCCTCGCCGCGCACCAGCAATTCGGAATCGACGGCGAGCGCGGCGGCGATGCGGTTCATCCAGGTGAGCGAGAGCTGCCGGGTGCCAGTTTCCAGCCGGCCGATGGTCTGCGGCGTGGTTGGCGGGCTGCAACGCTCGGCAACGTCGGCCAGCGTCATGCCCTTTTCCTTGCGGATATCGCGGATGCGGTTGATCATCGCACTTGCTCCTGTAACCAGATCGGTTTTTTCTTTCCTACAGATATAGCCATTTGGCAAGCGGTGATTCGCTCAACATTGGGGAGAATCACCATGCAACGCCAACTCGTCGAACGTGAATTGACCAGCGTCGGCCCCTCGCGCCGCGCGCCGCAGTCGGGCGGGCGCCGGGTCACGGTCAACCTTGCCGAAAGCCCGCTGACCTGGCTGCATGCGCGCGGCCACCTCAGCGATACCCAGTTCGATGCCGGCGAGCGCCTGCGCGCCGACTGGGAACGCGCGGCGATCGCGCCGGGCATCACCATGCGCTGGGACGTGGTGCGGGTGCGTTCGACGAGTGACAGCGGGCTGACGGCCGGTGAGCGCCAGATGGCCGCAAAGGCCCGCTTCGATGGCGCGGTTGCGGCGGCGGGGCCGGGGCTGGCCGATGTGCTGTGGCGGGTGGTCTGTGCTGGTGAGGGCCTGCCGGATGCGGAGAAGGCGCTCGCCTGGCCGGCGCGCAGTGGGAAGCTGGTGCTGGGGTTGGCGCTGGATAGGGTGGCGGGATTTTACCGGATGTGAGGAACTACCCCTCCACCAGCTCCGCCAGTTCCAGCCAGCGCTCTTCCGCCGCGTCTTTTTCAGTGCGGGCCTTGGCAATGGCATCGCTCAGCGCGGCGAATTTCGCCGGGTCGCGGGTGTAGAGCGCCGGGTCGTGCAGCGCGGCTTCATCGCGGGCGATCTGGGCGGAGAGTTCCTCAACGCGCGTGGGGAGCAGGTCGTAGTCGCGCTGGTCCTTGAAGGTGAGTTTGCCTTTGCGCGGGGGTGGGGGGCTGCGCGGCTCGGCCTGTGCCCCTCCACCATCGCTGCGCGATGGTCCCCCTCCCCGTGCCGGGGAGGATCTGTCTTTCCGCTGGTTTTCCCAGTCAGCTTTGGCGCCGGCGACGTTGTCCACTTTGCCGCTGCCATCGAGGTCCTTGTTCTAGGTCTCCGTGCGGTCGTGAAAATCGCTTTAGTGGC
>JANOBA010000294.1:0-2785 GCA_031411415.1 Novosphingobium sp.
GCTATACCCGCCCGCCTGAGGCCTTGCAGCCCGGCTCCTATGCGTCAGAGCGCCTTGCTGGTCAATCGTCCCGAAAAGGCGCGGTTTGGGCGGGCGCGGCGGCCGGGCTTTACATGGCGCTGTGCTTGAGTCACCTTTCGCCCACGCCAGCTTGTCTGGCGGAAAAAGTGGAGGGGGCGATGCGCAACACAAATTCCTTGCTGGCCGAGGCTTTCGGCACATTCTGGCTGGTGTTCGGCGGCTGCGGCAGCGCAGTGCTGTCCGCAGCTTTTCCCGATGTCGGCATTGGCCTGCTCGGCGTCAGCTTTGCTTTCGGGCTTTCGGTGCTGACCATGGCCTATGCGGTGGGCCACGTTTCGGGTGGGCATTTCAACCCGGCGGTGACCGTGGGGCTGTGGGCCGGCGGGCGCTTTCCCGCGCGCGATGTTGCGCCTTATATCATCAGCCAAGTCGTCGGCGCGATCCTCGCGGCCTTTGCGCTCTATGCCATTGCCAGCGGTAAGCCGGGCTGGGACGTGGGCGTGAGCGGCCTCGCCAGCAATGGCTATGGCGCCCATTCGCCGGGCGGTTTCAGCCTTGGCGCCGCGTTTCTCGCTGAAGTGCTGCTGACCGGCTTCTTCCTGTTCATCATTATGGGCTCGACCCATGCCCGCGCGGCGGCCGGCTTTGCACCGATTGCCATCGGCTTGGCATTGGTGCTGATCCACCTGATCTCGATTCCAGTGACCAACACTTCGGTCAATCCCGCGCGCAGCACCGGTCCGGCGCTGGTCGAGGGCGGGATCGCGCTGGGGCAGCTGTGGCTGTTCTGGGTGGCGCCGCTGATCGGCGGGGCGCTGGGCGGCTGGCTCTACCGCAGCCTGATTGCTCCGAACGACGAATGATGACGGCACGCACCTGCGGGGCATTCCCCCGCAGGTGCGTGTAATCAAATCGTCAGATGCTGCATGATATGAGGCGTTTTGCCATGACTGGCGGAGCGGTATCATGCTATGGAAACGCGATATGGATATGCCTCGACAACGCACGGTTGACCTTCGGGCAAAACCGTCCACTGGAACCGTGCGCTGGCGCGGCGCGCTTGATCTCGTGATGGGCTCGCGGCTGGGCAAGCTGCTTGGGCGAATCGGCGTGTCTCCGCGTCTGGCGGGCAGCGACGGCCTGCTCGATCTGGCCGGCGCCCTGCTCTCGCTGCGCGGCCGCGCTTCCGGGCCGGCGCTCGCCTCTGCGTTTTTCGACCTTTATGAGGCTTGCGATCTCGCCGAGCGCCACCGCTTCCTCGCCCGGCTCCACGCGCTCTATCCGCGCGATGCCAAGGCCATCGACGCCGCCATCGTCCGCTGGCAGGAGCACCGCGACGAGGCCTCGGCGCAGGCGCTGAACGACGCCAGCGAATCGCCGTGCCTGCGGCTGATCACCATGCTCAACCTCGCGCCCGAGGGCACCCGGCGGCTGCTCGCGATGCGCACCGATCTGCTGCGCGCGCCCACCGGCGACAAAGGCCTGAAAGCACTTGACGCCGAATTCGAGGACGCTTTCGAGGCCTGGTTCAACGCTGGCTTCCTCGAAATGCGCGCCATTGGCTGGGATACGCCGGCCTGCGTGCTGGAAAAGATCATCCAGTACGAAGCCGTCCACTCGATTGCCGGTTGGGACGATTTGCGCCGACGGACCGAACCGGCGGACCGCCGCTGCTATGGCTTCTTTCACCCGCAGATGCCTGATGAACCGCTGATTTTCGTCGAAGTCGCGCTCACCGGCGGGCTGCCGGGCGCCATCGGCCAGATCCTCTCGGAAAAGCGCCATGTGGTTGACCCGCGGCTGGCGACTTCGGCAATCTTCTATTCGATCTCGAACTGCCAGGATGGCCTGCGCGGCATTCCATTTGGCAATTTCCTGATCAAACGGGTCGTCGGCCTACTCAAGGAAGAGCTTCCGCAGCTCAAAACATTCGCCACGCTATCGCCGCTGCCCGGCTTTGCCGAATGGCTGAAGGGCGAACTGGGCGACAAGTCCAAGCTTCCGGGCGCAGGCCAGTTGCGCGCGCTGGCGGCGAAGTATCTGGTGGTGGCGCGGTCGGCCAAGGGCCGGGTGATCGATTCGGTCGCCCGCTTCCATTTGGGCAACGGCGCACGGCTCGAAGCGATCCACGCCGGTGCTGATCCCTCGCCCAATGGCCTGCGGCAGAGCCACGGGGTCATGGTCAACTATGTCTATGATCTGGCCGAGATCGAGGCGAACCACTTCCAACTCGCCGAAATGGGCATCGTGCCCGCTTCGAAAGCGGTGCTATCGCTGGCCGGGATCGAGCCGGCAAAAGAGGCCAAAGCAGGCAAGCGCGCGGCCTGATGCCCTGATTGAAGCAGGGCGGGCTTCAGTGCCCCGGGAATTCCATCAAAGAATGCACGGAAATTCCGGCTGCGCGCAATTTATCCACGCCGCCAAGGTCCGGCAGGTCAATCGCGAACAATGCAGTATCAACCACTGCGCCGGCCTGGCGCAGCAGCTGTGCCGCGGCGAGCGCAGTGCCTCCGGTGGCGATAAGGTCGTCGATCAGCACAACGCGCCGGCCCGGGCGCACCGCACCAGGGTCGACCTCTAGCGTACCAGTGCCATATTCCAGCGCGTAGTCGAGCGAGAGCACCGGCACTGGCAGCTTACCCGGCTTGCGCACCGGCACGAAGCCAAGCTCCAGCGCCACCGCGACCGCCGCGCCGAAGACGAAGCCGCGCGCCTCAATTCCGGATATCGCCTCTGCGCCGGCTGCGCGCGCGGCATCGGCCAG
>JANOBA010000295.1:0-30594 GCA_031411415.1 Novosphingobium sp.
CCCTGGGCAGATTGCCGATGAGCGGCCTTGAGCTGGACATTGTCTCTCCCCGACATTTGCGAGTCGTTGACGCCAGCTAAGCCAATCAAGTCGGGAGGGCGGCCATAGAGTGCCCTATTGAATGACTGCTATGGATGCAAATTTCTATTATTGCCTTAAAGTGCCCTCAAAACTCCGATCAATTCCGGAGTGCATGGAAACTCGGCAGCGTCACGATTGCAATTTCGAGGGGGCCGCCGGCATCATCATCGAGCCCCAGACCCGCCGGGTGCGCTCGGCAGCAAGGTTACCCAGATCTTTGTCACCTAGCGCGATAGCTTCCAGTTCCAGCAATTTCGCGCCGCGCCATGCAGCGACAAATATGGCGTGGTCTTCCGGTTCGGCAGGAATCTGACCTGGTCCCTCGAACTGCCGCGCGGCAAACTGGATATTGACCTGAAAAATGAGCTCCAGATAGGGGCTGTCGATCAGCTCGAAGAGGGCCGAACGAATCCCCTGCTCGATCTTGATCAGCTCGCGATAAGGAATGTTTGGATCGACCGATCTGACGGTCTTGCCCAACTTTCTGGAAAAGGCCCTGGCGTCATCGTTGCGCAGTCCCGCTGCCTGACGAATCGACTCTGACCAGGTAATCGATGCCATGGCAAGCAGTTCACCGATGCCGACATCGAGAATTTCAAGATAGGCGGTAAGCCCTGCTTCGATCGACGCGAAGCTGGGGCGGCAGGCATAATAGCCGCCGTTGTTGCCGCGCTTGACGGTCAGCAGACCTTCGCGCTCCAGCAAGCGCGCGACCTGGCGCAGGGTCGTGCGCGAGACGCCCAGTGTCTGCTGCAATTCGCCTTCACCGCCCAAGAAGGCGCCGTTCTCCATGTCGGCCACGATCGCGCGCAATTGCGATGCAGCGCCGCTCATCGCGGAGATCTTTTTGGGGATTGCCATACGTCCCGCCATTAAGGGGCCACCGGCCCGATGTCCAATCGACTGCAAAGCTTACAGTGCGCTCTAATGACCGCATTATTGCTCCTGCGGCTTACCATATCTCATAGAGTGTCCTGATACTGCAATGGGTGAAACCTTCCATCCTTCAGCGGCCTGTGAGTTCAAACCCGCTGGTCTGCGCATTGTCTCACGCGATACAATCGCCGGGATGTTCAGGCGCTCGATGCCCGGACTGGCCAGGTCTTTTGCTGCCCGGCACCAATTGCGGGAGTGGACCAATCAGAACAGACTGCTGCGGGAGTGGTCATGCCTGGCGCCATTGCCGTCGGGCGAGATGGCGCCGACCAACCAGCTCGAAACCATCGAATTCGCAGAGGGGCTGGAGAGCATCATTTCCTATCGAATACGGATGAACGCCCTGTTCTCAAAGCTTTTGGATTTCCTGACGCTGCCAGGCATCGAACGCGTTCCCGGTTAAGCCACGAAAGGCGATAGACAAAATGCCGACCCATCTCGACCTTGCGGGTATGATCGCAGTTTCCGACATCCATGGCCATCCCGAGCCTTGCTGGCTGATCGAACCCAGCGGTATCTGCATCGCCAGCACCGAAGGCGTGGCGCAGATGTACCTGCGAATGTTCCCACTGATCGGCGCCATGGCCGATCCCGAGGTGGTCAACACCTGGTTTGCCGACGATGGCTTCATCGGCGAGGTGAGAATAAGCAAACCCAGGTCCGACGGCGGCACGTCCCATTCTTCGCAATTCGTCTGGGCGAATTTACCAGCGATTTGATCAGTGGGGAATGCAACTACTTCGATGAAGGTGATGTGGGCTATGCGGTGCAAGCCCTCGGCAAGGATTTTTTCGAAATTCCGGGCGTCACGGTCACGCCTCTCGGTTAACTTGACAACGTTCTGATAGACATGCCGCCATATCAGTCGCTCCAGCATCGGGAGTGAGCTAGGCAATTCGATCAAATATCTGGAATTTTGGAGCTTGAAGATGTTTGCAAGTGACCGGTTGCGGTTGGCGGCGACAGTTTGTGCCGCTGCTATCAGCCTTTCATCAGCGCCCGCATTTGCCGGACCGCCGTTCATGACTGATGATCCCGAGCCCACCGAAGTCGGACATTGGGAAATCTATGTTCCGCAGTTCGAGGCCGATGGTCGCAGCAATGAGTTCGAGGGCGGAGTGGGTGCGGAGATAAACTATGGCGCCGCGCCTGATCTTCAGCTGACCATCGGGCTACCCGTCGATTATCATCACGACAGCGGCGGTTTCCATGCCGGTGCGGGCGATATAAAGGTCTCTGCCAAATACCGCTTTTATCACAATGAGGACGCCGGCTTTCAGATCGCCTTCTTCCCCGGCATATCGATCCCGACAGGTGGCCACGATTTCACTGCTGGCCATATGACTGCGTTGCTACCAGTCTGGGTCCAGAAGGACAGCGGGGCATGGTCGGTGTTTGGTGGTGGCGGCTATGCGATCAATCCGGGCGCAGGCAACCGCAACTATTGGACCGGCGGCCTGGCCGTTGCGCGCCAGATCAACGAGAGGCTGCTAATGGCTGTCGAGGTAAAGCGCAGCGGCGCGAATGTTATCGGCGGCCACGGTTCAACCGCGCTGGGCATTGGCGCGATAGTCCAGTTAAAGAAGCCCTTCCGCCTGCTCGCATCGGATGGACCGACGCTTGAGGATGGCGGCGGCGCGCCCGGCTTTCACACTTTCGTGGCACTTGGCCTTGATTTCTAGGGAACCTGACGATGACAAATGAAACTGTGCAGAGAGCGCTTTCGAAAGTTCCGGCGGTCACGCTGGGCTTCTGGATCATCAAGATTCTCGCCACCACCCTGGGGGAGACGGCGGGCGACACGCTCTCCATGTCGTGGCTGGGCGAGACAACGGCCGATGCGCCGACCAATTTCTGGCAGGGCGGATACCTGATTGGAACGCTAATTTTTGGCGCAATTCTGGCGGTGCTTGTCACCATCCAGATCAAGGCGCGCAGCTTCAATCCCTGGCTCTATTGGGCAACGATTATCGCTTCGACCACGGCGGGAACCACCTTGGCCGACTTTGCCACACGCTCGCTTGGGATCGGCTATACCGGCGGCTCGGCCTTGCTGCTCGCCCTGGTGCTGATCTCGCTGTTCACCTGGTACAAGGCACTTGGCTCGATTTCGGTCGATAGCATCAACAACGCCAGGTCCGAGCTCTTTTACTGGATCACGATCACATTTTCGCAAACCCTGGGCACCGCGCTGGGCGACTGGACGGCGGACACCAATGACTTCGGATATCTGGGCGGCGCGACGATTTTTGCGTTGAGCCTCGCGGCACTGGCAGCGCTTTATTACATGAGCAAAGTCAGCCGGGTTTTCCTATTCTGGGCGGCCTTCATCATGACGAGGCCGCTCGGCGCGACTGTAGGCGATTTTCTCGACAAGCCGTTCGCCAAGGGCGGCCTCGATCTCAGCCGCCCGCTGGCCTCGCTGGCACTGGCGATCGCCATCGGTGCGCTGATTTATTTCCTGCCGCAGAAGGCCGGAGGCCATCCCGAAGAGAAGGCAGCGTGACGCTGGATTGAAGGATTGCTGACTGCTTGGGCCAGTTGCCGAAGCGTTCACCGTCGCGGGATCGCGCCGATTGTGCCGCGAAAAGATAAACGCGTTTCCATCCTATACCTGCTGATCTGGTGTGCCATATTGCACACGCAACCTCGGCCCACCGAGGATGAGGGGATTCCTGCAAATTCGAGGATTTCAGATGTCGTTGCTCTATGATGAAGGCCAGCTGGCGATCGCCGTGGAATCGCGCAAGGTACTCGAAGCGCGGGTCCAGATGGACCAGTTGCTGCCTTTGCTGGAAAGGCAGGGTGATTACCACGCACCCTATTGGGCAACCGCAAAGGAACAGGGCTGGACCGCACTGGCACTGCCTGAGGCCTATGGCGGACTGGACCTGTCACTGGTCGAACTGGGTCTGATCGCCTTGCAGACCGGCCGGACGCTAGCGGGCGCCCCCTTCCTGACCAGCTCATACGGAGCGGCAAGGGCCATCCTGGATTATGGACCTGATGGCCTGAAAGACGAATGGCTGCCCAAATTCGCAAGTGGCGAGGCGGTGGGCGCAATTGCCTTTGCCGAAAATCAGGATGTGGTGCCTGCCAAGTCGGCTGTGTCGTTCAGCAAAGGGGTGCTGAATGGCTTAAAGCCGGCGGTTTCGGCGGGATTGGAGGCCGATGCCGTGATCGTCCTCGCCGAAGATGCCGGCACACCGGTTCTCGTCGTGGCCAGCCTGGATGGCGCAGAGCGGCAAGGCTTTCCAACTTTCGACAACAGCCGCTGCACCGCCAATCTGGGGTTTCGGGATACACCGGCAGTCGCGCTGGCCTCGGGTCAAACGGCACTCGATGCCGCACTGCACATCCTCGCGCTGCAATCAGTAGTCACCGCCCATGAGCAGACTGGCGGTGCAGAAGTATTGATGGAGCGCGCGCGAGATTATGCCAATTCGCGCCGCGCCTTTGGGCAGCCGATCGGGGCCTTCCAGTCGGTCAAGCACCGGATCGCCGAGCTTTATGGTCTGGTCGAGCTGGCGCGGGCTGGCGCCCTGCATGCGGCATCGCGCGAAGGCCATGGCGACTTTCTGAAGGCCGCCGCCGCTGCGCGCATCCAGTCAACCGAGGCCTATGATACCGCCGCACGGGACTGTGTGCAGATTCACGGCGGCATCGGCGTGACCTGGGAAGCCGGTCTCCACCTCCACATGCGCCGCGCCCGCACTCTCGCAGTCGAGCAAGGCAACATGCTGTTCTGGGAAGACGTTCTGGTTGATGAGCTGACAGGAGAAGCCGCATGACAGACATCTCTGCCTATGCCGCCAGAGCCGATGCGTGGCTCCAATCGGTTGCAGGCGAGTTTGGCACTGCCGCCCGCAGGGGCCTTTCAGAGGCCGAAGACCTAGCGCTGGGCCGCCGCTACCTCAAGGCGCGGTTCGATGCCGGCTATGCCGGGATCAACTGGTCAACCGAGTTCGGCGGCCAGGGCCTCACCCATATCGAGAAGGTAGCGTTCGAGACCGAAGAGATGAAATACGGCATGCCGAACAGCTATTTTGGCATCAGCCTGGGCATGCCGGTGCCGATTATGATGAAATTCTGCGAGGACAAGGTGTTCGTGAGCGAACGCGTCATCAAGGCACTGCAGGGCGAAGAAATCTGGTGCCAGCTGTTCTCAGAACCGGCCGCCGGATCGGACCTCGCCGGCCTTCGCCTGCGCGCCGAGCAGGACGGAAACGGCTGGAAATTGAACGGCCAGAAGCTGTGGACCAGCTATGCGCATCATTCGGATTATGGTGTCATTGTCGCACGCACCGATCCAAACGCCCAGAAGCACAAAGGCCTGACCTACTTCTGGGTCGACATGCGCGCAGCCGGAGTCGAGGCCCGTCCGATCAAGCTTGCCGGCGGCGATGCCCACGTCAACGAAGTGTTTTTCGACGATGTCCGCATCGACGACAGCAATCGCCTTTCACCAGTCGGCGGCGGCTTTGCAGTGGCTATGGCGACGCTGATGATCGAACGTTACGTCGCAACCGACAGCGCGGGCTTCGGTCCGCATCTCGATCTGTTCGTCAGCCTGGCCAAGGAAACGAAGATCAATGGCAAGCCTGCTATCGAGGATGGCCGCATCCGCTCGGCGATTGCCCGCAACTATGCGATGCGCAACGGGCTCAATGCCATCACCGCGCGGGCAATGATCTCGATGAAGGCCGGCATGGAGCCGGGACCGGAAGGCTCGCTCAACAAGCTGGTCTCGGTGCGCAGCCGCCAGAAACTGTCGGAAATGGCGATCGACCTGCAAGGCACCGATGCCCTGCATTATGACGAGCATGCGTCGACCAAGGACAACTGGCAGACGAGCTGGATCACCGCACCGACGGGGCGCATTGCCGGCGGTGCTGACGAAATGCTGCTCAACACCATCGCCGAGAAGATCCTCGGCCTGCCGCAGGATCACCGTCCCGATAAGGGCGTCGCTTTCAATCAAATCCCTGCATAAACCAGAGCAACTCAGAAAGAAGTCAGTCGCGGACGATCCTGCGGTCAGGCCAACCTTCGCCCACGTCGTTGCGCCGCAGTTACACTGCGCAAGACTTGATCATTGCGATATTCAATTGCATGTCTTAATCAGCAACTTATTCAACTTTGATGTGTTTTGATTTTACTGACCTTTCAGTCTGGAAAGGCCATTGTTCGACATAAGGTGGAACTGGATATATGGAGGTTCAAATCGCGAGCGATGCCGCCAAAACAGCCCCTGCAAACGCCACTTGGCGAAACGGTTCGCCAAGGGACCCGGCGTTGCTTGGCCGCAAAGGCCAGGCCACCAAGCGCAGCCTGATGGACGCAGCCTCTAAGTTGCTGGAGACCATTTCCCCGATCAGCCTGACCGCCGCGGCGATCAGCAAGGTCGCCGGCACTTCGCCTGCAACGTTCTATGTCTATTTCGACAACGTCGAGGATATCCTGTGGGCGCTGTGCAGCGAGATCAGCAACGACACCTCCAGACTTTTCATCAACGACCGCTTCCTGCGTGACCCTGACCGGCTGGATCAGGATGCGCTCGATTTTGTCCATGGCTACTGCGACATCTGGTCGAAAGACGGCATGTTGCTGCTATATCGCAATATGGAATCAGACCGGGGCAATCGCCGCTTCTATCACTTGGTGCTCAAAAACGTCCTGCCGATTCTCCAAGGCCTGACTGATCGCATCGTCGAGGCATCTCCGCCCGGCAAGCCGATCAGCCGCAGCGATGCCAATTCCGAAGCCGTGGTCTTCATCAGCGCGGTCGACAGGATTGCGGCCGCGCTGCATCTCTGGCCCGACGATGGTCTCGCTGCCGACACGCTGCTGCGCGCCGAAGCGCGGGTGCTGGTGCGCATGCTGCGCCGCAGCTAGGGCCGGTCCCGCATCAGCGGCTCCGGACCAAGATCATCATCGGCATGCGGATCAATCATGAAGCGGCGCAGAACGCGATGAAAATTGCTGATGGCCCGCTCCTGAACTGGACTCGGCCTTGATCCCCGAAAACCCCGCGATCGCATGCCTTTCTGAACTTTCGGCAGATTCTCCAGATCCTGAAGATATATGAGCGGCCAATCTGCTGTCCGCCAGTCGGCGATGAATTCACGGTGGAGCGGCGGTTCCTTGCCGGGCGCGAAGCGTTCGAGCGACCAGATGTCGAACAGGCAGCTCTCTGGATCGTCACCATTTGGCCGCATCCGGTACCACAGGACGGCTTCTGGCGTATGGAGGAAGATCGTGTTGGGAAACACCTGCCAATCGAACCCTGATGCGGCGATATATTCGGGCGTGAGGCCCTCCGGCCAGCCGGAACCTTCCTTTTCGGCAGCTTCGCGGATGAATTCGCTCCAGCGAGTGAGCACTTCCATTGGCGCCGCGCCCGCTGGCACTTCGTCATACAAGCGTTGGGTTGCAGCATAGGCGCGGTCCGGCTGCAGCGCCTTCAAGGTGTCCTTGAACTGCTCGGCATATTCCAGCACGAGCCTGCGATAGTCCGGCTCATCCTTTGGCGGCAGGCGCGGCGAACGGCCAAGCGGCACACCGGAGCCGGAATCATAAGAAATCCAGCCATGCCGCCCCATGCCCCGGCTCATCGAATAGTCGTCGGTATAGGGTAACATTTGCGCATGCGTCGTCTGCACATGATAGAATTCGGTGAAAGCATCGCAGACCGTCTTCCAGTTCGCCGCGACGATCGTGGTCTTGTACCAGGCAAAGCGCATCTTCTCGAATTCGAACTTGTCGCAATGTGATTTCATCGGTTCAAGGAACTCCTCGAACGACTGACAACCGGGGTCCATGTTGATCCATACCCAGCCACCCCAGATGCCGACCTGCACCGGACTGAGATCGGCATCGCCGTCCGCCAGACTCGAACCCCAGTCATGCCGATCGATAACTTTCAGGCAGTGGCCATCGAGCCGGAAGCGCCAGCCATGAAACGAACAAACGAATTGCTTCGTATTGCCGCAGCCTTCGACGAGCTGGTTGCCCCGGTGCGGGCAAGTATTGTGGAATGCCCTGATCTCGCCCTCGGCAATGCGCGCCACGATGATTGAATCGGTCAGAATATCGTATGTGACGTAATCACCGGCATTGGGGATTTCTTCGATCCGGCAGGCGATCTGCCAGACCTTGGGCCACAGGTTTTCTGCTTCGTGGCGGGCGAATGCCGGATCGAGGTAGTCCTCCTTGGGCACGAAGTCGTCGCGCACAGCCTCTGCCGGAAATTGTTGCCTGTCCATTCTGCCGGTTTCCTCATCCGTGCCCGCCTTGTTCGGACGGTGCTGGCGGCACCATGGCCGCAGCGCAGTTTGTCCCACTGATGATGCTACTGCGTCAATACCATCTGTTTCCCTTCGCCATTGCGGCGTAATTCTGCTGGGCTCTCCACATCGCCGCCAATCCGGCCTAGCATCGCCGTCAAAGCCCTGTGGAGTGCATCCGGATGCAGCTTGAATTTGCCCTTGGCGAAGCCGCCGACATGATACGCGGCGCCTCCACGCGGTTTGCCGACGAAAAGATCGCCCCGCTCGCCGCAAAAATCGACGCCGAGGACTGGTTCCCGCACGACCTTTGGCCGCAAATGGGCGCACTGGGCCTGCATGGCATCACGGTCGAGGAACAATGGGGCGGGCTGGGGCTCGGCTATCTCGAACATATGGTCGCAGTCGAGGAAATCAGCCGCGCCAGCGCCTCGGTGGGACTGTCTTATGGTGCGCATTCAAACCTGTGCGTCAACCAGATCCGCCGCTGGGGCTCGGACGAGCAGAAGGCGCGCTACCTGCCGAAATTGATCAGCGGCGAGCACGTCGGCTCCCTCGCCATGTCGGAGGCCGGTGCGGGCTCGGACGTCGTCTCGATGAAACTGCGCGCCGACGCGGTCGCTGGAGGCTTCCGCCTTAACGGCACCAAGTTCTGGATCACCAATGCGGCCTATGCCGATACGCTGGTGGTCTATGCCAAGACCGCGCCCGGCGAAGGTTCTCGCGGGATCACGGCCTTCCTTATCGAGAAAGGCATGCCCGGCTTTTCGATTGGCCAGAAGATCGACAAGCTCGGCATGCGCGGCTCGCCTACAGCCGAATTGGTGTTCGAAGATTGCTTCGTGGCTGAGGAACAGATCATGGGCCCGCTGCACGGCGGCGTCGGGGTGCTGATGTCCGGCCTGGACTATGAGCGCGTTGTGCTCAGCGGCATCTCGATCGGCATCATGCAGGCCTGCCTTGATGTCGTCCTGCCTTATGTCCGGACCCGCAATCAGTTCGGCAAACCCATAGGCAGTTTCCAGCTGATGCAGGGCAAAATCGCCGACATGTATGTCGCGCTCAATTCGGCGAGAAGCTACGTCTATGCGGTCGCCCGTGCCTGCGACGCGGGCGCGACCACGCGGTTCGACGCCGCCGGCGCGATCCTGTTTGCCTCCGAAAACGCCGTGAAAGTCGCTGGAGAAGCCATCCAGGCACTGGGCGGCGCGGGCTACACCCGCGACTGGCCGGTCGAACGCTTCTGGCGCGATGCCAAGCTGCTCGACATCGGAGCCGGCACCAATGAAATCCGTCGAATGCTTATTGGCCGTGAGCTTATCGGCGCCAGTTGATAGCTAACTCGAAGCTTGCCCCGCAAATATCATTAGCGCGCCGCAAGCCAGGATTCTATCGCGTGTGCCCTCGCCGCTTCGCTGCGCTGAAGCCGGTCGAAGCGCCCAGACGCCGTGCGCGCCAACCGGCTCGCCAGCCAGGCAGGATAGTGCAGCCAAGCCGAGCGCCGATCGGGCGGGACACCGGCAAAGTCGGCGACGACCCGCCTGCCCGGCAGCAGCCGCCCGGCAAGCCAGCGCAGGCCAGACATCGAGCCCGCCGACAAATCGCCCAATTGCAGCTGCACATCAAGATCGCGGCGCATTTCCGGGTCCTGCAGCAACATCAGCGCTGCCTGCTCGAGAATGCCTTCGGGCAGAGGCTGCGGGCTCCAGACAATGGGCTGTGGGCCGAGTAGCCACTCAGTCAAATGCAGGACCAGCTCGCATCCGCGTGTCCATCCGCCCTCATCAGCCAAACGCCAGAGGCGGCCCCAGTCGATCGGACCTTGCTTCAGCACTGCCGCCACATCGTGCAGCACCTGTGGACCATTGTCGAAGCGATGCTCGTAGGCGCTGTGTATGAGCAAATGGAGCAGTGTCTCGCACGGCGGCAGATAGGCGATGCGCACCGAGCCGAGTGGCTGCCAGATGCGCGCTGCCAGAAGGTCGTCAGACCGCGCAAGCCAGGCGTCGCCGCGCGCCGGCTCAATGTGTTCGAACAGCCGACTGTGGACTTCGACATGGATACCCGTTGACCGGTCACGCAGCGCCGGCAGATGCTTCTTTCCAAGGGTCAGGGTCTCGGCGGAAAATGCCTCGCCAGTATGCTCCTCGAACCCATTTGCAACCAGCGCCCGGTAGGCTGCTTCCAGGTGCGCAGGCGAAACGAGGATATCGATATCGCGCATCGGCCGCTGGGCAGGATCGTCATAGGCATGCCAGGCCAGCCATGCCCCTTTGAGAGCGGCGTAAGCTAAACCTGCCGAATCAAGGACGCGCGCCGCCCTTAATAGCGTCCCCCTCGCCGCCAGCGAACCCAGCGCAGACAAGCGGTGCGCCTCGCGCCAGTCTGACCGGAGTTCTGTCGGAACCTGCCAGTAGCCGCCGGCGGTTCGCATAATGCCATGGAGCAGCGGCTCCAAGCGGTGCTGGCGCGCGGCTGTGCCAACCATCGCCCACTCTTCCGCCGCCAATGGAATGTCGTCAGGCCTGCCCTGCAGCCGCCCGTTGCTGAGAATGGCGAGAAGAACTCGCCTCACACGCTCAATGTTGCGGGGGTCATTGCGCATGGTGCGCGAACCATGGCGTGCCCCGGCACGGCGGGCAAGACTGGATATTTCAATCCCTGAGAACCGCCAAAGAAAAAGGCGGCCCAAGAGCCGCCTTCATCTGCACAGATAAACTGTTCCGCCAGCCTACGGGCTGCTGGAACCGCCAAGTGCAAGGCCGATACCCAAACCAGCAGCGGCCAAACCACCGATAAGCAGGCCAGTGCTGATACCACCGGTCGCGCCGGTTGCGGCAGCAAGCGGAGCATCGGCGCAGCTGCGACGCAGAAGCAGCGAAGCCAGCGCCGATTCGGCTGAACCGCCCTGGCTGCGCGGACCGGTCGAAACGCGGCAAACGCAACGGCCGTTATCCAGCACTGCGCGACTTACATCGAACACGCCAGCAGATGCATTGCGGCGAACCTGAACCCGGCAGAGATTGGAGCTTCCGCCCGAGCCGCCGTTACCAGCCGCCGCCGCAGCGGATGCCGAAGCCACCCCGGGAATGGAAACAGCAAGGCCGGCTATGGCCATGGTGGCAAGAAACTTTTCGATCCGGCGCATCACCGCTTCTCCAGCTGATTTTAGGTAAACGAACTTGGCTGTATGGCTAATTACATGACCGTATGCCCTGTCCGATAACAAAGGTCAATTGGGCTTCACCATGATTTTGTTCGAAATGCTATATCTTTCCGGGAATTGATGCCCGAGCCAAGTCGCTTGCAGCCAGCTCGAATCGAGCTGCCTTAGCTATATCGCGCGAAAATCGGCTGGGACACGATTTGCGCCTCGCGGATCATGTCGCGCGACAGCCCGGTGCGCCACATTAGCGAACCGATGGGAATCCATTTTCGCTACCCGAAACCGCCCCTTTGGCGAACACCGCGACCGCGCTGTATTCACCGTCGCCCTCGCCACCGGTGACTGGCGTGGTGCCGCACTGGACCCAAGCATGCGCCTGCACCTCACCGCTGACAGAATCCCGCTTCAGCCCCATGGTGAGCACAAAAGGCAGCCGATACAGCCCGAGCAATACGCGCGCCACAATCGCCTGAGGATAGCAATCCGCGCGCCATGGGGCATAGTGCTCTGCCAGTTGCAGCGTCCGCCTGATCTGGACAGCACGCGCTTGCTGGTCAGCGGAAGGTGATATCTGCGGCCGGACAGTGCCATAATGGTGCCCCAGCACTGAGGCAATCCGCCTGAACGCTACGAACCGAATGACAAGGCTGGCGAGGCCGAGACCGATCCAGGCCGGCACGAACCACAGCTGCTCGAAGAGACCGCGTGCGGCAAAATGGCGGGCGCGCTGCGTAAAGCGGAGGCCGGCCATCGGATCAGCTAACTTCAATCATCCCGTGCTCGGCCAGATTTTCGACAAATTTGCGCAAGTCGGCAGCCGCAATGCCGGGTTCAACCTCGAAGTTTTCGACAATCTCATCGACGACCTGATCGAATTGCTTCGAAGTCTCCAGAAAGTTCCAGACGGTGGGGCCGATGCCGCTGACGCCAAAATAATTGCCACTTTCGATGCTCATCATCACCAGATCCCCATCCATTTCCACGGAGAGGAGTTCCGGGTTGCGCCGCAGCGTGCTTGCACCTGTAAGCTCGATCATTGAAAAATTCCGCTAGCAAAAAATCCAGCCACGTCCTTAGCACCGAGGCAATTTGGCCGCAACGACACTGCGCATCGACCGCGCGCATCGGCCCGGTTAAGTCACCGCAGGAGAGCGAGAAGCAGGCGCAGAATGCTGGTGACGGCGCGTGCCATCGTGACTATAGACGCCGCTGGTGCGCAAGGTTTGCGGCGGTGTAGCGCAAGAAGAGGAACTGTTCCGTTGGCAACCCGCGGTATCTCCGAGCGCCATGCCTTCGAGGGGTTTCTGAGCGCCGTGACGGAAATCGCTCTGCATCCCTTGGCCGACTCGCGCCGCGCCATCGGTTGCTGATAGCAAATGGCGAAGCGCAATCCAGATGACGGACCAGCCGGCTAAATGACCATCAAACTGATCGGAGTTCACCGGAGTTGGCGTGGCCAACCACTGACACCGTCCCAGCGCGACCGGTTTGCCGCATCGCTGGGCATTGCCAATGCGCAGCCTGCGCAGACGAGCATGGTTGGCGATTCTCTGCTGGCAACGACCGGACAGCAGCGCGGCTGGAGACCCCAGATCGCAGCCGATGGCTCGCGGGTACTGTTTGCCGGCTATATCGATAACCGCAAGCAGCTGGCCAACGAACTGGGCATGGCACAGAGCAGTGATGAGGCTCTCTATGCAGCCGGCTATGCGGCCTGGGGTGATGCTGTTGACCTCAAGGTGATCGGCCAGTTTGCGACAATTGTCACCCATCCTGAGCGTCATGCAATCCGTCTGGTGCGCAGTCCGCTCGCCGCACCCCCGCTGAATTACTGGCACGACCGGGACCGATTCCTCGTCGCGTCAATCGCCAATGCCCTCTTTTCAACCGGCGAAGTAGAGCAGCGCGTCGACCAGCAAAAGATCGCCGATTCCCTCTTTCTGAACCTTTATGATGGCACGCGGTCCTGGTTCGAAGGGGTTAGCCGCCTGGCTGGCGGAACCCGAGCCACGGCAACCAGAGATGGGGTTGTCGTTGAATCATATTACGACATCTCAGCCATCCCCAAGGTGCGGTTCAAAGACGAGCGTGACTATGTGGTCGCTGCCAGCGAATTGCTCGAAGAAGGCGTTCGCGCGGCTCTCGACGGTTTTTCGCGGCCTGCAGTAAGCCTGTCTGGCGGATTTGATTCCCAAGCAGTCGCGGCTTTCACGGCCCGTTGCCGACCAGGGCAACCCATTGAGACATTTACCAGCGTGCCCGAAGCAGAATGGGATGGCGCCGAAAGCCCATGGAGATTTGGCGACGAACGTCCTTACGTCGAAGCCCTTGCCGCGATGTATCCCGAAATCAGGCCGCATTGGATTGATGCCAAGGGTCTTTTTTTCGAACATAACCTGTCATCGTTCTTCTTGCTTACCGGCGCACCGCCGCGAAATACCATGAATCTGTACTGGATCCACGAGGTCTATGCTCAGGCACGTGCCAGCGGCTGCGATGTCATGCTCAACGCTGAGTCTGGAAACCTCACTTTCAGCTTCGATGGTGAGGGCACTATGGCGACGATGATGCGGCAAGGCCAGTGGCTGCGTGTCTGGAAAGAAGCCGGACTTCTGAAACATAGGCATGCCAACTCCCGGCTGCGCGCCATCGCATCACGCGCCCTTATGCCATTTGCCCCCGCTTGGTTCCATGTTGCCTTGGGGCGACTAGGCTTGATCAAGATAGATGAACCTTTCGAAACATGGTGCCCTTTGAATCGCGACTATGCCGAGAGCATGGATCTGGCGCGACGCGCCGAAGCGATGGGCTACGACCCGCTCTACAGATTTCCCAAATCGACACGTGGATGGCGTGAAGAAGAGTTCACGCTGTCAACTCAGGATGGCGGCGACATGGCTCAGGCGTTTGATCTCTTCCACGGAATGGAAACGCGTGATCCGACGACCTATCGGCCGTTCGTGGAATTCTGTCTGGCAATTCCGGATGATCAGTACCTGGGCCAAGGCCAGACGCGCCGACTGGCCAGGCGCATGATGAGAGGGATTGTCCCCGATATGGTGCTGGACGAAACGCGGAAGGGCCAGCAAGCCGCCGACTGGCATTTGCGTCTTGGCCGGCTTCGCGGCGAACTGATTACGGAAATCGACCGCCTCTCCGACGATGAAGGCATTGCTGCCATACTCAACCTAGGCTCGTTGCGCGCGGCATTGGTGGACTGGCCGGAATCTTCGCTTGGGCAGCCTGCAATGCGGTTAAATCTCGCCTTGACCAGGGGATTGACGACAGCGCGATTCATTCGTTTTGTCGAAGGACGCAATGACTAATTCGGGAAACGGGACATCTCATGGGCTTTGCTTGCTCCGACAACACGATAATTGTCACCAGTATCGAAGCCATGAAAAAATTGGTCGTCGCGCGCGGCGGATATGTGCATCCGGCTGCCTGCATCCAGGAACGTGATGGGTCGCTGCGCGTGGTTTGCGATGCCCCTCTTGCCGCCGGCCAGCCATTATTCAAAATTCCGGACGAATTGCTAGTCCCGGTTGACGACCTTTGCTGGACCGATAGCGACGAGACCATGCAGTTGGCTGGGCCCCCCAGCGATCTCAGTAGCGATCGCGCAGAAATGCTCGACTTGTTCATCGCAATTTACAACGCATGCGGCAAATTGGGCTGGAACCAGATGCAGGCCGCCAGTGTGCTTTTGCAGGACGCCGAACTCGCCGCCCAACTCGAGCTGATAAGGCCCGCATATATCGTCAATCCGACACCCCCGGCAGCACACTTCATGGAGACCCGTTACTATTCGAGCAAGGATGCGCAGGCAGGCATGGCGGGCAAAAATTGTCTCATGCCGCTCGTCGATTTTACGAACCATCATATTGACGGATCGCCATTTCACCATGGCACGGGCTCCATGCAGGTCGATATCAACTATCCCCAAAACTCAGACGAATGCTTCACCCATTACGGGAACCGGCGCGATCCGCTCAGTCTTGCACTGGGCCATGGCTATATTGATCCGCAGTCACCTTTCGCGCAAAGTGTGCCGATGATTGTGGACCTGGCAGGTTTTGGACGCATCGAAATCATGGGGAAACGTATGGCGGCCAAGTTCAAAGCCGACCTGCCCAAAGTCGAATTTTCTGAAGACGGATTGACCCTCAGCCACCTCCTGGGTGACGTGAGGTCGCCCCAGCACCTGTCGAACGCCCTTCGGCTGACAATGATGGCATCGGGTAAGCGGCGCGGGATTGCCGAGGCCGCCATTGATCGCGCGTTGGCAGAATTGCCAGCAGCAATTCTGGCAGCGAACAAGGAAAAACTCACCGCATTCCGCGCCTATCTGGCAACGAGACCAGAACTTAAGTTGGCATCACTTCTCCAGGAAGCATGCATTTGCCAGATGGCAAATCTGGAAAAGATATTTGCGGGCTAAGGAGCGTCAGCTGCGTCGCCAATGGAAGCGACGTCGTTGAGCAGGCTTTCGATAAGGCTGTCGAGCGAAAATCCGGAGATTGGCCGCACCACTTTGGACAAATGAATCTGGCCCGCCAGCCGACCGCATTGCTTCAGATGCCCACCAAGCATATCCGGTCCGTCAAGATATTCGTTGCGATAGGTGTTGTCCCTGAGCAAGCCAAAGCGGCGCTGCCCGGTAACCGGTTCGATGCAAATCTCGTCCACATCGCCGCTGGTCAGGTGATAAACCCACCGGATCGGCAAACGCGCGGCGTGATCGAATGGGGCTATCGGGAGGTTATATTTGTCCATATCCGGAAACACCCGAATTCGTCCCTCAGTTGAAAAGCCAAGGTGGTCGGCAGCATCCTGCCAAAGTTTAATGCGCGGAAACCCAGGGATTGCATGGCCTTCGATGTCGACCGCGACAACATCGTCAGCCAAGACTTGAAATCCATTTCTAAGGAACCCTGCCGCGAGCGTTGACTTGCCTGCGCCTGAATCGCCGACACATACGAGGCAGGCATCACCAACCCGAATCGCATTTCCATGCAGGACTAGAAATCCGCGCTGCACCAACAAAGCACCGCATGCGGAACCCAACAAGTAGACGCGAACTGACGAGGCATCCGCACCCGTCTCAATCATAACTGTTATTTCGCGCCCATTGCTGACCAGATAATGCGCAACTGCATCAGCATGCAGCCAGAACGTTTGGGGATCATTCCAGCGCATATCATCGCGCTCTCCGCCGCCTTCTGTTCCGTAGCGGGCTACATTGCCGAGCCGGATGGTGAGATCAGCTTCGCCTTCCGGCTCACAAGAATCGCCCAGTTCGGGCAACTCCAGCTCACTATCTATCTTCAAGCCATAGGCGAGGTAACGGAAATGCATGAGCATCAATTCAACCATCAGGACCGTGTCAGGAGATATGTACGCCCCATGCGATTAAACCAGCTATGCAATGCCACAAGACGTCAAATCGGTAGCAAAACCGCCCGATTACGCCTCCAAAAATTTGAGCGAATTTGAATTGGGAATGTAAAATCGCCCAGCCAACGGCGAACCATTCACCTGGGCGAGCTCAAACAACACGTTGAAGAAACCCGGCAACGAAACCATAAACTGCGCAAATTGACAGCCTATGAACCCATTCCCTTGCCTCCCCCGTCGGGGGTCGCCTTCGCCAGGTTGCGGGTCTCGGAGTGGTGGCCCAAAACCGTAAACACCGGCGCCTGATATGGAGTGCGGATTTTAACTGCACCAGCGGGCTTGCCGTTCGAACTGCTCATGATCTCAATCACTCCTAATAAATACTTACTGGATAGATAACCGGCAGTGCCCTTAGTGTCAAGCGAACCGGCGAAGCGCGCAGGCCCTCGTCTCTGGGTTCTGGCTAGGAAATCATAGGCTTCAATCACCAACAGCGGGCCACTGGAAAAATTGCAGCGCTCCGCATGAAGCCTCCATTCAGTTGCATAACACCGCGCGGGCAAGGCGACTTTGCATGATTTCGTCCAGTCCATCGAACGTCTCGCGTCGAACGCTCAGCTTCACCCCACGTCCGCCATCGAAATTGCTTACATCACGCCACCATGGCCGGCAGTAGGTGGCATAAAACAGCGGCCGAGGGATTCTGCTCCGGTTGGCCATACCTTTGTGAAAAATTCGATAGTCCCAGATAGCGGCGGAGCCGACAGGCACAACAGGTTCAAAATCGGGCCGCAACGGATGATCGTTAGCCCTGTGGGATCCCAGGGCAAATCCAGTTGTGCCCGTTTCGTCATTCATTTCCACGAGCGGAATGGCCAGTGTTACTGCGGTCACCGGCAGCAGAAAATTCAGGGGATTGCCAGGGAAAAGTATGCCGCCATCACGATGCCAATGTTGCTCTGCCGCACCCGGGAGCGAATTGATGATACCAAAGGAATCGAACACGAAGTCGGTGCCGAGACTTTCTACCAGGGCACTTTCAATTGCCTTGGGAAGGAGCAACTCCCGGTTCGCGACAGGCCCCTCAATGCAAATTGCCTTGTAGAACCGCCCACTCGACACATAAAATCGATCAGTTTCCTTGGTTTTTTCAAATAGATCAGATTTTTCCTGCTGGATGGCACGGTGGCAATGTTCGATCGTATTCTTATCAATAACATTGTGAACAATGGACACGCCGTTCCTAAACAAATTACTTGATGTATCTGAATCTGGAGAATTCATGGTCACCTACTCCGGATAAATTTCAATTTGCAAAATAGATATTTTACCATTCTAGAGTCATGAAAATGCAACCCTGATCAAGAGCCTCGCTCGCGAAAATTGAGAACAGGAAAAGTCAGAAACCAACGCCTTATTTCACGACAAACTGGCTGAACTTGCGCAAGTTCTTCACCACCAACGCGCCCAGCCCTCCCACTCGGTTTATCCGCAAGGCGCGGTAATCCTCGCGGCTCTTGAGCAATATCCGCCCAAGCGAACGGTTGCTCTCGCCGCCGGTGCGCATTTTGACCAGCACTTCGGGCAAATAGGCCGCCTTGATCGGGCCCCCGAACCTACCGGCGCCAAACCAGCGCAGGATCGCGTCATAATCGCCGGCGATCCGGAAGTCCGGGTCATAAATACCGCGCTGCTCCCACAACCGGCGGCGGATAAACAGCGCGGGATGTGGCGGCATCCAGCCCCAGCGCAATTTTCCCGCAGCGAACCGCCCCGACTTCCAGCGGCGGATCACCTGCCGCGGATCGGCAGCGGAGACATAGTCGAGATCGCCATAAACGGCATCGACCTGCGGATCAGCAAAGGCCGCAATCACCCGCTCGATAACCTGACTGTGCGCCAGAAAATCGTCTGAATGCACCAACCCCAGGACTTCGCCCGAAGCAAGCGCAAACCCCTTGTTGAGGGCATCGTAGATTCCGCGATCGGGCTCGCTCACCAGCCGCAAGGCCGGGTGGCGATTAGCCTCAATTACCGCCAATGTGTCGTCACGCGAGGCCCCGTCGATGACCAGATGCTCGATATCGGGATATGTCTGCGATGCAACGCTTGCGATCGCCTCGGCAATCGTGGCGGCGCGATTGTAGACTGCCGTGACGATGGTGATTTTCACGGGTCAACCGGGGCTGCGCGAGATGAAATGATCGCCCAGCACCAGCACGTCCATATTCGTGCGCAAGAAACAATCCAATGCCTCTTCGGGCTTGCAGACGATGGGTTCGTTCTCGTTGAAACTCGTATTCAGCACCATCGGCACGCCAGTCAGAACATGAAAGGCTGAAATCAAGCCAGCGTAGCGAGGATTCGCGCTCTCTCGCACGGTTTGCAGCCGCCCCGAGCCATCGGCATGGGTCACCGCAGGCAATTGCGCACGCTTCTCTTGCCTGATCTGGAACACCTGCATCATGAAGGGCACTTCATCGACCTCCTCGAACCAGTCAGCCACATGGTCGGCGAGGATCGAGGGCGCAAAGGGGCGAAAGCTCTCACGGCGCTTGATCTTGAGGTTGAGAATGTCCTTCATGTCGGCGCGGCGCGGATCGCCAATGATCGAACGATTGCCAAGCGCCCGCGGCCCCCATTCCATGCGCCCCTGAAACCAACCGATGACCTGGCCTTCAGAGACCGCAAGCGCGGTGCGGTCACACAGTTCCTGCTCATTGTCATGGACGACGACTGTGCAACCCGCTGCATCGAGGTCTGACTGGCGCGCATCCAGCGCCCGTTGGCAGGCAGCGCGATCGAATGTCGGGCCCCAATAAGCATGGTCCATGGTGAAACCGCGATTGCCGCCCTGCCCATGCCACGCGGCAAACGCCGCGCCGATGGCGCCGCCCTGATCGCCGGGCGCGGCATGAACATAGACCCGCTCGAACGGCGTCTCGCGCCTGATCTTGCCATTGGCCACCGAATTGTTGGCGCAGCCGCCCGCGAGCACAATATCGGTGAGGCCAGTATCGGCGCGGGCCGCGCGAACGATGTTGAAGAAGGCCTCTTCATAGAGCGCCTGCGCCGAGCGGGCGAGATCCATATGGCGCTTGCCGAGCTCTTCGCCCGGCTGGCGGCGGGGGCCAAGCAATTGCTCGAGCTTTGGCGAATAGAGCGCATCAAAATGCGGCGAGCCGTTGTCCCACTGGTGGCTGATTGCTTGGCTAGTGTGGAGGAAAAACGACGTATCGAGCGCGAAAGTTCCATCGGAATGCAGCGCAATCAGCGGGCGCAATTCGTCGAGGCAGTTCGCTTCGCCATAGGGAGCGAGGCCCATCACCTTGTACTCGTCACCATAATTGTGAAAGCCAAGATACTGGGTAAGCGCCTGATAGAGCACGCCCAGCGAGTGGGGAAACAACACCCGTTGGTTGATTTCGATCTTCGCGTCCGTACCAATGCCCCAGGCCGAGCTCGCAAAATCGCCGAACCCGTCGACCGAAATCGTGACAGCATCGCGGAACGGCGAGACGTGAAAGGCAGATGACAGATGCGCGAGGTGATGTTCAACCGGCACGATCCGCCCGGCGAATTTCTGCCCCGGACAGGCCGCTTCGAGCAAGGGTTCGATCCCGGCGCGCTCGCGGCGATTGCGCAGCCGCGCGGCAATCGCTGACAGGCCAGGACGCTGGCGGGCGGTGTATCCCAGACGGCGCCAGAAATTGGCCTTGCTGTCCTGATTCATCGCCACAATGTCGACCTCGGCCAAGGTCAATCCGGCGTCTTTCAGGCACCATGCGATGGCCTCAGCTGGAAAGCCCGACCAGTGCTTGATCCGCCGGAATCGTTCTTCCTCGGCGGCGCAAAGCAGAACTCCATCGCGCAGAATGCAGGCAGCCGAATCCGCATGGAAGGCATTGAGACCCAGAATTATCATGTGAGAATTATCATCCCAGAAATATCATCAATGAGTCGGTTTCGCTGCTGGAGACATCAGCCCCGCATAGAGCGCAATGAACTGCTTCGTAAGCCCTTCCCAGCCAAATTCCTCGGCGACAAGCCTCCGTCCTCGCTGCCCCATTTCTGCAAGCTCGGCATCCGTGCAGGCCACTGCTCGCGCCAGCACTTCGGCAATCCCCGCATCTGAAACTTCAGCGCGCCAGCCCGAACCAGTTTTCTCCAACTGTGGCCAGGGAACATTGCGCGTGGTGAGCACCGGCAGGCCATGCGCCAGCGCCTCGCCGACCGACATGCCGAAACTCTCCGAATGGCTGGTCAGCACGAACAGCTGCGACTGCGCGAAAAGCCGCGCTTTGGCCTCACCCGTCACTGGCCCGGCAAATGCAACCGCGTCGCCAATGCCCAGGCGAGCGACCTCCGCTTCCAGCTCTGCCTGATGGCCTGCCTCGTCGGGGCCTGCCAGCACCAGCCGCCAGCCTTGCGGAGCAACCCGGTGCCAGGCGCGCAGCAGCAGCGCCAGCCCCTTGACCGGATGCAACCGACCCAGGAACAGCGCTTGCCGTTCTGCTGCCGGCTCCGCCCTGCCGGAAAACGCAATGTCGGCCTCGTTCGGCTGATCGATTCCATTGCCGATGAGTGCCACCTTGCTCCCCGGAAACAGCGCTGCAAGATTGGCCTGCTCTTGCGGCGATGTCGCATGAAGCACGGCGGCTGCCTGCAGATCCCGCCGCTGATAGAGCCACCAGGCGATTGCCTTGCGCAGCGGCTTGTGACGCCTCGCCCATGGTTCCAGCATACCGCGCGGGCTGACCACACGCGGTATGCCGGCATTGCTGGCCAGCCGGGCGATGCGATGATTGTGCAGCCACCAGATGCCATTGTCGTGAATGATCTGAGGCTTTCCGAAGCGGGCAAATGCCTCTTCCAGACTGCCGGTCAGGTATTGCAGCGATGCGCCGGACGGCCCGTCTGGAGCGTCAGCCGCGCTGCCGTCCGGACACCATAGGGCCGCCTCGATGCCGCTGCGCGCGCAACATCGCGCGAGCGAGGTCACCGAAAGCGCTGGCCCGCCATAGGCGAGGCGCGCACTGGCAACGCAAAACAGTACTTTCACATTGTGCCGCGATTTGGATTGCCGTTTTCCGGCGACCGGCTCTGCTGGCCTTGGCCGAACATCTTCCAGGCCATCCGCAAGCCGACTGCCGCCAACAGCGCTGCAAAGGCACCCCCGATCACTTCAACCATGGAGTTGTTCGGCTGAATCAGGGCCACGCAAGGCAGAAAATACAGCAGGGACCGTGATGGATCGTCAAAGCCCAGCCCTATAGCCGCGCGCCGATCAAGCCAGCCGATCGAGAATCCCAGAAGCATGAACCCAGGAATCAGGCTGTAGAGGCCGAAATTCATGTAGAGTTCCATGACATTTCCGACCCCCCACGAGGTGCCGCGGGAGAGCCGAATCCCGGTCATGTTTCTGACAATATCACCACTGCCGCCCGAAACCGGCTTGTTGGTCCATATGGCACGGGGAATCGGCGAAATCGCAGCCTCCCAGAACGATTGACCATTGAGATACTGCACTTGGCCGAGCTGGAGCCGTTGCGCGGTTATGCCCGCAAATTCGTTCTGATTCAGCCTTGCATCGAGAGCCACGAGGTGATCGGGATTATCGGGTGTGAACAATGTGAAATCCGAAAATGCACTTGCCACCGCATCGATCCGTTGTTCGAATCCGTCACCACTCCAAAGAGTCGAGCGCAAATCTGTTCGCGAACCAAAATAGTTCACGAATACGCTGATGCCGAGATAGCCAAGCGCGAAAATCATCAGCAGCCCGGTAATGCTGCTGCGCAATCTGGCCACCGCCAGCGAGCCGACAATGATGACCGCTGCGGCGCCGTAGCTGAGGAATCCGGTCAGAACCAGGATCACCATCGGATAGGTCAGCACCAGGGCCAACCATGCCAAGAATGAACTGACTTTACGCCTTTCCACGGCAGTAGAAAGCCCGACCAGAGCCACCAGCATCCAGACTGAACTGCCGAAATAGAGTGCTGCGCCAAGTGTCGGCACCCTTCGCAAGGGGGCAACGCCGAAAGTCAGCAAGCCGCCCATCACCAGGCAAAAGAATGCGAATTGCGTGTTCAGCACCCTCGATGGCACAAAGCCGGCGCGAACGCCTCCATCGGCCCGAGACATGGCAATTGCCGCGCCAAGGAGAAACGCGACAGACCCGGTTGCAGTCAACGATATCCCAAGGGCAATCGCCTCCCCGTTCCGCTGGATGCCGGCATAAAGGCCACCTGAAATGACAAAGGCATAGGCACCTGGAATGTGGATCAGCAGCAGGTTCAGCATATAGGCGAGCGGCAGACCCAATGTCGCATCAGAGTTGCGCACGATTTGCAACGTCAATGCCAGGGCAACCAAGCAGACACCGATCGAAATCCAGGTTTGAGCGATCATCAGGCCATTCCATTGCAAACCGGTGCCTGGCCCCAGACCAGCATCACCGCGCATTCGTCCGAACCGCGCCGGTTTGCTGGACACGTAAATCGGCTTCGAAGCAATTCATAAGTGGTGATCCCAGGCCAGGTTTTCGAAGAGCGGGAGTTATGCAAGCCGGCATAGCCAATCATCGGGGGTGTCAGATCCGCTCGATCTGCGACAGCGCATCGCCGACCCGGTGAACGTAGGAATAGCGGCTCGCCGCGCACCGTGCCCGGCCTCCCGCGGCAATGACCGCACGCGCGGTTTCATTTCGGGAATAGAAGCGCGCCTTGTCGACAAGTTCATCCTGACTGGAGAAAAATTCAGCCTCTCTGCCTTCTTCGAAGAACGCCTGATGTTCATCGGTTCGGTCAGCAAGCAGCATCGAAGCGCAGGCTGGAATCTCGAACGTGCGGGTGGTGTGCTGGTCGGGGCAGACCTTGCGCAGGAAGCCGAGGCCGATCTTCGCCCCGGTCAGCGCGCGGGCATAGTCATCACCATAGACTTCATCCCCGCGATGCGCCGCAGCGATGACGGGATCGCGGTGGATGCCGAATGCTTCCTTGCCTGCCAGCTGGCCAAGCACAATGCGGCGGCGCAGCGTCCAGCGCCCGTCGTGGAGAAAGTCCCACGCCCCGCCCCGGATATCCAGATCAACGCCAGCGGCAGCAACCGCATGCAGCATGTGCTCGCGCCGGGGCTCCCATCCGCCCAGAAAGCCGGCAACACAGGCCCATTGCGGATCGTCGCTTGGCAAGGGCCGGTGCACCTCGTCACAGTAACCCAGCGGCATATAGACCAGCGGCTTGCCGAGCGCTTCATAGTCAGCGCGCTCATAGGCCTTGCAATAGATCAGCACATCGAAGCCGCCGATCGCCTGGTCCATTGCCCTGGTCCGTTTCCAGTCCAGCGAGAAATAGGGATCGGGGGTGAAATGCACTAGCCGCGCGCCCAATCTCTTAAGTGCCGCCAAAGTCTCAAGACTGAGAAATTCCTGCTTTTCAGCCCAGACGAGTTCAGGGCGGAAATCTTGCGCTGCCGCCAGCACTTCAGCATTGATCTGTCTGATCACCGGTCCGCGCCCAAGGCGGCGCTGCACTTGTCGCTGCGCCCTCGAAAGTTGCCGCCATGGCTCGACGGTATTCACGCCGTTCAGATCATGCCCCAGCCGCTCCAGCGCCCGCATCCGCATCCGCGAAGTCTGGCCCAGGCCGATTTCGCCAAGAAAGAGAATTCTCATGGCTCACCCGGAAAAGCGGAATTGACCATGGCCAGCAGCCGTTCTTCAAAGCCTGCGCGCGATAGTTCGGCGCGGGCCCGCATCCATGCCGCGCGGCGCATAACGAAATAGCGGCTGTCGTCGGCTTCGAGCATCCAGTTCATCGCCTCGGCCAGCGCGGAAACATCGTCCGGTTCGTCGATCAGCAGTCCGGTGCTGTCATGCATGACGATTTCGCCAACGGCAAAGCGGCGGCTCGCGATCGCGGGACAGCCGAAATAGCCCGCTTCAACCAGTAACAGCGGAGCGATGTCGCTGCGGGTCGGATGGACCACCGCGCGACTGCCCGCGAGGATGCCGCGCAGCCGCGCGTTTTCGTCCGCATCTTCCTTGCGCAGATAACCAGTCACCTCGACTCCCAGCTCCGGCACAAAGTCTGCCGGCGTATCGCCGACGATGACCAGACTGGCACCCGCATGACGATCGCGCACGATACGAAACGCAGCGAGTACATTTGGTCCGCCTTTCGCCACGAAATCGGTCGAGACAAAGGCAAACTGCTGGCCGCCAGCATAAACATCCGCAGCTGGCATTTCAGCCTCGCCGAATATGCCGACAACGGCCACCCGCGCGGGGTCGAGCGCATAGTCGGCAATTGCCCGTTCCGCCGCCCAGGTGCTGGTGAATCCGATTGCCCGCGCCCCGCGCAGCCATTCAGCTTCTTGACGCTCGATCCGCGCGAGATCTCCGGCGCAGAATTCAGCTGGCCGGTTGTAGTGGCAAACATAGTCGCGGAAGGTGCAGTCGCTCCAGGTAACATATGCCCGCGCCGGTCGCGTCGCGATCCAGGGGGTGAAGCCATGAAAGAAGTCGAGCGTAGCTGCGGGATCACATTGCCGGTTCACCGCTTCGGCAAACGAAACCAGCTGCTGCTCGGAATAGAAGAAGTAGTCACCGGGGAGGCCGGCCATGCGCCGCGCTTTCGACAAAAGCCTTTGCCCCAATCGCGGCGACAGATCGATCGGGCCGACATAGAGCGTCGGGAAACAGCGTTCGATTGCCCCGAACGCCGCCGCATTCATCGCCGAAAACCCCCCTGAGCGCAGGTCCGCTGGCAAGTTGCTGACAAAGTTGATCAGCACAGTTGCCCCCCAGCATAGAGGCTGGCCAGAGCCTTGGCCGAATGCCCTATCGCAAACGGTGAGCGCGCCACCCTGCGATTGGCACCAGCAGCATCGCGCGGCATGGCGGCCAGCGACAGCAGTTCCTCAGCCCATGCGTGCGCGCCGTCCGCAAGATCGCGAAATCGCACCAGTTCCGGCACCACCACGGCCTCGCGCGGCACTGAGCTGGAGGCCAGAACCGGCAACCCGGCTGCCTGCGCTTCGACGGCAACCATACCCAGCCCCTCGCCGCGAGACGGGAACAGCAGGGCATCGGCACCAATCATCAGTTCGTCCAGATCACGGCGGATACCGGCAAAGACGATCTGCCCCGCCATGCCAACGTCCGCAATGCGCTGTTCTAGCACGGGGGCAGCAGGGCTTGGCGCACCCGCCAGCAGCAGCCGCAACGTGCGGTCCTGCCGGGCCGCAGCGATCGCCACATCAACCGCAAAGCCCGCATTCTTGTGGGTCTGGGGATGCGCCGGATCGGGAGATTGATCAATGCGGCCGGCAAAAAGCACGATCCGCGCATCGCTGCCCCAGCCAAATTCGGCAGCAATTTTCGCGCGGGCAGCCGCGCGATTGCCGATAAAGCGCCCGGGATCGAAGCCGCAATGCAAGGCGCCTTTGGGAATGTGGGCGAAGCGCGGGTCATCGAAGCCATATTCGCCAATCAACTGCCGCGAGGTTCCGGCGATGTGCGTCGCATGGCGGGCCACAAGCAGCTTGCCGATCCGCGCGGTCATGCGCCGCGCCAGCGTGACACCGTAGTTCATTTTGATCTGGTAGGCGGGATTGTGGACGTGCGTCACCCGCACAGCGGGCAAGGCGCTTCCCGCAAGCGCGAAATGCCAGCCGCTGGCATAGTCCTGATGATCGTGAACCGCGTCATAGCCGCCTTCGCGCAGGATACGCCGGTATGCGCGGGCAAATGCGGGCAGGCTTCGCCGACCATAGGGCACATAATGGATCCGCACGCCAAGCGCCTCGGCTTCCGCGTCGAACAGGCCGCGCTGCCCGCTGGTGGCGAGGAAATCCATGCGCCCCGCGCCATTGGCATGCCACAGCCGCAACACTTCCATAAGCCAGGTTTCTGCCCCGCCCATGCCCAGCGTATCGATGATCTGGAGGACCTTTGGACTCTTGTTTGGCGCGCTCATGCGTGAAGTGCCTGCAAGTGCCCGAGCGCAAAGTCCATATCCATCGGCGATGCGGCAAGTGCCGCCAGCGCTTCGGACCGCGAAGGCGCGCCTGCGGCCAATAGATCGAGCGCAGCCAGCGCCCAGGTGTCGGCGCCAGCGGCCAATGGTAGCCGCCGTATCGAGGCAGCCGGCAACAAGGGATCGTCCGGAATTCCATTCGACAACAGCATGTGCAGCCCGGCAAGCTGCGCCTCGACGACGGCGAGGCCAAAGCCTTCCTGCGGCGACTCGGGCCTTGGCAGGATAAACCAGTCGGACTGCGCCATAACTTCGGGCATATCGCTGCGCCAGCCGATCATGCGCACATGTTCCGAGACGCCGAGTTCTTGCGCGCGGGCGGCCACCTCGGGTTCAAGTGAGCCCGCACCGCCAAAAACCAGCGCAGCGCGCCGCTCGCGCGCCAGCAACCGGGCAAAGACATCAACCGCGAAAAGCGGGTTTTTTTCAGGTGTTATCCGACTGCCAAACAGCAGTATCCGCGCGTCCTCGGCAAGGCCAAGCGAGCGCCGGAAAGCGCCTCGATCGCCAACATTCCCGGCAAAGCGCTCCGGATCGACGCCGTAATAATGCACCAGATCACGCCCCGGCCGGCGCGCTCGCCCTGCCAGCAGCGTATCCAGCGTGTGGTTTGATATCCCGGCCACCCTGTCCGCCGACAGGCAGATGCGGCGCAGCGGCTCTCGCAGCAGTTTCGCCTTCAGCCGGCTGGCAGTGGGCAGGTGTTCGTCGGCATTGTGCGCATGGACGATCCGCCGTTTTATCGGCAGGCCTGCGGAGGCTGCGAGATAGACCGCACTGATCAGATCATGGTGGCAGTGCATCACGTCATAGGCGCCTACGCGAAGTTCGCGGCGCAATGCCCGCATGAAGGCCAGGGTCTGGCCAAGCGGCACTGGCGAATGGATGATCCGGGCGCCCATCGCCCGTGCCTCTTCCTCGCGCTCGCCCGCCTCGGGCAACAGGCAATAAAAAGTCCAGTCGAGCAAGGTGCCCTTCGCGTGCGCATGGGCTGCCATGCGCACCAGCCAGTTCTCGACTGCCCCGCGATCGAGGTTCTCGACTAGGTGGATTACGCGAGGAACAGACACAGATGCTACGCCGCGCGGTTCATTTGGCGCTCCGGACGAAAGCGAAGGCACGTCGCGTTCCGCGCTGCGCAGCTCGGGCAATTACCCGGTCCGGTCCGTTCAATCGCAATTCCCGCAAGCCATCGGCCAGTCGCCCGGCCAGCCCGCGCGGGGACGGCGCTATCCCATACTCGGCATCCAGCAGGACCGAGGAAAAATGAATGCCCTCCGCCAGTCGTGCCAGATAATCGAGGCTCAGCCGGCCTGCCGGAATCAAGTGATCCAGCTTGAGCGTCGTTACCAGACCGACGCCCAGCCCGATGTTGCAGGCGCAGGCCGCCAGATCATTGTCGCCCCCCGAAAGCAGCGAATCGCCGGTGCGATCAAACTGGAAGCGCCGCTCACCTGCATCATGCAGGCGGACATATTCCAACCCAACTTCCCGGCGCAGGCACAGCCCCGCCCCGCAAGGCATCGTTTCGGCAAGTCGGGGCATGTTCGACCAGACATCCTGCGCGATTTCGCGGATCGCAAGATTGCCCCAATAGCGCCGCGTCCATTCTGGCGGCGGTTCATCGAAAGCACCGCGGCATTGCCCGCTCCATGCCCCCAGCCACGGCCGCTCAAGTGCGATACGTCGCGCGACCTCAAGGTAATCGGGCTCAAGCACGTTATCGTCGTCGACAAAGACCAGCAGATCGCCCGCCGCCTCGCGGATTCCGCGCAGCCGTGCCGGGGTCAGGCCCAGTTTTTCCTCGCGCATCACTCGTGCGTCGCTGCACCAGGCAAGGTCAAACCGCCCGGCAACGGCCAGGTCACTGCGGTTATCGATGATCAGCAGGTCCCAGTGCTCATGGCCAAGTGTCTGCGCCGCAAGCCCTGCCAAAGTGCGCTCAATATAGTCGGTGCGCGGGTTGTGAGTGCAGATGATGACCGACAGCTTCATCCCAGAGCCACCAGATGCTCGGCCGGCACTGCCAGCAGATCAGTCATCGCCGGGCGGACAAATCCTTCGACCGGCAGCAGCGGCAGTCCGTGCCCGGGAAGGCCGGCAGCCAAAGTATGCGTCGGCGCACTCCGCCCGTCAAAATCATAGGACCGACAGAAACAGGTGACGAAGCCGTTCGCGGCAAGAAAGTCGATCAGTTCCTGCGGCGGCCCGACCCGCACAAGATACTTTTCGAAGTATTCGAAATAGACCGCGCGGATTTGCCGGCTCGACAGCCCCTTGGCCGCGCCCTTCAACGCCGGCAGTTCAAAGCCCTCAACATCGAGCTTAAGCATGTCAATGCGCCCCAACCCGGCCTGCTCGATATAGCCATCAAGCGTGATCGCGGGAACCACTACGCCGCCCGTCTCGTCGGCGGTGCTGATGTGAGAAGCGCCGCTCTGCTGCTCCTGAAAGGTAAACCGCACCTCACCCGCCATGTCCGTCACAGCGACCTGGTTCACTGCGCAGCGCATCTGTGGATAGAGCGCGCGGCTGCGGCCTATGGCTTCGATCAACTGCGGATTTGGCTCAAACAAGTGAAAGTCAACTGCGGCGCCTTGCTTTGCAGCGAGCCCAAAACTCAGCAGGCCAAAATTCGCGCCTACATCGAGGAAAGTCCCGCCATCGGCGAGCAGTGCATCGGCGACAGCGAAGAAATCGGCATCATAGTCGCCGTCGATCGGTATCAACCGCAGGAAGCCATCAGACATGTCGGCATAGGCAAGGCAATTTTCGCGCACGCGCACCAGCTGCACCGGGTCTTCGCCAGTCAACCGCATCCAGGCCATCATGGCCTTGTGCCGGCGCAGCACGCGCGGCAGACGCTCGGTCAGCTGGGCGGCGGTGGGAAGCAGGCTCATGTACCGATTGCCTCGGTTACCAGCGCGCCGGGCCGCTTCTCGCTGCCTCGGCGCCTGCGCCAATTGCCGAGCAACAGCCGCAAGGGCCGCATGGTGTTAAAGCTCCAGTGAATCCAGACATGCCGCCACAGCGCCAGCCTGCGATGCAGCCGGGGCATCGGCAGGCGGGTGAAGTAATGGTCCTCAAAGAACTGCAGCAGATCGCCACCGACCATGTTCTGGAGCAGGATCGACTTCATGCCTGCCCAATGGATCACCCGCGCCGGGGCAGTCCCAGCCTGCACCGCCGCCGGGCTAATATCGTCCATGCCGTAACCCGGCCAGCGCATCAGCTCGGTCCGCTTGATCTGCAAGCCCGCAAAAGCTTCCTTCTTGAGCACGACGTAATTCATCACCCCCTGATCGCCGCCCATGAAGACATCAGGGCGGGTCAACTTGCGCGGCAGCGTCCATTCAAGCAATCCGTCGAAGTCCTCACGCGTGACATGTCCCGCCTCGCCAAACCACTGACCGACATTGAACGCCAATCGCGCAGACTGCACATCTGCGTCCACCGCGCGAAGCTTTTCCCAATCATAGTAGAGCCGCTTGAAATCATCATCGGGAAGCTGCTCGTTATCGACCCAGAACGGCGCATCGCTCTTCGCCCGCTCTTCCAGCACCCGCCCGGTAAAGGCCGTATCGACATCGCAGACCATGAAGCGATGCCCCTTGGGCCCAAACAGCGGCTCAAGCTTGACGAAGCCCCAGCCATAGTCACCGATCGGCAGCTTCGCCACGCCGAC
>JANOBA010000296.1:0-3061 GCA_031411415.1 Novosphingobium sp.
CGAAGCCGCTTTCGATTCCATCGCTGCGGTTTCCGCCACCTTAGATACGAGAGCGGCTGCGCCGCCTAGCGCTGCGTCTCTGCGCCTCTTTTCTTCCTCTGCGGCCTCTGCGTGAACTATTCTGCCTTTCATTCAGGCACAGCCCATCGCCCGCAGGCGAGGCCGGGATAACGCCGGGAGAGAAGACGCGGACGGGTTTGGCCCGCGCGTGGGGACCTGGGCAGCACAGGGTTGCCTGGCGCTCCCATCGTGCGAAATGGTCGAGGAGCGAAGCGCCGGATTCTCTTCAACGCGATCCTGAGTGCTGGGCGCAGCGGGTCGGACTCGCACCTTAAGTGGGGAATATCCTCCCCGAGCTTGTCTCGGGGAGTTGGCAGTCGCGCAGCGACTGACGGAGGGGGTATTACGCTTTCCCCTCCACCACGCCTTCGGCGCGGTCCCCCTCCCCGAGCGAGCTCGGGGAGGATTTGAGTCACCTCAATCCAGATAATACACGATCGTCGTCACCACCCGCACGCGCTGGTCGGGAGTGCTGGCGGTGCTGCCGCCGCCGCCCATGTCGTCGTCGCCGCTGCCCGCCGTGTCGCGACCGCTGACGCTGAAGTAGCCTTGGGTGGCCGAGCGGATCCCGCCGACCGCGGAGCCCGAATCGTCGGCGAATTTCTCCGCCGCCTGCCGCGCATCCTTGGTCGCCGCCGCGATCATCGCCGGCTTGATCGTGTCAAGCCGGGTATATTCGTAGCTGACACTGGTCGAATCGACCACCAGCCCTTGCAACGCCAGCGCATCCTTGCCGTCCTCGACCTGCTGCACCCCGGCGACGTTGTCGGTCGAAAAGCCGATTTCGCGGCGCACCGCATAGATCGTGCGCCCGGTCGGCTTGTTGTCGATCATCTCGGAACTGGTCGAAATGCTGGCCGCGCCGGGTTCGGTCGAGGTGTCGGCAAAGCCTTTGCCCTTGAGGTAGGCCCGGATCGTCGCGGTATCGCGGTCGACCGCCGCCAGCGCCTCGTTGAGCGCAAAGGCGTTTTGCGAGTAGCTGACGCTCCAGCTCGCGCGGTTGGCCGAGACATCGCGCTGCGCCACCCCGCGCACGGTCACCTCGCGGTCGGTGCGCTGCATTCGCACCAAGCCATTGGCGAGCGCGACCGAGCCAAGCCCGATCCCTGAGGCAAGAATGATCGCTCCGCCAAGCACGGCGATGCGGTTGTTGGTGGCAAGCGAGGCAGCAAGCTTCTGGGCGAAATTCATGGCCGGTCTCCGCGCAGGCACGATGCCTTCGGCAGCGACTCGCATAGCGGTGAACTGTGGCATAATTGCGATGAATTGAGTTGGTGTGAAAAAATGCCAGGGGGCCTGTAAGCCGGGTTCTGTAGCGCAGTTGGTATCCCCCAAGTCTCCTCGGCGGACCGCTCCTGCACTGGCAGCCATTCCTCTAGGCGACATGTTGCCATGCCGCTCAAGCAACCAACCCGGGCGATCCAGGGCGAAACACCCCTGCCTGATCCAAAGCCTTTCGACACTGGGCAAGCGCGCCGCCCCTATTCGGTCTTGCTCCGGGTGGGGTTTGCCATGCCGCTCCGGTTACCCGCAGCGCGGTGCGCTCTTACCGCACCCTTTCACCCTTACCTCACAAGTGAGGCGGTCTGCTCTCTGTGGCACTTTCCCTGGGCTTCGCAGCAAGCCGCTCGCCCGGCGGGCGTTACCCGCCACCCTTGTTTCGTGGAGCCCGGACTTTCCTCGCGGTTCTTGCGAACCCCGCAGCTGCCCGGCCCCCTGGCAGATTTGCGTCTAGAGGTTTTGGTGGGCGAAAACAACTCGACCGTCCTTAAACCCATGCAACCAGAACACATGTACTGATCCGAGTTGCGGGAATCTCACTGTGTGCTATTTTCCCGGCAAGTATGGAGTAATCGACATCGGGTAGATTCTGCTCTCTTTTTTTCGCCTTCGGACTTGCTCATGTGGCGATCAGCAGCACCGCTGTGGCACAAACCCTTGAGAACAGATGGGCCATCTGCAAGAATCAGGAGCAGCAATTCGACAACTCCGCACAGGTAAGCAATTGCACAGAAATAATTGAGTTAAAAAACGAAAATGCGGTTGATCGGGCCCTTGCGCACCTCAAGCGCGGCGATGCTCGTCGGAGAAGTCCGCAACACGATTTTGCTGGGGCCATTGCGGACTATACTCAGGCCATTCTGCTTGATCCTAAAAGCGTAGATGCGTTCGCCAGTCGAGGCTATGCCCTCCAATACGGGCCCGCGCCAGATTTTGTTCGCGCAATCGCTGACTACAGCGAAGCTATTGCGCTAAATCCATCATACGCTTGGCTGTTTTATAATCGCGGCAATGCTTACCTTACCGCACCTCAACCCAATTTCGAACGCGCCATCGCTGACTACAGCCAAGCCATTTTCTTGAATCCCAACTATGCATACGCTTTTGATAATCGAGGTCTGGCGTATCAAGGCGGAGCCTACCCTGATTTCACCAAGGCGATTGCAGATCACAGTCAAGCAATTGCGCTGTACCCGCAGCTTGCAAATGCATATGCCAATCGCTCGCTGGCCCACTTAGGGGGGCCTCGTCCGGATTTCGATGCAGCAATCGAAGACAGTGACAAAGCAGCCGAGTTTCAACCAGACCGCGCAGATTATCAAAACGGCCGATGTTGGTCCCGCGCCATTGCCGGCCGGGATCTGAAAGCCGCGCGCGATGCCTGCAATCTTGCTCTCCAGCTCGCACCGGGCAATCCCGACGTGTTCGAAAGCCGGGGCATTGTTAGTCTCAGGGAAAGGCGCTGGCAGGATGCGTGGGACGACTTTGACGCCGCAATTCAGGGAAATTCTGGCAGTGCGCGCTATTTCTATGGGCGTGGAATCGCCGCATTGCGAATGGGACAAAAGATCGCAGGTAACGAGGACTTGGCTCGTGCAATGCAAATCGATCCTGACGTAGGGCGGTCCTTTTCCAAAATTGGCATCGCGCCATAGTGCAACCTTTTCGCGGTCACTTCACCGCGCTTTCCCGCTATCCCGGTCCAGCAGCAGCGCGAACA
>JANOBA010000297.1:0-16928 GCA_031411415.1 Novosphingobium sp.
CGAGCTCAAGCAGCGCGGGCCGCAGACCGACACCGAAGCGCTGCGCATCGAGCTCTACGACAAGGTCAACGCGCTGGGCATCGGTGCGCAGGGCCTCGGCGGGCTGACCACCATCCTCGACGTCAAGATCAAGGAATGGCCGTGCCACGCCGCGGGCAAGCCGGTGGCGATGATTCCCAACTGCTCGGCCACCCGCCACGCTCACGTCACGCTCGACGGCTCGGGCCCGGCGTTCCTCGAACAGCCCAACCTCGACGATTGGCCCAAGGTTTCGTGGGCACCCGACGCGGCGGCCAAGCGGGTCGATCTCGACAACCTGACGCCCGAGGAAGTGCAGGGCTGGAAGCACGGCGACCGCCTGCTGCTCAACGGCGCGATGCTCACCGGGCGCGATGCCGCGCATAAGCGGATCCAGGACATGCTGGCCAAGGGTGAGGAGCTCCCGGTCGATTTCCGCGGGCGCGCGATCTACTACGTCGGCCCGGTCGATCCGATCATGGGCGAAGTGGTCGGCCCCGCCGGCCCGACCACCGCCACCCGGATGGACAAGTTCACCGACATGATGCTCGATCTCGGCCTGCTGGTCATGATCGGCAAAGCCGAGCGCGGGCAGGGCGCCACCGAAGTCATCGCCAAACACAAAGTGGCCTATCTGATGGCGGTGGGCGGCGCGGCCTATCTGGTGGCGCGGGCGATCCGAGAGGCCAAGGTCGTTGGTTTCGAGGATCTCGGCATGGAGGCGATCTACGAATTCACCGTCGAGGACATGCCGGTGACGGTCGCGGTGGATAGCGAGGGCAACAATGTCCACCAGATCGCGCCAGCGTACTGGAAGGATAAAATTGCGCGCGAGGGGCTGCTGACAAACAACTGAGCCGGCTTTTGCCGGGCGTGAGAAGCACGTGCATTATGCGGCCCGGCGGCTATGGTGGGCGGCTGAACATGCTCCTGGTCATCTCCTTCATTCTCGGCATAGCCAATTTCACCATGCATAAGGCGGTGCTTGAAAGCGGGCACCCCCTGCTTGGCCAGATTCCGTGGCTCTACAGTTCGCTGGGGGGCCGCTTCAGCCTGGTGGTGGAATTCATGATGCTGCTGGGCTCGATGCTCTACATCGCCGGCGGCTCGCCCGGGTGGATCTGGGGCTATGTGGCCTACAGCGCGCTGAACGCGGCTTCGGCATGGCTCATCCTGACGGGCAGGGTCTGAACCTGCCGATAAGCATCAGAGCTTGCGGCCCAGACGTTTCTCAACCTGCCGCCGTTCCCATTCCGGCCCGAACCAGGGCAGGATATTGAGCACGCCGATTGCGTGGCTGGTCAGGCCGAGCCCCCAGCCTAGCAGCGGGAAGATGAACCAGATGTGCTGTGGCATGAGGATCAGGTTGATCGCGGCAAGGCCGCTCATCACCAAGACATAGCTGATCATGTGCGAATAAAGCCCACGCAATTTGCGGACCTGACGGAAAGCCAGAAACACTTCGGTCTGTTCGGGGGTGCTGACGATGTTGCGCACGGAATCCTCCTGCAAGGCTGAAAAATCGACATTGAACGCCGCGCCCAATGCCTTGAACGATTCAAGGCTGGCCGATTGCCCTTGTTCGATACGCTGGATGGTGCGGACATTAAGCCCGCTGATGTCGGCCAGCTGCTGCTGCGACCAGCCGTTCTTCAAGCGTATTTCCTGGACAACCATGCCAGCTCCTTTCGTTGTCTCAGCGCATAGGAGTGATTCGCGCAGGCCGACACGTCAGCGGGCCGACAGTGGCACGACTGTCAGCCCTGTCGTCAAGACTGCGGCACATCGTTCGGCACATTTCGCTTGCAATTGTCGGCCCCGCTTCGCACTCGGCAGGCCATGGCCGCAGCGATCTGTCTGTTTCACGTCAGCGACCTGCATTTCGGTGCGGAGGACCGCGCTGCGCTGGACTGGTTCGCCGGCGAGGTAGACCGCCAAAGGCCGGACGCGGTGATTTGCACCGGCGATCTCACCATGCGCGGACGGGTGCGCGAGTTCGCTGCCGCCGGGCATTGGCTGGCATCGCTGGGCGTGCCGGTCAGCGTAGAGGCGGGCAATCACGACATGCCCTATTACTGGGACCCGCTGCGGCGCTTGCTGCGCCCCTATGAACGCTTTCGCGCGATGCGCCGCGCGGTGCACCGCGATCTCGCGATCGACGGGGTGACGCTGGTGCCGCTCAAGACGATTGGCCGCGCGCAGTGGCGGCTGAACTGGTCGAAAGGCCGGGTGCGCCAGCACGAGCTGGCCGAGACACTGGCTGGGCTGGCGGCAAGTGGAGGTAAGGGTTTGCGCCTCGTCACCTGCCATCATCCGCTGGTCGATGCCGGCACCCATTCGACTGGCTCGACGCGCGGGGGGCGAGAGGCGCTGGCCGCGTTGGCGAGGGCGGGCGTCGATGCGGTGCTGTCGGGCCACGTCCACGATGCCTTTGATCGCATGATCGAAGTCGAGGGGCGCGCCATCCGCATCATCGGTGCCGGCACCCTGTCCGAGCGCCTGCGCGCCAGCCGGCCGAGCTACAACCGACTGGAATGGTCACCAGGCAGCGGTTTATCCGTCGCCGCCCAGTTCCATCAATAGTCGTGGTCAACCGAGCCGACGCCATGGATTCGGCTGGTCAGCTCGGCGGGCTTGCGCCGCAGGCTGACCGAACCGACGCCGTTGATTTCGACATCGACCTTGCCAGCGGCGGAAATCGTCACATCGCCTGCGCCGCGTGTCTCGACCTTGGCGTCGCCAACTGAAAGATCTTCGAAATCGATCTTGCTGGCCCCGGCTGTCGTCACGTCGAGACTGCCCACTTTGCCGCTCGCCTCCATGTTAACCGCGCCGCGCGTTTCCACCTTGAGGCTCGGTTGATCGAGGCCGATGAGCTTGGCCTCTGCTGCTGATTGCAGGAGCAGGCCGGCGAGCCGCGGGGCAGTGATCGTCACTTCAACGTCATCACCGCCGATGTGGATGCCGTTGGGGCCGCTCAGTGCGCCATCTTTCCACTGCAGCGCATTCACGGTCTTTGACGGGCCGGACACCACCATCGAAACGGTATCGCCTCTCGTGAAGCGCAGCTTCACCGGCGCTGAAATGGTCAGCGGCAGATCGGGATTGAAAACCAGTTCGCGCCGGATTTCGGGTTCGCCATGGCCGTGTCCATCGATGGTCACATTCCAGCCTTTGCCGTCGCCAATCCGCTTGGTCAGCGCATCGCCGCCCATCACCCAGGCTGAGCTCAGCAGGATCAGCGACAGCATCAGTCCGCTGGCGAAAACGATCAGAAGTTTCTTGGTCATGCCCATGACGTTTCACCTTTCGCTGGAAATGGCGGGTTCGATCACCCGGTAGTGCAGTCGCCCGAACCACATCAGCCCGTTAACCAGCCACATCGCAGCAATTGCCAGCAGCGCGCCGAGCGAGACGGCGCCCGCCATCATGCCGAGGCCACTGAGGACCGCAGCCAACGGACCGCCGGGAAACTGGTTGAATGGCCCAACTATGAGCACCGCTCCGCCGCCAACAAATATGCCGATCACGGCGAAGCACAGCCCTACCATCACGCCGATTGCCGGTAACAAAACGGGCAGCAGGATCAGAATGTCGATTGCGCCCAAACCCAGGAAAGCGATCACCGCCGCCCATGCGGAGCTTGGCGAGCGCACTTCCTGCCAGCGCTTGATGCCGGCCTCCAGTTTCAGTTCGCGCGCCAGCCGTGCCGGATCGCCCAGTGCGGCGGCGACTTCGGCATCGGAGCGGCCTTCGGCGCTGGCGGCTTCGAAATGGTCGGCATAATCGGCCAGCATTTCGTCAATCGTGGCTTGCGGCAGGCCCTCAAGGCCGCGCGTCAGCCGCCGCATGAATTCGTCGCGGGTCATTGTTCCCCTCCCTCTGCTTGCGCCAATCCTTCGGCTTCAGAAACCTCTGATTCTGTCTGGCCGATCAGCTCTTCGACCGAGGCGGTGAAGCCGCGCCATTCGGCGAGCTGCTCCGCCAGGGTGGTGCGTCCGGCATCGGTCAGCTTGTAATACTTGCGCGGCGGGCCGGAGGGCGATTCCTCCAGATAGGTTGCCACCATGCCGTCGGTTTGCATCCGCCGCATCAGCGGATAGATCGTGCCTTCGCCCATGCCCACGGCCAGCGATAGCTTGCTGGCGATCTCGTAGGCATAGGAATTGCCGCGCGAAAGCAGTGCCAGGACGCACAGCCCCAGCACTCCCTTTTTCAGCTGGACTTCGATCGATTCGGGCACCGGCAATCTCCAAAGGCTGCGGAGCCGGCGCGGAATTTATGCCCGCGCCGGTGTCCGGTCTTCAACCACCGCGGCGGCTGTTCTCGATAGCGGCCGCGACGCGTTCGCGCACACTCACCAGTGCGGTGCGGTAGCAGGCGGCTGCGTCGGCTGACACCATGCGCGTGCCGGTGTCCTGTGTGTCGAGGCCGCAAATCCTGCGTGCGGCAGAGGCTATGCGCCGTTCGAGCCGGCGCTGCCCATCAGGCGTGGCAAGATCGAGATCGGCATGACTGACCGTGACCGAACTGGCGCCGGTCTGCGCCGTGGCGACGCCGGGAGTCACGGCAAACAGCGTTGCGGTGGCCAGCAGCGAGGCGGCGATGATGATGGACTTCTGCATTTTTCATTCTCCTTATCGTGCATCGCAGTGCGCCTTGCTGGCGCTGCTGCGAGAGGATCGATCGGCCAGCCCCCAATGGGTCGGTCGTGGGCCGGTTCTGCCGACCGGATGGAGGCTATCTATAACAAGGTAGTGTGTGATGCAAGGTACCTTGTGCTGATTGGTTGCAATTTATGGCAGGTAGCTTGCATTACTCTGCTTTATGAGGGGTTTGCGGGGTGCAAGGGGGGCCGAATCCTGCCGTCCGGGCACGAAAAAGGGGCCGTGGTTTCCCACGGCCCCAAATCTTCTGCGATTGATTCGCCAGCGCGTTGCTGGTGATTCGTTTTAGCGCTTCGAGAACTGGAAGCTCTTGCGCGCCTTGGCGCGGCCATACTTCTTGCGCTCGACCACACGGCTGTCGCGGGTGAGGAAGCCGGCGCTCTTCACCGAACTGCGCAGCAGCGGCTCGAACTTGCTCAGCGCCTGGGCGATGCCATGCTTGACCGCGCCAGCCTGGCCGGAAAGACCGCCGCCCTTGACCGTGCAGACAACGTCATACTGGCCGGTGCGCTCGGAAACGTCGAACACCTGATTGATCACCAGACGCAGCGTCGGACGGGCGAAATAGACTTCCTGATCGCGGCCGTTGACCGTGATCTTGCCCGAACCGGGCTTGATCCAGACGCGGGCAACCGCATCCTTGCGGCGGCCGGTGGCATAGGCGCGGCCCTGGGCGTCGATTTCCTTTTCGCGGATCGGTGCGGCGGGGCCGGTGCGGACGGGCGGGGCAATCGGTGCGGCTGTCTCGGCTTCCGGCGCAGCGCCGGCGGCCAGCGCGCCCAGGTCGGCGAGATCGGTGACTGAATTATCGGACATTATGCGTCCACCTTGTTCTTGCGGTTGCGAGAAGCGACATCGAGCGGCTGGGGCTGGGTGCCTCCGTGCGGATGATCGCTGCCGGCATAGAGATGCAATGCACGCATCTGGTCGCGGCCGAGCGGACCACGCGGGACCATGCGTTCAACTGCCTTTTCCAGCACGCGCTCCGGGAAGCGGCCGTCGAGCACTTTGGCTGCGGTTACTTCCTTGATGCCGCCGGCATAACCGGTGTGCTTGTAATAGACCTTGTTGGCGCGCTTGTTGCCGGTGAGCCGCACTTTGCCAGCGTTGATCACGACGACATGATCGCCGCAATCGACATGCGGGGTGAAGCTCGGCTTATGCTTGCCGCGCAGGATATTGGCGATGATCACCGCGAGCCGGCCGAGCACAAGGCCGTCGGCATCGATCAGGTGCCATTGCTTCTCGACTTCGGCCGGCTTGATCGACCGGGTCTGTGTTGACAGCGCCTTCATGGCAGTTGGGAGTCCTTATGCTGGGCTCCGGGGCTTGAGGGCACCAGAGCGAAGCAGCGCCAATTGCCGCCAGACGCGCCAAAGTCAAGCCAAACCGCGCTTTTCCAGAGAGGTAATATATTACCTGTCAATGGCAGCGGGAGCGCGGCTGATCTGCCAGCGCTCGCGCGTTACCCGCCGGTCGCCCCCCAAATCAGTGGTCACGATACGGTCGATAGCGGCGACCCTGCCCGCCGGGCCGGGCCCCTGACCTTCCATTACGATCGTCACTTCGCCGTCGGCGGCGTCCGCAAGTTCGAGCCTGTGCACTTCGCTGCGCCGGCCAAGCGCGGGCCGGAACACGTCGCTCGGCCAATTGCTGTGCGCCGCGTTGCTGCGCAACTGGGCAACAAAGGCCTGTGCCTGCAACATGTCGAGCGCGGCCAGGCCTGAAGAACCGATTCGCTGCGAAACCAGAGTCACGGCTTGCCCCACCGCAGTGCCGGGCACGTCTTCCCGCTTGCTGACGATGCTGCCGCTGGCATCCAGATAGATAGGGAACAGGCCGGCGTCCGGACGGCGGCGCTCGATCTCGGCCAGTCCGGCCAGCGAGGGCGGTGCATCGACTGCAACGTCGATCAGCGCGCCGTCGACCCGATAGCCTTCGCCAATTCGGCTGATCCGCACTTCGTAATCGCGCCGGGTGGTGATGATCTTGCCATCGGGCAGCCCTCGCGACAACGTGCGGGTCAGCACCAGTCCGGAGGTAGGCGGATTGAAGGCGCCGGGTGGCATAGGGCTTGCTGCCGCGGCAATGCCAGCCGCAGCTGCCCCCGACGCAGCTGCCCCCGACGCAGCTACCAATGCCAACATCGCCGCCGTGCCGCTGCGCCATATGGCCTTGCCGGTCATACGTCTGCTTTTCATGGGTTGGCAGGCCCCAGCACGGCAGGTCGCGGCACGGCCGGCAAAGGTGCGGCCCCCGCATGGCTGCCATGGCCCGCTCGCGCAGACCTGTGTTGATTCCGGTCCAGCATCTTGGCCTCTCTCGCCCCGACGCGCCTTGTGTACCCCACGACCACAGGGCACTTGTTTGACATGCCATTGGCGCAGGCAATTGGCGGTTCGTCAAGCAATGTATCGATGGCCGTTGCCGCAAAACGCCGGAATGAAATCCCGGTTGCGCCGCGGATGCGCGGCATCATGCCCGCTGCGACAGGGCATGGGCGCCCCACACTGTCGCCGCGACCAGCAGTGCGCCGGTCAACTGGTGCAGCACTGCGATCCACAGTTCCACGCCGCTCATGACGGTCGCCACGCCAAGCAGAATCTGCACCCCAAATGCCGAATGGATGGCAACAGATGCCGGTCGCGCGCCTGCGTGGCGCAGCTTTCGTCCCATGACGATCAGCACTGCCACCACCACCCATGCCCACCAGCGGTGGATGAAATGGACCAGGAATGGATCACCCACCAGCGCGTGCCCGAGGCCCTGGGACCAGTCGATCCCGGCCGGAAACAGCTTGCCCTGCATCAGCGGCCAATCCGGCGCGACATGCCCCGCACGCAGGCCGGCGACGAGTGCGCCATAGACCAGCTGAACGACCAGCACGGCGAGTGCCGCGCCGCCAAAGCGGGTCATCCGCGCCGTTGGCCGGCCTTTCGCTAGCGCACGCATGTCGAGCGCCGTCCAGATCAGCGCGCCGAAAGTCACCAGCGCAACGATCAGGTGCGTCGCCAGCCGCAGGTGGCTGACTTTCACATCCTGGCTGAGCCCCGACGAGACCATCCACCAGCCGACGACACCCTGCATTCCGCCCAGCGCCAGCAGCAGCAGCAGCCGCCCCTTGAAGCCTTGCGGGATCTGCCGCCGCAGCCAGAACCAGGCGAGCGGCAAAGCAAAGGCCACGCCAACCAGCCGCGCCAGCAAGCGGTGGACCCATTCCCAGAAGTAGATGAATTTGTAGTCTGCCAGCGCCATTCCAGCCGGTCCGTTGACCTCGGTGAACTGGGGAATGCGCTGGTAGGCGGCGAATTCAGCCTGCCACTGCGCTTCGCTCAGCGGCGGCAGCGCGCCAGTCAATGGCTTCCATTCGGTGATCGACAAGCCCGATTCGGTGAGGCGGGTGATCCCGCCCACCACCAGTATAAGTGCGACCAGAGCTGCCACGGCCAGTAGCCAGCGGGCGATTGCAGCAGGGCGGGAGGCGGCGGGCCGGGGGGCGATTCGTGAAGGTGTTGAGGTCATCGCGCTTGGTGTGGGGCGGCAAGCCGGCGATTTCAAGCATGGCGAACGGGCCTCTTGCGTTATGATACAGTATCACATAACAGGATGCGATGCGCGCAGCCCGGTCCTCGATTCGCCTGACGCTGGACCGGACGGGGATTGTCCTGTCTGGACTCTGCGCCGTGCATTGCCTTGCCGGAATCGCGCTGGTCACCTTTTTCGGGCTGGGCAGCGTGGCCGGGGACGCGCTTTTAGACCCGGCAATCCACCGGGTGGGGCTGGCGCTGGCAATTGCCGTGGCGGCCTTGACGTTGGGGTTTGCGGCAGTTCGCCATGGCCAGCACCGGTCTCTGGTGATTGGCGCTGCGGGTATCCTGTTGATGTTCAGTGGCCTGTTCGCGCCGCACGGCCTGATCGAGGCACTGTTGACGATTGCCGGGGTCGTGCTGGTCGCGCTGGCGCACTTGCGCAACCTTCGCCAGACCGCCTGAGCACTGCTGCCGATCGCAGCGCATTGCCAAACGCAGCCCGCGCGCTATCTGCACATGCCATGAGTGATCAGCTTTCCCTTATCGTTAACGGCGAGCCGCGCCGGATCGCGTGCGGTGCCAGCATCGCCGATCTTGTTGTCAGCCTCGAACTCGATCCGCGCAAGGTCGCGGTGGAGCGCAATGGCGAAATCGCGCCGCGCTCAAGCCTGGGCGAACGCCTGCTCGCCGACGGCGACGTGCTTGAGATTGTCCATTTTGTTGGCGGCGGCGAGGATTCCGGCGACACCTGGCCAGATGACACTTGGAGCGTTGCAGGCCGCACTTTCCGTTCGCGGCTGATCGTCGGCACCGGCAAATACAAGGACTTCGAACAGAACGCAGCGGCAGTTGCCGCCTCGGGCGCGGAGATCGTTACAGTCGCGGTGCGCCGGGTGAATATTTCCGATCCCAAAGCGCCGATGCTCACTGATTTTATTGATCCCAAAAAGATCACCTACCTGCCCAACACCGCCGGCTGCTTCACCGCAGACGACGCGATCCGCACGCTGCGGCTGGCGCGCGAGGCGGGCGGCTGGGATCTGGTTAAGCTGGAAGTGCTGGGCGAGGCGCGCACGCTCTACCCTGACATGCGCGAGACGCTGAAGGCCTGCGAAGTGCTGGCCAAAGAGGGCTTCCTGCCGATGGTCTATTGCGTCGACGATCCCATCGCGGCGATGCAGCTCGAACAAGCCGGCGCGGTTGCCATCATGCCGCTGGGCGCGCCGATCGGATCGGGGCTGGGCATCCAGAACCGGGTGACGATCCGGCTGATTGTCGAAGGCGCGAAAGTGCCGGTGCTGGTCGATGCCGGGGTCGGCACGGCGAGCGATGCGGCGGTCGCGATGGAGCTGGGCTGCGACGGGGTGCTGATGAACACCGCCATCGCCGAAGCCAAGGATCCGATCCGCATGGCCCGCGCCATGCGCCTCGCAGTCGAGGCAGGGCGTGAGGCATATCGGTCAGGCCGCATGGGCATACGTAGATACGCGGATCCCTCTAGTCCGCTGGCAGGACTAATTTGAGCATTGTGGTTAACGCGATCATAACCAAATTCTGGTGATCTGTTCCCAGGGTGGCCTGCAAGGCCGCAAACAGGGATACACGCATCATGTCCAATACCGGCACGGCAATGCTGACCATCGCCGAACTTCGCGAATTCGCGGGCTTCACCCCGTGCGAGCAGCGCTATATCAAGCGCAGCCTCGATATCGGCCTTGGCCGGCAGGATGCGTTCAAGCTCTGGGCGCGCGATGCGCAGGAAGTCGCCTCGATCCGCAGCCAGTATGTCGTCTATCAGGAACTGAAAGGCCTGCGCGCCGGCCTGCCTGACGACAGCAGCTTCGAAGGCACCGAAAGCTTCATCGGCAAGCTGGTGCGCGTCGCCGCGTTCGATCTCGCGCAGGAGCGGATCCACGGCTTTTCGGCTTTCCGCTTCCTCTATGAACGCCTGCTCGGCCCCGAAGCGCGCCCCTGGCTGCCAAGCGCCTTCTGCGCCGCCGCCGCGCTGCCGCAGATCAGGCCTGATCGGCGCAAGGGGCTGCTGCAATCAATCAGCGAAGCCGCCGCGACTGCGCCGGGCTGGTCAACAAGGGCACCGAGTTTCTATCCCGAGTGGGTGGAGAAAGAAGCGGCTTGATTATTTCTTGCGTGACTTGCGGCCGATTGCTGATTTAGCCGCTAATTTGAGATTAGAAATGGCAACATCTGCTTGCGCGTGTCTAAGCACCTTCTGCTGTTCTTTGTACTTTTCGTACTCATGTTCTGCATGGCGTTTGGCATCGATCATCGAAACACGCCCCCCGCGCCGAAGAACGCTGCGACCGAGGCTTGAGAGTTGCGCATCGAGAAGCGCTTCCGCTTCGCTCATGAGTTTGAGCCTGCCAATGTCCATCTGGTCCTCGAAAATGTCCAACAGGATCGTCGTTAGGCGATTAAGCTCTTTGATCTCCGGGTCCGCCAGATAATTCTTGGAGACGCCAACGTCCGACTTTCGGATGTTCTGATTGGGCCAGTTCGTAAGTCCCATATTGGGCTCACTGGCATCTGCACGCGATTTCAAGACTTCGCAGGGGTCATTGAACATATGGCGTGAACGATCTTCGCTTGTGTGTTGCGATAGAACTCCTGCCATCGCTCGGACTGGCCATCGTAGTCCTGGCACATAGTGCAAATTGTGCGAAGCTCGCGATAGACATTCGCTTCATCCGACCGGATTTCGCGAATGATCTCTTTAAGTTCGGCAATGCGATCGCGGTTGCCTGGACCCTTAAGTCGCACAGAATCGATTACGAATCCTTTGGTTGCAAACTGGACCAGCTTGTCTGTCGCCCACCGGCGAAACAAAGTCGCTTGCTTCGATGAAACCCGATAGCCCACCGAGATGATCATATCGAGGCTGTAGAGCGTGGCAGGCCTCCCAAGACTTGTTTGCGATTTTCGCAAAGAAGCCGCTTCGTCTAACTCTCCTTCGTCGATGATGCTTGCGATGTGCCTAGAAATATTGGAAACATCGCGACCATATAGCGACGCGATTTGGGCCTGCGTCATCCACAGGCTCTCACCCTCATAAGCCACCTCTACCTGCGCGCCGTCATTGTCACCGTAGATCAGGAAACGACCACCAGTGTTCTCGTCTTCTTGAAGGTGGACAGGCTCAATTTCAGACATGTTTCACCCAACGAATCGAACGAACGGGGAACATATCATTGGCGTCGGTTAGGCGACACCCCATAAGGTGTGCAACCGGGGATAAAACCTAACCCCTATACAACCCGTCCAACCTATCCCCATAGCGTTCCTTCAGTTTGTGCCGTCGGATCTTCAGGCTGGGCGTCATCTGCTCGTTCTCGATAGTGAAGGCCTCGTCGGCGAAGACGAATTGCCGCACTTTTTCGGTGACTGAAAGATCGAGGTTCACCCGGTCTATCGCGGCGCGGATGGCGCTGCGGAAGGCGGGGAGGTCTTGCAGGCGGGCCATGTCGAACTTCTCGTCTTCCGCGCGCGCCCAGGCCAGCGCCCATTCGGCATCGGGCACGATCAGCCCGACCAGATAGGGCCGCTTGTCGCCTGAAACCATGGCCTGGGCGATCTCCGTTTGCAGCGTCAGCATGCCTTCGACCTTCTGCGGCGAGATGTTGTCGCCTTTGTCGTTGACGATCATGTCGCGCTTGCGATCGGTGATGACGATGCGGCCCTTCTCGTCGAGGTGGCCGATGTCGCCGGTCAGCAGCCAGCCATCAACAAGGGCTCTTTTGGTCTCTGCCTTGGCCCGCCAATAGCCGTGCATCACCAGCTCGCCGCGCACGCAGATCTCGCCATCGTCCGCAATGCGCACTTCGACGCCAGTCAACGGCGGGCCGACGGTGTCCATCTTCAGGCCGACGCTGGGCCGGTTGCAGCTGATCACCGGGCCGGCCTCGGTCTGGCCATAGCCTTGCAGCAAAGTCAGCCCCAAGGCATCGAAGAAGGCGCCGACATCGGGATTGAGCGGCGCCCCGCCCGAGACCATCGCCTTGATCCGCCCGCCGAAGCGCTGGCGGATCTTGGGCCGCAGCGACTTGTCGAGGATGAATTCCATCGGCATGTCGCGCTTGCGACCCCGCCCACGCACCCGCCGGGCGCCGATGGCCATGGCGCGTTCCAGCAGGAAGCTGGCCAGGCGGCCCTGCTTTTCGATTTGCTTGATGATCCGCGCGCGCAACACTTCGAACAGGCGCGGCACGACGACCATGATTGTCGGGCGCACTTCCTCGATATTGCTGGCGAGCTTTTCGAGGCCTTCGGAATAATAGATCTCGGCGCCCATGCCGATGGGCAGATACTGCCCGCCGGTGTGCTCATAGGCGTGGCTCAGCGGCAAGAACGAGAGGAACACTTCATCGCCCCAGCCGAAATCCTCGGCCAGTACCCGCGCCGCGCCATCGACATTGCGCAGGATCATGCCGTGGTGCTGCATCACCCCGCGCGGGGCGCCGCCAGTGCCGCTGGTATAGATGATGCACGCCATATCGCCGCGGCCGACTTTGGCCATCCGCGATTCGACGGCCACGCGCGCGGCTGCGGCATCGCCGGCCAGCAAGTCAGCCCAGTCGCTTAACGTCGAGATGCCCGATTGCATCTGGCGCAGCGGTTCGAAGGAAATCACATGTTCAGTCGCGTTCGAGCGGATGATTGCCGGGAGCAGCGCCTTGGCCAGCTTGGCATCCGAGACAATCACCGCGCTGGCGCCGGAATTTTCCAGAATGTGCAGGTGGTCGCGCTCGGTGTTGGTGGTGTAGGCCGGAACCGTGATGCAGCCAGCGGACATAATTGCGAGGTCGGCAAGGCACCATTCGGGCCGGTTTTCCGAGACCAGCATCACCCGCTCGCCGTCGTCAAGACCCAGGGCGATCAGGCCCTCGGCGATCAGGCAGACTTGCCGCGCGGCTTCGTTCCAGCTGATGCTCTGCCATGTGCCATCGCGCTTGGCCCAGAGAAATGCCCGCTCGCCGCGCTCGTCCGCGCGGGCGAGAAACAGCGCCACGAGATTACCGGCCTTATCGAAATCGGAAAGCTGCACAGCTTGTTTTGCCCTTTCCCACCCACTTCTCCAGCTGGTTTAGGACTGCTGCGTGGAATGGGCAAGCCGGCCCAGTGCTGCTTCCACGGCAGTGGAAAAAGACACTATTCGCTGACCGCGCGGCCTTCGCTGCGCGGGTCAGCGCCGCCCTGCAGCTTGCCGTCCACCACCTCGACAGCATTGGCTTTCAGCGGCAGATTGCGTGCGGCCACGTCGGCGTGGCCCAGCGCCTTCAGCGCCGGGATCATTGCCTCCAGCGGGCTGCCCTGCTCGACCGTGACAGAGCTGCCCCCCGGCGCAAAGATCACCGGCAGCGCGATGGCATCAGTCACGCTCAGCTTCCAGTCGATCACGCCGATCACGATCCGCGCGACTTGCGCCGGGATCGTCGCCCCGCCCGCCGCGCCGATGGCCATGCGCAGCTTGCCATCGGGCGCATAGACCAGCGTTGGCGCCATCGAGCTGCGCGGGCGTTTGCCGGGCTCGACCTTGTTGGCCACCGGTTTGCCATCGCGTGTCGGCACCAGGCTGAAATCGGTCAGCTCGTTGTTGAGGAAATAGCCGTTGACCATCAACCCCGAGCCGAAGCCGCTTTCGATCGTGGAGGTTATCGAAACCGCGCGGCCCTTTCTGTCGATGACCGAGAAATGCGAGGTCGAGGGGATGTCCGGCGTCAGCGTGTCGGCCATGATCAGGGCGGCGCCGGGCGGCGTTCCGGCCGGCGCGCTGGCCATGGTGCGGTCAGGCGCAATCAGTGCCGAACGGTCCGCAAGATAGCTTGGCGCGACCAGCCCGGCGGTGGGCACGGCGGCGAAATCGGGATCGGCGATATAGCGCTCGCGGTCGGCATAGGCGAGCCGCTGGGCTTCGGCGATCAGATGCCATGCGGTGGGCGAATCTTTGCCCAGCCTGGCCATGTCGAAGCGCTCGATCATGCCGAGCACGCTGAGCACGGTGGTCGCGCCTGAGCTTGGCGGGCCCATGCCGCACAGCTTCCAGCCGCGATAGAGCCCGCAAACGGGAGGGCGCGCGCGCGCCGTGTAGCCGGCGAGGTCAGCCACGGTCATCGGTGCTGGATTGCGCGGCGACTGGCTGACTGCCCGGGCGATGGCTGCGGCATTGGCGCCGCGATAGAATGCGCGTGGTCCCTCGGTGGCCAGCCGCTGCAGGAAGGCGGCGAGCGCGGGGTTGCGCACCGTGGTTCCCGCCGCCAGCGGCGCGCCGTCCGCGCCATAGAACAGCGCGCGGCCTTCCGGCGAAAAGCTCGCCCCGGCGCTGCCGCCGGCCATCAGCGCGCGCAGCTCTGGCGCGACATTTCCCGCCGGACGATAGCGGTCCAGAAACTGATACAAACGTGGCGTGATGATGAAGCCATCGCGCGCGAGCGCGATTGCCGGAGCGAACAGCCGCCGCCACGCCAGCTTGCCGTGCCGCCGGTGCGCCGCCGCCATCAGCGCGACATTGCCGGGCACGCCGACCGAGCGCCCGCCGGGGATTGCTTGCGGGGTCGAGAGAAACTGTCCGTTCATCTCGAACCAGCGCGGGGTGGCCGCCGCCGGCGCGGTCTCGCGTCCGTCGAGCGTTTCCACCCGGCCCTTGCCGTCATCCATCACCATGAAACCGCCGCCGCCAATGCCGGAGCTTTGCGGCTCGACCACGGTCAGCGCGACCAGCACCGCGAGCGCGGCATCGGTGGCGCTGCCCCCGGCGCGCAGCATCTGCGCGCCCGCATCGGCGGCCCGCTGGTCGGCGGCGCTGACCATGCCGGCCTCGAAGCGCGTCGTGCTGCGTGCCCCGGATGGCGCGGCAATTGCCAGCAACAGCGAGGCGATGAGAGCGGCGAGAATTTGGCGGGACATGGCGGCCATGCCTATGCGCTTCCCACCGCTTCGGCAATCGAGCTGAAACCATCGCGCCGCATCAGGCCTTCAAGCCCTGCGGTGATCCGCCGGGCGATGCCCGGGCCTTCATAAACCATCGCGCTGTAAAGCTGCACCAGGCTGGCCCCGGCGCGAATGCGGGCCCAGGCGTCGTCAGCACTGGCAATCCCGCCGACGCCAATCAACGCCACCGCGCCGCCGGTTGCCTTGCGGAAATCGCGCAGTCGCGCTTGCGCAAGTTCGCGTAATGGCGCGCCGGAAAGCCCGCCGGCCTCTTGGGCATGGCGCGATTGCAGTGGCGGGCGCGAAATGGTGGTGTTCGAGACGATCAGGCCGCCCAGCCCCATGTCGAGGACGATCCGCGCAATGTCGTCGATGTCGGCAGTTTCGAGATCGGGAGCGACCTTCAAAAACACCGGCGGGCCATCCGCGCCCCTTGCCTCCAGCACCGCATCGAGCAGCGCGGTCAGCGCGCCCTTGTCCTGCAAGGCGCGCAGGCCTGGCGTGTTGGGGCTGGAAACATTGACCGCCAGATAGCTTGCCATGGGCGCGATCAGCCGGGTCATCAGGGCATAGTCGGCGATGCGGTCGGCCGAATCCTTGTTGGCGCCGATGTTGATCCCGACGATCCCCGGCCGGCCTTGCCGCGCCTTCAGCCGCCGCGCTGCTGCCTCGCCGCCGCTGTTGTTGAACCCCATCCGGTTGATCACCGCGCGATCCTCGGCCAAGCGGAACAGGCGGGGCTTCGGGTTGCCCGCTTGCGCCAGCGGGGTGATTGAGCCGACTTCGGCGAAACCGAAGCCCAGCCCGAGCAGGGCATCTGCCACTTCGCCGTCCTTGTCGAAGCCGGCTGCCATGCCCAGCGGGTTGGCAAATGTGAGGCCAGCGACAGTTGTTTCCAGCGGGCCTCCTCTGTGCGGCGGCGCGCCTGCGGGCAGCAGTTTCAGCGCTGCCATGGCCAGGCCATGCGCGCGTTCGGCATCGAGCGCGAAGAGCGCGGGGCGGATCAGCGAATAGAGCATCGTGCCTGCCGCTATGGCAAAGCCGGGCGTGCCTGTCGACGTGGTCGGGCATCTGTTGCCCAAAGGCCACATCGGGAGACTTCTTTGCAATGTGAGCAGTTCCATCGCCGGAATTGGCGAATTCATACAATTCAGCCGCATGGCCCACGCCTATCGGGCCTGTGCGACCCGAAGGGCTTGCGCGCATTATGCCGCGAGTTCTCGACTTTAAGGCGGCTCTCCGGAATCCGGGGGGCCGCCATTTTTTTGGTCCTATGCCTGAAGTTCACTGACATGAGGTGCGATTATCGCGCAGGGTTGCAATGTGCGTTGCAGCAACCTACTTGAAACCGGAACGAATCAATCTGATTTAACCGGGAACCCGCCGATGCGACTTTCCAGCATGGCCGATTATGCCGTTGTCACCATGGCCGCCGCCGCGCGGCATTGCGGGCACAGGCAGGTCAACGCCGGCCAGCTTGCCGAGGAAACCGGCTTGCCTGCGCCCACGGTGCAGAAGCTGGTCAGCCGGCTGACGGCTGCCGGGCTGCTCCGCTCATCGCGCGGGGTTGGCGGCGGGCTGAAGCTGGCACGACCGGCAGCGGCGATCACGCTGGCCGATATTGTCGAGGCGGTCGAAGGCCCGATTGCGCTGACCGCATGTGTTGATCAGGGCAAGCACGATTGCGGGCTGGAAGCGGCCGCCAGGTCAAGCCGCACTGGCCGGTGGTCAATGCCGCGCTGCGCGGTGCGCTGGCCGGGGTCGCGCTGAC
>JANOBA010000298.1:0-4579 GCA_031411415.1 Novosphingobium sp.
GTGTGATAGTTCGAATAGCGCAGCCCCATCGCCGCCACGCGGTCGATGTTGGGCGTCTGGACCAGCCCGCCATAAGAAGACACCTGCGCGAAACCGACGTCGTCCATCAGCCAGACGAGCACGTTGGGCCGCTGGTCGCGCGCCGGAACCGGCGCGGGTGCGGCCGCCGGTGCGGCTGCCTGCTGCTGGGCAGAAGCGCCACCCGACGACAATGCAGTGCTGGCAAGTACGATCGCGGCGATTGTTCGGCGAATGGCCACGGCTATCTCCCCTTCTGCGGAAGCCGGCAAATTAGGCGCGGGCCACTGATTATGTCTAATGCATTCAAAAGCCAGTTTTGATAACATGCACTGATGATGGATCTGCGTTCGCTTCGCTATGTCGTCACGCTCGCCCGCCGCCTCAGCTTCGCGCGAGCGGCGGAAGAGTTGGGTATCTCGCAGCCTGCACTGACCCGCGCTGTCCAGAACGTCGAGCGGCGGTTCGGTTTGCGCCTCTTCGACCGCGACCGCGCCGGTGTCAGGGTAACGGCACAGGGGCAGACCATGATCAATGCCGCCGCCACACTGCTGGCCGATGCCGAGAACCTTGAGCGGCAGTGGGATCGCACCGCACTGGGACAATCCGGCCTTGTGCGCTTCGGCATGGCTCCGATGCCCGCACGCGCATTGCTGTCCGGCGCGCTGCATGAGCGGATCACGATGGCGCCCGACGTGATCAACGACGTGGTCGTTCGCAACGTCGAGGCGCTGTGGCCATTGCTGATCGCCGGCGAGATCGAATTTTTCGTAGCTGCCGAAGGCCAGGTGCCCGAAACCGTGCCGGTTCGTGCCGAAGTGCTCGGCCGGTTTCCGCGTAGCATGGTCGTCCGCGCAGGCCACCCGCTGCTTCTCGGTGCCGATGACGATGCACAGTATCCGATCCTCGTATCTGGCGGCGTGCGGATGCCACGATCGTTCGAGCTGGAGAATACGAGTGGAAGACCGCGTCATGTCGTCGAGGATTTCGACGCCCTGGTTCATCTCACCGCGTCGACCGACGCGATCTGGCATGCTTCCGCCTACGCTGTGATGGACGAGATCGCACGGGGCACGCTTTGCGCGATCCCCTGGCCGAAAACTGACGAGGGCCGCGCGTTCCGGATAATCATGTACGCGCTCGACCGGCGGACACAATCGAGCGCGGCCAGATCGTTCGCGCAATTGTTCCGCAGCCGGATCAAGGCACTCAGTGAGACGTAGGCCGAACGCGTCATCGAGGTGCCTGGTATCGAAGGAGACCGACTGCAGACATTACCGGGTTAGCCGGCGGTTTCTGAAGTCGCAGCGCGCGGTTGCTTGTTCCCAAAGCCAACCAGCGGATACAAGAGCTCCTCGGTCCAATGGGCAGTCGGTCCGGGATTGCCATACCGCCAAGGACGGCCCTGGGGAATATGCAGGGTGCCGAAGAGCCAGTCCCACAGCGAAATCACCGTTGCGAAATTGCGATAGCCCGCACCGTCCTTGCCGTAGCCGTGATGCGTATGATGGATACCCGGCGAGACAAAGACGTGCTCGAGCGCGCGAAACACCGGGCCGAACCTGGGATGCTTGCGAACGGCATCATCCCAGCGGAAATTCTAATGGGTCACCGTGTTCCACGCAACTAGGGTGACAGAAACTGAGGCAGCGGCTGCGCCCATGCCGAGATAGAGGCCAAGGCCGATCGTCCAGCCCGAGGGTATGACGACATACCAGAACAGGTTCACCCTCGCTTGCAGCACTACGTTCATGTGCCTTCCGCTGTGATGGGTGCGGTGCAGCTTCCACAACAGTTGCTCCTTGCTGTTACGGTTTTGGTGAGCCGAGCGATGGACCCAGTAGAAGACGAATTCCTCAAACAGCAGCAGGGCTGGAAAGGCGATCCAGAACGGCATGGAAGCCAGCGCCCCCTTCCACTGAGGGAATGCCAGCCCGTAAATGATGGCGATCAATCCCACCATGAAAGGGCCAATCACTGCACGGCCCGAGACGAAGCTGACGATCAGCAGAGGAATATCGCTGCGGGTGTAAGCACCCTTGTGCCGCCCCATGATCACCTCAGCCAACAGGATCGCGGCGGTCGCACCATAAATCCAGATGAAATATTGCAGCATCGCTCTCGCTCCAAACCAGCGCCATTCTCGCAGTTGACCTTTACTCGCGCAGTTCATGCTGACTAATGCCGATTAATGCGATTTTCCATGCATAGGAGTAATACCCATGGAGTATGCCAAGCTGAGGCACGTCGTTGCCGTTGCCCGCGCCGGTAGTTTTTCGCGCGCCGCCGAAGTGCTGCATTTGACCCAGCCAGCACTCAGCCGCAGCGTCGCCGCATTCGAAGCCTATCACGGGGTCCGCCTGTTTGACCGGGAGCGCAGCGGCGTCACGCTGACTGCTGGCGGCAAGATGGTGGTGGAGCAAGCCCGGGCAATCCTGTCTGCGACCGGTGATCTGGAGCGCAACCTCCGCCTCTACAGCAAGGGAGAGGCGGGGCGGATCGAATTTGGCTTGGGGCCGCTATTGGCGAGCCTGTTGCTGCCGACGCTTAGCCGGTCTCTAATGAGGTCTCGGCCCAACCTGCAGCTGTTCACGTTGACGAAGCCGGCGGACCAGCTGCTGATGGAGATGATGAACGACAATATCGAGATGATCTTTGGCAACAGCTGGCATGTCAGCCAGCTACCCAATGTGATTAATGAGCCCATCGGCACACTCAAACTGGCGATGATCGTCCGCGCCGACCATGCTCTGGCTGGCCGTGCCGGTCTTTCCATGAGTGATCTGACGGGATTTCCCGTAGCTTCTGCCGTGGAGCTGCCATCAGGCGGGCTTGCCGGTACCGGGGGTGCCTTCATATGCGACAATTTCCACATCCTGCGCGAGACCGTCCTGGAGACAGATTGCGTGTGGCTATCGGCCCCCGCCTTTGTGGCAGCCGAATTGCATGAAGGCCGCATGGCACTGCTCGACATCATCGATCTGTGGCCAGCGCAGACCGAAATCTGCATGGTTTTCAGACGAGGCCGAACGAGATCGCCTATTGCGTCTGCCATTACCGATGAAGTACGCGAAATTCTTGCTGGAATCGAAGGATAGCTCTGAACTCGGCCCTCCGCATCCCCGACCGCTACCGCGACCGACCAATATGAACGAAAATCCAGTCTTCTGCTTTCGAACCTGAACAGGACTGTCCGCTTTCACCCGATTTCGGACGTAGCGGACAGGCCTGAATGGATGGCAGCTTTCAGGACCATCGCGGGATCACTTTTACGGCCGGAATCTTGGCGGACCACGCCACATTCCCGATGCCAGCATCAGAGTAAATCGATCGCATCAACCGGAACACCATCGCCACGTGATGCCCAGTGCACCAACAGTATCGTTGCCAGGATAAGACCCACGGCAACGGCGAAGGTCGCGTGCAAACCGGAGACGGTCTCATTCGGTTCGCAAAGAAAGTCGGCATCCCGCGTCATGCGGGGACTGCCATATGTGCCGTTTGAAAGCGCGAACGCGGATCGGACATGCGCAAGCAGCACCATGTCTGCCCGTTGCCGGATACTGGCGCTGCGGCCCTTCCACTCGAAGTAACCGCTTTGGCTGACGCCAAGGACATTGCAGAGGCGCTGGACGGGGAACTCCTTCTTCGCCTCATCGACGAGCCGGAATCTCATCGACTTCCCTCCTTGGCGAAAAAAACGGTAGCCTTCTTCAGTATGTCCCGTTCCTGGCGGAGGATCTCGTTCTCCCGGCGAAGCCGCTTCAGTTCCGTCGCCATATCCTGCGATGCAGCCTTGTCAGGCGGATCGTCCCGATCGCGGTGCTTGCTGATCCACCGCGTCAGCGTCGACAGGCCTATGCCAAGGTCGTCTGCAATCTCGCGATGCGTCCGCCCACTGGTCCGCGCAAGACGCACTGCTTCGTCTTCAAACTCTTTCGTGAAATGCTTCGGCATTGAGTTCACCTTTCATGCAAGGAAAACTCTCCACTTTTCCGAGGCAAGTCCAGAGCCGAGAATGGCCGGTATGTTGGCGGAGCGAGCCGCGTCGCCAGTACGCTATTTGGGCGTCGACATCGATGATGCGCTGACGCTTTCCGAGCGGACCGAGATCTGAATGGACGGCTCCTTGATTTTTGCAGGGAGCCGTACCACTCAATTAGATGCTTTGCGGACCGGGTACGGCTTCTCAACAATTTCACCAGGTGGCCCGGCATCAACACGCTGGCAGCGCACCACGGGGACTTTGTGATCATACCAAATTGTGGTCGCCACTTTGAAAGTGATGCCGTGACGCCGAGCGAAATTGCGAGCAGAGCTCAGGATAGAATGACGCCGTGCGGATTTACCTTCTTGTCCTAGAACCCACCCCATATCGTCCGGTGCATCGAAGTAATCGCCCACATCCAGCATCTCTTCGAACGGATATACCGATCGCGGGCGTCGCTTGGGTGCTCCCTTCTTTACTGTAAATCGCTCGGGCATTGGGATCTCTAATTATCGTTTTATATTATACCGGCAGGGGGAAATAATTCAAGTAGATTATTATTGAATCCACTTG
>JANOBA010000299.1:0-48302 GCA_031411415.1 Novosphingobium sp.
CGCAACCGGGCGCTGCATCGCCGCTTTCGGCATGTATCCCGCTGCCCAGCTGGAGGCCAAATTCCACACCCTGCGCTGGGATAATCCGCCCAGTTTCAAACACTGGCAAGCGCAAGTCGAACAGACCCGCGCGCAGGGCTACGGCGTCGACGAGGGCAACTATATCGCCGGCATCACCGTCGTCGCCGCGCCGGTGTGGAAGGCAGGCGGAAGTCCCAGCCATGCGCTGGTCGGCATCGGGCTGGGCGGCGCGCTGGGCCGCAAACCCATCGAGGCGCTGGGCACGGCGCTGGTCGCCAGCGCGCGCACTTTGTCGGAGCAGATGGGCGGGGCTTAAACCGGTAACTGCAGCGCTAGGTTGTTCACCAGCGGACGGATATAAGACGCATCCTCCGGCCCGCGCGCCGAAACGCCGTTGAGCATCAGATCGGGAATTTCGCCCAGCGGATTGCCGAGTGCGGGGACGATGCTGGTCCATTCGACGAAATTGTTGCGCATCACCATGCCCCAGACGCCGCCGCGCCGCGCAAACCGGTCGACATACCGCCCGCCGGCCAGCAGGTTGTTGCCATCCGGCAGACAGCCGATGAACAGGTAATAGGTCTCGGCATGGGCATCATCGCCATCGAGATCGCAAGTCATCTGGTGCAGCTTGTGGAGCGTGTTGGTGTAGGCCACAGCCTGAAACTTCGCCGCCCAGCCATAGAGGTCGGCCGGCGAGCCGACGAATGGCCCGGCGGTGACCACGGAATCAGCGTGAAATGCGCTAAGGAACAGCTCCCGGTCGCTGCGGTCGGTCCCGCGGCTCATGCGGACCAGGCACTCCCAGATATCCTGCTTGTCGAGCATGGCATCGATGCGGGCGGCTTTGTCTGGATTCATGGTGAGCGCTCCTTCAAACTGGCTGCCAGATCGGCCCGCCGCGACTGTCGCGCGCCGAGGGGATCACGCGGCCGTCGATATCGGTGATGCCGTATTCCTGCGCCACTTCGGTGGTGATGAAAGTCCCGCCCGAGCGCGCCATGATTTCGGGATCGGCAGACAGCGCCGCGATCACCCGGCCCGGATGCTCGACCGAACTGCCCGTCATCGAAGTGATCGAAGACGTCATTTTTTCCTTCGACTGGGCGAGGTTGTAATGCGCCTTCTCCGTCAGCGTCAGCCCCTGCCACAGCGACAGCGAAGCGACATTGTGGGGTTTCAGCTCGATCGCCATGTCGCGCGCCATGCGGTCAACCGCGGTCTTGGCGGTGCCGAACACAACGCCAAAGGTATAGGTCACCCCGACAAAGCCCGAGATCGCGACAATCAGCCCTGATTTCTGCGGCACCATCAAGGGTGCAGCATGCCAGGCGGCGATGAAGCTGGAGCGCACGCCCACCTGCCACATCTCAAGGTTCGACAGCGGCTTTTCCCAGAACGGCTTGGGCTCGATCAGGTCTTCCGACAGGGTGAAGGCATTGTTGACGAGGATATCGAGCTTGCCCTGCTCACGGCGAACCTGATCGAACAATGCGGCGACCTGTTCGTCATTGCCGTGATCGCAGGCAACGGCGATCCCCTTCCCGCCGCGTTCAGTGCCCCGTTCCGTGCAAAGTGCCGCAGTCTCGCCGACAGTGCCGGGGAGATAGTATTCGCCGGGCGTTACGCTGCGCCCTGTCACATAAACAGTCGCGCCCTGTTCGGCGAGCACCAGCGCGATACCTTTGCCGATGCCCCGGCTGGAGCCTGTGACCACTGCAACCTTGCCGCTTAGCGGTGCCATGATTTTTCCTCTCGCAATGGCGATTCCATTTGGCAATCCGGTTACACCTTGCAAAAGCCTTGGCAAGCTGGTGCGGCAGGCAGAGGAGACGATGATGTCCGGAAATCTGACTTTTGGCTATCTCTATGACTTCCGCAATCCGCCGCAGTGGCACCGCGAATGGACCGCGCACTATGCCGATCTGATCGATTTCGCTGTGTGGAGCGAAAGTGCCGGTTTCCATGCCGCATGGTTTCCCGAGCATCACGGCGCCAGCGACGGCTATCTGCCCTCGCCGCTGATTGCCTGCGCGGCGGTCGCGGCGCGGACCAGCACCTTGCGGCTCGGCTCGGCTGTGGCGCTCGCCCCGCTTTACAATCCAGTGCGCTTCGCCACCGATTGTGCGGTGCTCGATTGCCTCGCCGGCGGGCGGCTGGAGATGACGCTGGCGATTGGCTATCGCCGCCGCGAGACGCAAGCCTTTGGCGCCGATTTCAGCAAACGCGGGGCGATGTTCGGCGAATTTCTCGAGATCGTGACGCGGCTGTGGGCCGGCGAGACAGTGACTTATCCGGGCAAGTTCTATGACATCAAGGAAGCTCGCCTTTCGCCGCCCGCCCCGCGCGGGCGCATCCCACTGTATATCGGCGGCTTCGTGCCACGCGCGATGGAGCGCGTGGCGAAATGGGCGGACGGCTATTTCGGCAACATCGAAGCCGCGCCGCTCTACCTCGAAAAACTGCACGAAGCGGGCAAGGATGTGGCCAAGGCCAGCATGCGCCTGCCTGAACTGTTCACCGTGGTGGCGGACGACAAGGCGCGCGCCTGGGAAGAGCTCGCCCCGCATTTTCACCACGTCAACAACACCTATGGCGAAATGGCCGCAGAAGACCAGGCGCTGGGCGTCGACGGGGATCGCGGGCTGGAGGCAATGAGCCTGGAGGCATTCAAAGCCTCAGGCATCATGCGCGTGCTCTCGCCGGGTGAAGCAATCGATCTGTTCCGGGAAATGCAAACCAAAGCCCCGGTCGATCACATCATGCTGGGCGTGCCGCCCGGCCTGCCGAGCGCGAAGTTCAAGCCTTATGCCGAGCTGTTCGCGCGCGAAGTGATCCCGGCGTTTGTGTGATATCCGCCCTTACGCCTCGACCAAACGGTTAACCTCACCGATCTTCTTGCCGTCCTCGAAATAGCCCAGGCCATAATCACCCCGGATGGTCGAGCGGATCGTGCGGCGTTCGTAGTGTGCGTCGCAACCTTCGACTGCGTGGAGCATGCGGGTGTTGTCCCAGATTACCATGTCGGTCGGCTTCCAGCTGTGCCAGTAGGCGCTGGTGCCCTTGCCCAGCCTGTTGAGCGTGTGGCTGGCCTCATCAAGCAGCGCATCACCTTCGGGGGTTTCGTCGTGCTCCATTCCTACTGCCATCCACGGCGCAAAATGCAGCACTGTCTCGCCCGTCGCACGCTTCCACACCGCCGGATGCATCGCCCGCGGGAATATGGCGACTTCCTTGAGCAACTGCGGGGTCGCGGAGTTTTCGCTGATCGGCTTGAAGTTGACCCCGAAGCGCATTTTCGAGAGCCGGGTGTCGAGCGTGTAGATCACGTTGCGGCCTTCCAGCTTTTTGCGCAACTCGGCGGGAAACTGGCGGTAGGTTTCGATCCCGTCCATGAAACCGGTGCGGCCGCCTTCGGGCGCATTGATCGGGCAGCGCAGGATGCCCGCATAGTTGAGCTCGTCATTATAGCAGTGATCGAAATGCCATGGCGAGAACCGGGCCGTCAGCTTGCCATCGATTTCGACGATGCCATCACCCTTGTCGATCTCGCCGTCCTTGGGCTTGTAATGCATGTCGATTACGCCGGCGGCTTCGTCCTCGGCGGTGCGGTTGGTGGTCTTGGTCGGGTGATCCTTCAGCGGGCCGAACACCTTGCTGAGTTCGACGTGCATCTTGTTGGTCTGCTCGATATCCTCGAACACGATCATGCCGCGATCCACGAACAGATCGCGCAGCTGCACGCGAACGCCTTCGTCTGCCACATTCTCGATGGTCACCCCGCGCACGCGCGCGCCGAAGGAGAGATTGTCCTCAAGGTTGGTGATATTCAGTCCGGCCATTGTCTTTCTCCCGCCTCGCACTTGACGCGAGTCTATTGAATTTTCCTTTCCGCCGCGCTTGGCGAAAGTCAAGCGGCCCGATAAGCTCTGGGCAACGATGAAACAGGCACACACCCTTGCCGGCAGGCTGCTGCTGGCCTTGCCCGGCATGGGCGACCCCCGCTTCGAACGGGCGACCATCGCGATATATGTGCACGATGCCGGCGGCGCGTTCGGCATTGATCTGGCGCATGAGCGCGAGGATCTGGGGTTTCATGCGTTGCTCGAAGAAATGGGAATTGCGCCGGGCATAGCACCCGATTGCCGAGTGCTGCATGGCGGTCCGGTCGAGCCGGGACGCGGCTTCGTGCTGCATTCACGTGACTGGGCCGGGGCTGGCACAATCGAGATGCCGCCGCTGGGCGCGCTCACCGCAACGCCCGCAGTGCTCGAAGCCATTGCCGCCGGCGAGGGCCCACGCGACTGGCTGATTGCGCTGGGCTATTCGGGCTGGGGCCCCGGCCAGCTCGATGGCGAAATGCAGCGCCACGGCTGGCACGCAGCGCAAGGCAGCGCCGAAATCCTGTTTGAAACCCCGATGCAGCGCCGCTGGGAAGCCACTTGGCGGGCCGAAGGGATCGATCCAGCGCTGCTGGCCAGCCAAACAGGGAGAGCATGATGGAAAGACTTGCCGTGCGGGTACCGCCACTGGCGGTGGAGGCGTTCAGCGACGGGCAGAAGACGCTGGTCGGCGATTGGACCCACCTGACCTTCAGCCGCGTGCTGGTGCGCCATCCCGGGCTTTATCGAACATTCGTGCCCTACATTGCCGAGGTCATCGCAAAATCAACCCTGCCGGCGCGCGACCGCGAAGTGCTGGTGCTGCGCACGCTGGCGCTGGGGAAGGACGTTTATGAAGCGCACCACCATGTCCAGATCGCCCACAAGGCCGGGCTGAGCGATACCGATATTGATGATGTTCGGAACGGCGCAGCCAGCTTGTCCGCATGGGACCGGCTGCTGGTGCGCGCCGCTGATGAACTGGTGGCAGGCCAACAGCTGAGCGATGTCACCTGGGCCGCGCTGGGCGAACGCTATAGCCAGCCGCAGCAGATGGAAGTCGTGTTCCTGGTCGGCTGCTACAACGTCATGGCGATGTTGACCAATTGCTTCGGGATCGAGATTGAAAACGATCCCGAAACCGACGAACGGCTTGAGGCATTGCGGCAATACACTTGATAGGGACGAAAATGCCACTGAACCACGAACCGCTGAAGCCGATGATTGGCAGCGAAGTGAAGGCGGACGCCGCCACCCTGCTGAGCGGGCAATTCGGCGCCGAGCTGCGCGATCTGCTGGTGACGCGCGGTGTGCTGTTGCTGCGCGATGTCCATTTCGACGAGGCTCAGCTCAATATGTTTGCCAAGACGCTTGGCCCGCTCGACGATCAGGACGATCAGAGCGGCAATTTCAAGGTAACGATGGACGAGAAGGTCAATCCGCTCGCCCTCATCCTCTATGGCACCCGCGCCTGGCACATGGACCGGCTGGACACGGCGCTGCCGCCGCTCGGCACTATGCTCGCCGCCGTGCGCCTTTCGCCCGAGGGCGGCGAGACCGAGTTTTCCAACACCTATGCCGCCTATGAGGCGCTTTCGGACGACGACAAGGCGCAGATCGAGAATCTGGAGGTCGAGCACACCACCATGGGCGTTTTTCGCAAGGTGGAATTTCCCGGCGGGATCAATCCCCTCGCCGCGCTGGAAGGCCGCTCGCTTGGCACTGCCCGCGTCCATCCGCTGGTCTGGCGGCACAAGTCGGGCCGCAAGTCGCTGGTCCTCGGATGGACTGCGACGAATGTCGTCGGCATGGACAAAGCGGCAGGCGACGCCCTGATCGCCCGCCTGATCGCCCATGCCGAACAGCCGCAGTTCACCTATCGCCACACCTGGTCGATGGGCGATGTGGTGATGTGGGACAACACCGGCACCATGCACCGGGTCACCCCGTTCGATGTCGACAGCGGCAGATATCTTCACCGCGTGACGCTGAAAGGTCATGAGCCGGTTGCGGCATAAACGCTGGCCCAAAACGCAGCATTGCGCGAGGCCGCGCACGGCGATACCCAAGCGCGCAAGAACACAACCTTGCATGAGAGGATCACCGATGGCCGATACACCCCCGCGCTTTGTCGCGCCCACCGCCACACTTGCAGAGGGCTGGTCGCTTGACCGGCTGACCCCGCCCAGCCGGCTTTATGGCGCCAATGGCATGCGCGCCGGGGCCGATGGACGCATCTATGTGGCGCAAGTCTGCGGCAGCCAGGTCAGCGCGATCGATCCGGTCAGCGGTTCAATCGAAACGGTCAGCCCGCTCGGCGGCGGCATCATCGGGCCGGATGATCTTGCGTTCGATTCGGCCGGCAATCTCTATTGCACCGAGATCACTTCCAACCGGCTCTCCGTGCTCCACCCCGATGGCACCACCCGTGTGCTCAATGGCGACGTACCGATTGCCAATCCGGTGACGGTTTATCAGGACCGGGTGATCGCCGGCGAGCTGCGCATGGGCGCCAATATCCGCGAGTTTGACCGCAATACTGGCGAATCGCGGGTGATCCTCGCCGATGTGCCGATGCCCAATGCCTTCGAGGTCGGCCCGGATGGCAAGCTCTATTTCCCGGCACAGGGCGCCAACGAAATCTGGCGCGTCAGCCTTGATGGCGGCCCGGCGGAAGTTGTGGCCAAAGACCTTGGCGTTCCAGATTCGGTGAAATTTGATGCCCAGGGCTTTATCATCTCGACCCAGGTCGGCAGCGGGCAGGTGCTGCGGATCGACCCCCGCAATGGCAGCCGCGAAGTGCTGGCCGATCTCTCCCCCGGGCTCGACAACTGCGTGTTCATCGGCGAGCGCCTGTTCGTCAGCCACATCACCGGCGGCATTTTCGAGCTGTTTGGCGGCGGCAAGTGGAAGCCGTTCATCGAGGCCGGCTTCCAGTGGCCAATGGGGCTCTGCGTTGATGAGGCCGGCTTGGTGACAATCGCCGACGGCATGTTCGCCTATGCCATCCCCAAGGGCGGCGCGCGTCAGCAGATCGGCAATCTGTTCATGGGCAACTATCCCGGCTTCCTGCGCGGCCTCGCCAGCTGCGGCGGCGGGCAATTGCTGGCGACCACGGCGAACGGCACCGTCGCGCGCTGGACTCCGGGCAGCGAGCCGGAACTGCTTGCCGCAGGGTTCGACCGCCTGATGGGCGTGGCGCCAAGCGCAGGCGGCGGCGCGGTCTTCGCCGACTACATCACCGGCCGCGTGATGCTCGCCGAAAATGGCGTGGTGACCGAACTGGCGAGCGGGCTGGACACGCCGATGGGCGTTGCGGTCGCGCCGGACGGCACGGTCTATGTGGCCGAATCAGGCGCAGGCCGCGTCTCGAAGATTGCAGGCGACAAAAGCGAGACCGTGCTCGACGGCCTCGGCAAGCCGGAAGGCATCACGATTGCCGGCGGCAAGCTCTATGTGCTCGACGTTGCGGCCAAGGAAGTTGTGGCGTGCGACCTGTCGGGCGGCGCGCGCCAGACCATCGCCGCGCTGCTGCCGGTCGGCGCGCCTCCCGGCATCGTCATCAAGCCGCTGGGCGGGGTGGGCGACATGTGCGGGCCGATGACCTCGTTCGCCGGGCTGGCGGCAGGCGCGGACGGGACGCTCTATATATCGGCTGACGCGGAAGGATCGGTGCTGGCGCTGCGCCCGGGCGATTAATCCCGCCGACTGCTTGCGTCGGTCGGTGAAACGAGACATTCTTGTTTTCTGACCGGCGAAGGAGAGCGCATGGCCAAGATCGACAGCATCACACGGCTTACCGAGCTGATCCCCGATCCCAGCGCCATCGCCGCTGCCAAAGTGCTGGACCATCTCGACGATCAAGCGCTGGTCTTCATCGCCCGCAGCCCGTTCCTGATCATGGCGACCGAGAACGAAGCCGGCATCGACCTGAGCCCTAAGGGCGATGATCCCGGCTTTGTCCATGTGCTGGACAGCAAGACCCTGCTGGTGCCCGAGCGCAACGGCAACCAGCTGAAAATGGGCCTGCGCAATGTGCTCGCCAATGGCCGCATCGGGCTGATGTTCTTCCGCCCCGCCACCGGCGATGTGCTGCGGGTGGTCGGCAAGGCCGAACTCTACGACGATGCCGATCTGTGTGAGCGGCTGACCAGCCACGGCAAGCCAGCGATCCTGGCGATCCGCGTTTCCGTGACCCGCGCCTTCTTCCACTGCCCCCGCGCCATCCTCCGCGCGCAATTGTGGAAGCCGGAAAGCTGGGACGCGGCATCGCCAGTCAAGATGGGCAAGATCTATGCCGCCGCCCTCGCCCGACCCGAAATCGAGGACTACATCGACACCATCGGCGACGAGCGCAACGAGGAATTGTGGATTTAGAGCGACGAACTATTAGAACATACCGCTCATGGTGCGGAGGGACTGAGCCTGTCGAAGACCCGTCTCGAACCACCCGGAGTGCAAGTCCTTCGAGACGCGTCTTCGACAGGCTCAGCCGCTCCTCAGGATGGGTGGGATTTTTGCAATTATGTCGCCAGAACTCGCTAGCTACCCCGGCGTGAACTCCAACGGCAGACCCTTAAGCCCCCAGGTGCCGTAAAACGGCCGCCAGCTGTATTCGCCCGCCAGCTTTGGCTCGCGGAAGCGCTGGGCGATCTGGTGCAAGGCCTCCTGCAGCTGCGCGCGGGCGATATATTGGCCAAGGCACATGTGCTTGCCGAGCCCAAAGGCGATATGGCGTCTTTTCGGATCGACGGTCCGCTCAGGATCAAACACATTGCCATCGGGAAAGGCGAGCGCATCGCGGCCCGAAATGCTCAGCGGGAAGAACAGCATGGTGTCTTTGGGCACCAGCACGTCGCGGTATTCCAGATCCTGATCGATGAACCGGAAGGTGGTGCCCGGATTGAAGAAGCGCAGCGCCTCCTCGATCACCTTGCGGCAATAATCGTGATCCTCGGCGCAGCGCTGGTAGATTTCAGGGTAATCGAGCAGCGTTTTCATGGTGTAGGTCAGCACGTTCTTCGATGTGTCGTAGCCGGCGATGAAAAAGAAATTGATCAGGTCGACCAGGTTGCGATGCGCGACATTGCCGCTATCGCCGGTGTCGATCAGCATGGTCAGCAGATCTTCGACGCCATCGGTGCGCGGATTGGCGCGGCGCTCGGCGATAATCTTCTCGACGAAAGCCTCCAGTCGCACATAGCCCTCGTTGATCCGGGGCACGCGCTCTTTCTGCATCGAGGTGGCGAGGCCGATTGCCTCCAGGTCTTCGCGCAGATCCTCGATGGCATCCAGTGGCGCGCCGACGAGGCCGAACATCACCGAGATTGGAAACCGCGAGGCAAATTCTTCGAAGTCGATCTTGCCCTTGGGCGCCCACTGATCGATCAGCTTGGTGATCGTTTCAACCATCATCGGGCGCAGCTGGTTGGCAAAGCGCGGGGTAAACTTGGCGGCGAACGTATCGCGGATGAAGCGGTGCTGTTCAGGCGGCATGGCAATCAGCTGTTCGCTGAAAAAGCGCCCCCAGGGGGTTTCGCGTGCTTCCATCTGCTCAAGAACCCCATCAAAGCTGGGGCGCAGATAGTCGTCCATGCGGTGAATTTCGTTGATCGCGGAATAGTCGAACACGCAGTATCCGGCTTCGCATTTCGCGATCCACGGGTGCTGCTTTCGCGCCTCGGCGATGAAGGTGAACGGATCGGCGGCGAACTCCGGCGTGCCCATCGGCAGGAACGGCAGATCGAGATCGGCTAGGGCTTGCATCAGCTGGTGTCCTCTCTGGTCCCGCTTTTACGGGACTTGGTGGATCATAGTCTGCCGCAAATCGCGCCGCTGCGCTAGTCGCAGCAATCGCCGCCGGGCCTATCTCCGTAAATCTGGCCCACCTCGCTCTGGTCGCGCCACTGCAATTCGTGCCAGCCGATCTTGCGACCGTCGGCGGCGTGGATGGCAATCGGCGCAATCGGCAGGTTGTCGCGCTTGTCGGTCAGCACCGGGTTCGATTCGACGCCCAGCTGATGTTTCGCGCCCCATTGTCGCAGCGCCAGCATGGCAGGCAACAGGTCGGCGCCCTTTTCGGTCAGCCGATATTCGACCTTGCGGCGGTCATGCTCGCAGGTCTCGCGCTGCATAATCCCGGCCTCGACCAGACGGCCAAGCCGATTGGCTAGGATATTACGGGCAATACCAAGCGCTTCAAGGAAGTGCTCAAAATGGATAATCCCATTGAACCCGGCTCGCAGGATCATGAACGACCAGCGATCGCCCATCACCTCGAGCGCGCGCGGCAGGCCGCAATCATCCAGACTATCCAGCAACTTCTCCATCTCGTCCATTCCTAGCCTACTTCGGCGGAAGGCGTCGCCGGAAATATACATTTTAGGTTGCAACTAAAAATGTATTACATTAAATAGTGATTCGCAACGTAATTTAGCGCGCCCTCCCCGGGAAGCCAGACTGCGGTGCCGCAAAACAGGAGAAACTACATGACCACCGTATTTGCGCGGTTGCTGCCGCGTGTCCTGATCCCGGCCGTGCTCGCGATGGCAGGCACCATCGCCGGATTTACCGCCACCACCGCCCCAGCCCATGCGGCGCCAACAGGCGGAGCCTATGCCGTCTCGCTCGCCAGCCCCCTGCCCGCAGCAAAGCGCGAGATCATCGACGGGGCGATCTGGCGCTGCGAAGGTGAGCGTTGCTCCGCGCCCGCTGATGGCGCCCGCGCGGTGGTCGTGTGCGGCAAGGTTGCGCACCGGTTTGGTCCGGTTGCAAAGTTTGCCACGCCGCAGGGCGAGCTGACCGCAGAACAGCTGACGCGCTGCAACGCAGCCTCCTAGGCGATCAAAGCCCGCCCGCGCAGGTCTTCGGCCAGGCAAGCGGCATCGCGGAAGTGGTGCACCTGCCAGCCGAGGGCTTTCGCGGCTGCGATGTTGGCCGCATTATCATCGATGAACAGCATGGCGCCCGGTGCGTGGCCGAAGCGCGCCGCAGCGAGGTCGAAAATCGCCGGATCAGGCTTGGCGATCTTCTCGACGCCTGAGACGACAATATCGCGGAAGAGGCCGAACACCGGCATGGTCGCGCGGAAGTTCGGCCAGAATTCGGCCCCGAAATTGGTGATTGCATAAAGTGGCATGTCCGCCGCGTGCAGCGCTTCGACCAGTTCGATGCTGCCCGGCACCGGCCCCGGCACGGTTTCGTTGAACCGGCTGGCATAGGCCTCGATATGGCGCGCATAGTCAGGAAATTCAGCGATTCGCTCGGGCACCATTTCCGCCAATGGCCGGCCCGCATCATGCTGGAAATGCCACTGTTCGGTGACGACGTTGCTGACGAACCATTCGAGTTCGCGCGGGTCATCGATCAGCTTGGCAAACAGGCAGCGCAAGTCCCACTGGACCAGCACCCGGCCGACATCGAAAACGACGGCGGAAACCCGATCAGTCATGTTGTGCATCCCCGATAGATCGGGGAATCAGCAGATCAACCCTGGCGCGCCTTGAAGCGGCGGTTGGTCTTGTTGATCACATATGTGCGCCCACGGCGGCGAATCACGCGGTTATCCCGGTGGCGGTCCTTGAGCGACTTGAGGCTGTTGCGAATCTTCATGAAACCCTCGGGGGCGGCCTGTTGCCGCGAAAATTGAAGGTGCGCCGTTAGGCAGCACAGGGCGGTAAGTCAAGCCGCGCAGATGATTCAGCCCTCATGCCACGGCCCGGATTTCGCTCAATCTGGCTTCCCAGGCAAGCGCATGGCCGACAATCGCATCGAGATCGGCGTGGCGCGGGGTCCAGCCCAGCGTTTCGCGAATCAGGCGGTTGTCGGAAATCAGCGAATCGGGATCGCCGACGCGGCGCGGCCCCATGCGGCGCTGAATTGCGCGGCCAGTGGCGCGATCAACCGCATCGAGCACATCGAGCACCGAATAACCCCGGCCATAGCCGCAATTGAGCGTGAGCGAGCGCGCGGAGTTGCCAACCAGAGCCTCCAACGCCAGCACATGCGCGGCGGCAAGGTCGCTGACATGGATATAGTCGCGCACCCCGGTGCCGTCGGGCGTGGCAAAATCGCTGCCGAAAATGTCGACATGGCCGCGTTTACCCAGCGCCGCCTCAACCGCGACTTTCAGCAGGTGCGTGGCCCCAGCGGTCGATTGCCCGGTGCGGCCAGATGGATCGGCGCCGGCAACGTTGAAATAGCGCAGCACGCCGAAATTCATCGGATGTGCGCGGGCAACGTCGGCCAGCATGTGCTCGCTCATCAGCTTTGACATGCCATAGGGATTGATCGGCACTTGCGGCGTGCTCTCGGCCACCGGCGATACTGCGGGAATGCCATAGGTCGCCGCGGTTGAGCTGAAAATGAAATGTTTCACCCCGCCCAGCACCGCCGATTCTAGCAAGGCGCGGGTCTTGGCCGTGTTGTTGTGATAATATTTCAGCGGATTTTTGACCGATTCGGGCACCACCACCGATCCGGCGAAATGCATCACCGCGCCAATGCCCTGCCCCTCGATGATCCGCGCGAGCAGGTCTGCATCCTCAATGTCGCCGATGTGCAGCGGCACGCTTTCGGGCACGGCCCAGCGAAAGCCGGTGGAGAGGTTGTCTATCACCGCGACCGGCCAGCCGGCATCAGCGAGAGCGAGCACCGCGTGGCTGCCGATATAGCCCGCGCCACCAGTGACCAGAACAGGAAGTTTGGCTTGCATGATGGCGGCAATTGCTAGCGCCGATTGGTTAACATCCGGGCAATGCTCAAAGGTGCAGGCGGGCTTGCAAGTGCACGACGAGCGGGCCAGACCTGCGTGGCGCCTTTGCGGAGACCTTGCGATGAAAAGCCTGCCCCTTGCTGCCGCAGCCCTTGGCCTTGCCGCCTTGGCAGGCTGCGTCGCGCCGGTCGGCCCGGTCGAAGTGACGCGCTTTCATGTGGCTGAACTGGCCATGCTGGGGCGCGGTGCAATTGCTGTGGTGCCCGCCGGCGAGCAGGATGGCGACAGTCTGGAATACCGCAGCTATGCCGCCGCCGTCGCCCGCCAGCTGGTCTTGCTGGGCTATAGCGAAGCGCCGGCCGGCGCGGCGAGCCCCCAGCTCGCGAGCTTGCGCATCGAACGTCGCGCCTGGCGACCGGACCGGGTGCGCAGTCCGGTTTCGGTGGGCATCGGCGGCTCGGCCGGTTCTTATGGCTCAGGAGTGGGGCTGGGCATCGGGCTCGACCTTTCCGGCCCGCCGCCCGAACAGGTGGAAACCCTGCTGAGCGTAACGATCAAGGACCGGACAAGCGGCAAGGCGCTGTGGGAAGGCAAGGCCAGCTTTGCCGTGCGCGCCACCTCGCCGCTCGCGACGACCCAGCTCAGCGCAGCAAAACTCGCCGAAGCGCTGTTCAAGGGCTTTCCGGGAGCCTCCGGAGAAACTATCCGGGTGCAATGAGCCAAATTCAGATCCCCCCCATCCAGATCACTGCAGCCTTTGATTCCGGCAATATCGACGTCCTTGCCATCGCTGGCAGCGAGGCGCGCCTCACCATCCGCAAGGATCGTGATTCCGACTTCTTCCAGTGGTTCCACTTCCGCGTTTCTGGCGGAAAGGACCGCGAACTGGTGCTGCGGCTGACAGGCCTCAACGGCTCGGCCTATCCCGGCGGCTGGCCGGGCTACCGCGCGGCGGTGTCCGAAGACCGGCAATACTGGGGCCGGGCGGAAACCGCGTGGGACAAGGACGCGGACGGCGGCACCCTGACCATCCGCCACACCCCCGCCAGCGACATCTGCTGGTTCGCCTATTTCGCGCCCTATTCCATCGAGCGCCACCACGACCTGATTGCCGAGGCTGCGATGGCCGAAGGCGTCGACTACCGCTGCCTTGGCCAGTCCATCGAAGGCCAGCCCATCGACTGCCTCGAAGTGGGTGCGGGCAAAGCCCAAGTCTGGCTGGTCGCCCGCCAGCATCCCGGCGAAAGCATGGCCGAATGGTGGATGGAGGGCGCGATCGAGTGCCTGACTGATCCCGCCGATCCGGTGGCGCGCGCGCTCAGGGCAAAGTGCCGCCTGCATCTGGTGCCCAATGCCAACCCGGACGGATCGTGCCGAGGCCACTTGCGCACCAATGCCATGGGCGTGAATCTCAACCGTGAATGGGCCGCGCCCAGCATGGAGCGCTCCCCCGAAGTGCTGGCGATCCGGGGCGCGATGGACGCGAGCGGAGTCCACTTCGCCATGGACATTCATGGCAACGAAGCAATTCCGGCAGTCTTCCTCGCGGGCTTCGAAGGAATACCCTCGCTGAAGCTGGAGCAGCTTGAGGGCTTCCAGCGCTACAAGGCAATCCTCGCGCGGCGCACGCCAGACTTCCAGACCCGGCGCGGCTATCCCGTGGCGCAAGCCGGCAAGGGCAATGTGACCATGGCCACCAGCCAGATCGCCGAGCGCTTCGGTGCGGTGAGCATGACGCTGGAAATGCCGTTCAAGGACCACGACGACATGCCCTGCGTGGCGCAGGGTTGGAGCCCGGAGCGCAGCAAGCTGCTGGGGCGGGATTGTCTGGCGGCTTTGGCGGAGTGGCTGGGCTAGCTCTCCAGCAACATCGAATAGTCGCGCATCATTTCATAGCAGCGCGCGGTCATCACCATCAGCTGATCGTCGCGCTCCAGGCCTGTCTTGCGCTTGACTGTCTTGATCACCGCGTTGCGGTTGGTCGGCGCCATATCATAGAGCGTCATCAGCACTTCGGGCTGATGCGACAGCCCGCGATCAAACAGAAGGTCGACGTTTTGTGGCTGAAAACCAAAGCCTAGCAGCACCAGCCGCTTGGCGTTGGCCACCGCATTCTGCAGCCCCATGGTCAGCTGCCGGTTGTTCGCCTGCTCACTCAGCGTCTTGATCTGCCCGGCGAGGTTATGAATGTTCCACGGGCTTTCCGTGCCCCATTCGCAGTCCGGCATTTCGCCCGGTTGCCACGGCAGCCGGCCAACCGAACCATAAGGCCTCAGCACCTTGAGCTTCGCCGCGATCAGCCGCTGCGCTTCCTGCAAGGTCATGCCGAAAGCCATGACGAAGGCATGCGGCAGGAAGTGCTCGAGACTGCGGTCATAGTTGAACGAAATCACGGTCAGATCATCAAGGCAGCGATCAGCTTGGCTGCGCGGCACGCCCGAGGTGATCAGCGTAGATAACTGGTAGAGCCAGCTCTCCGTGCCTTGCAGAGGCAGATCGCCTTCGAGGCGCGGGGACAGCCGCAAGGTCGATTTGGCTTCCGCCTGACAGATGAAATGCACGATCGCCAGCTTGCCGCAGAGCAGGACGCTTTGATCATTGTTGTGCTGTTCAAGCAGGGCGTCGATCGAACCACCCATTTTGGCGGCCGTGCGGATCCTCAACGCGGCGGCATTCAACACTTCCTCGCCGCCGCCAACGCGCGCAGCAGCCTTGGTGAGATACTGCATCATCAGGGTGCTGTCGCGGGTCTGCAATTCCGCGCCATAGCGGGCAAAATCGAGCGCCGTGGCAATGCGGGTGACGAGTTCAGGCCCGCTCGGCATCTGCAATTCGCAGCTTGCTCCGGCCCCGACAACGAAAACTGTCTTGGTTCTGATCATTCGCGCGGCTCGCCCTTCGGCGCCGGTTTAGCGGGCAACGCCTACCATCGCGTTAACCCTGTAAGTTGTCCTTGCGGAAGGCAAAAGGCAGCAGCTGGGACAAGCGCAGCTCGATCACCGCTTCCCCGCCGCCGCACCACACCAGCGGATCAGTGCCGCCCAGCGCCGCCAGTTCGTCGAGCACCTGCCGGCAGCGCCCGCATGGCGTGACGGCCTGGCCTGCCGGCGCCTCGGCCAGCACGCTGCCGCCTGTCACCGCCACCGCCACCAGCCCGCCGCGCCGCCCCTCGGCCATGGCCCGGGCGACTGCGACGGTTTCGGCACAGAGCGTCAGGCCATAGCTCGCATTCTCGACATTGCTGCCGGTGATGACCCCGCCATCGGCAAAGAGCAGCGCCGCACCGACATGGAAGTTCGAATAGGGCGCGTAGGCGCGGCTTGCAGCCTCTCGGGCGGCGGCAAGCAGCTTGTCGCGGTCAACAGCAGCGCTCATGGCTGGACCACCACCCAGCGCAGCGCGCCGCCACCAGCCTCGGTTTCAAGCGCGCTGTTCGCAGTCCACAAGGCCCAGGGACGCCCGGCATATTCGGGCTCGAACCGGTCGCGCATCAGCCACAGGTTGCGATCAATGGCATGGGCGATGCGGAAGCGGCTCTCGAAACGCGGCGTGATCTTCAGCAGCACGGCCTTGCCGGTGTGGGTCTCAACCTCATTGACGAATGTCATCAGTTCGCTCTCCAGCTTGGCGTCGCTCACTTTGATCGGACACAGGTCAGTCAGCAAGTCCAGCTCGACCGCAGGTGGCAACAGGCCCGCCTCGCGCGGCACAATCGTGACAAAATTGGCCGCCTGCCGCTCGGCCGGCTGGCAGGGATCATAGCGATGCACCGCGCCGACCTGGAGCTTTGCCGCGCGCGCTTCTTCCAGATTGCGGGCAAAGGCCGGGTCGCGCGCAAAGGCGCTGGCGCTGGCGTCGATATAGGCGAAATCGGCGCCGATTGCCTTGACCGCCCGCCAGTCAACCGCGCCGTCGTCCGAGCTCACTTCGATCCCCTGGACGCGATAGGCGGCGCGTTCGGGCTGCCAGTGGCGCAAGTGCCACCAGCCGCCGACCCCTGCGACCATCGCAGCCAACAGCAGCGCGCCCAGCCAGCGCAGCCGCGACCGGCTGCTCGATTTCCTCCTCGCCATGCCCCCCTCGACCCTTTTCTTCTCAACCCCGGATGTGGAGGACGCAGATCAGCGTGAACAGCCGGCGCACGGTGGCGAAGTCGGTTTCCACTTTGCCGTCCAGCCGTTCCAGCAGCAATTCCGCCGCTTCGTTGTGCACCCCGCGCCGGGCCATGTCGATGGTTTCGATCTCGCCCGCGCTCGCCTTGCGGATTGCCTGGTAATACGAATCGCAGATCGCGAAATATTCGCGGATCGGCCGGCGCAAGCGGCCCAGCGCCAGCACCAGCAGCTCGAGCATCTGCCCCTCAGCATCGGCAATTTCCATCGCCAGCCGGCCATCCTGCACCGACAGGCGCAGCCGGTATGGCCCTTCATGGCCGGCGGCGAAGGCGCGCAGCGGCTTGAAGCTGTTTTCCTCGATCAGATCGAACATGGCGATTCGCCGCTCCTGCTCGATATCGGCATTGCGCGCGAGGATCGTCGCCTCGTCGAGTTCGATATGAATGATGCGCGGATCGGCCATGGCGGGGCCTGCCTTCGCAAATGCGCCGATCCGGGGCAAGCGATCTGTGTCAGGCTGAGGCGTCGTCCCCGATATCCACAGGGTCACTTCAGTCAGGCCGACTTGCCGGGACAGGTGCGAGCGCGCAATGAAGCGGCCATGCCCGAAGAAGCCATCATCCTGCGCGCCGTCGAACCGGAACCCCGCACCCTGCCCGCCAATGTCGAGGCCGAAGCCGCGTTCATCGGAGCGGTGCTGATCGACAACCGGGTGATCGAGGAGCTGCCTGTCGCGCTGGCGCCGGTGCATTTCTTCGAGCCGGTCCACGCCCGCATCTTCGAGCGCGTGCTGCAATTGCTAGACCGCAAGGCAGTGGTCACTCCCGTCACGCTGCGCCCCTATTTCGAGGCGGACGAGGCGCTGAAGGAGCTGGGCGGGCTGACTTATCTGGCCCGGCTCACCGCCGACGGTCAGGGGTTGCTCGCCCCGCGCGAGCTGGCCGAGCAAATTTATGACCTCGCGCTGCTGCGCGAACTGGTCAGCGTCGGGCGCAATCTGGTCGAAAACGCGCTCGACACTTCGGAAACGGTCGCCCCGCTCGAACAGATCGAAGCCGCCGAATCGGCGCTCTATAAAGTGGCGGAAGGCGCCGGATCGCAGACCGAGGCGCAAGGCTTCTCCGCCGCCACCCGCGTGGCGATCACCGCAATCGAAAAGGCGCTGAATTCCGGCGGGCACATTTCGGGCAAGACCACCGGGCTTACTTCGGTCAACGAAAAGATCGGCGGCTTGCACGATAGCGACCTCATCATCCTTGCGGGCCGTCCGGGCATGGGCAAGACCTCGCTTGCCACCAACATTGCCTTCAACGCCGCCCACCGGCTGCTGCGCGACCGGGTGGACGGCATCGCCGAGGATAAGTCTGTCGGCGCGGCGGTGGCCTTCTTCAGCCTGGAAATGAGCGCCGACCAGCTCGCCACGCGCATCCTCGCCGAACAATCGCAGATCAGCAGCGAACTGCTGCGCATGGGCAAGATCAGCCGCGAGGATTTCCAGAAGCTGTCGTTCGCCAGCCAGACGCTCGCCGAACTGCCGCTCTATATCGACGATACCCCGGCGCTGAGCATTGCGGCGCTGCGCGCCCGCGCCCGGCGGCTCAAGCGGCGGCACAATATCGGCCTCGTCGTGGTCGACTATCTCCAGCTGCTGCAAGGCTCGGGCCGGGCGAACGACAACCGCGTCAATGAAATCTCGGAGATTAGCCGGGGGCTGAAAACACTCGCCAAGGAGCTTGGCGTGCCGGTGATCGCGCTTTCCCAGCTCAGCCGCGCGGTTGAACAGCGCGAGGACAAGCGCCCGATGCTCTCGGACCTTCGCGAATCAGGCTCGATCGAGCAGGACGCCGACATGGTCTGGTTCGTCTTCCGCGAAGACTATTACGTCGCCAGCCGCGAGCCCAAGCAGCCGGTCGATGGCGACGACGCCAAAACGCATGAAATGCACGACAAATGGCGCGAGGAAATGGAGCGGGTCTATGGCCTCGCCGAGCTGATCGTCGCCAAGCAGCGCCACGGCGCCACCGGCAAAGTGCGGCTGCGTTTCGAGCCGCGCATCACCCGCTTCTCTGACCTCGCCAGCGACGACATGGCCCCCGGCGGCTATGACTGAGCGCCCGGCTATGACTGAGCGCAAAGTCATGTTGATTACCGGTGCTACCGGCTCGGTCGGCAGCGCCGTGGCGCGCGAGGCGGCGCGGCAGGGCTGGGCACTGGTAATCCACGGCGGCACACCTGCTAAAGTCGAAGACTTGGCGGCGGAATTGCAGCCGCTTGCCCCGGCGCAAGGCATTGCTGCTGACGTACACCAAGCCAGTGCCGCAACAGACATCGTCGCCCGCGCCGCCGTCTGCTTCGGGCGGATCGATGCGGTGGTCGATTGCATTGCCACCGGGCCATCGGGAGCGCGGCTGAGTGGCCTATTCAAGGACACCGATCCGCAACATTACGGCGCGTTTTACGACCTTTCCGCCGCATGGTTTCAGCGCCTCGCCCATGCCGCCTATCCCCACCTTGCAAATCAAGGCGGCACGCTGATCGGTTTCATATCCGACGCCGGCAAATTCGCTGCCCCGCGCCAGACGATAGTGGGCGCAGCCCGCGCCGCGCAGATCGGCTTCGTCCGCAACCTGGCGTTGGAAGCCGCGCGCGACCACATCCGCGTCCATGCCATCAGCCCGAGCTATGTCGCCGGCAGCGCAGTCGCCGAGCGGATCGGCGCCGAGCGCATGGCCACGGCGGAAAAGCGCGCTGGCCTCGGCCTGCCGAGCGCGGACGACATTGCGCCGATCACGGTGTTCCTGTGCGGGGCCGGCGCGGCGAAGATCACCGGACAGGTGATCAGCATCAATGGCGGGCTCAACGCATGAGCACCCTTCCCTTCCCCGCAAACTGGCGCTAAGCGCGCCACCTTGAGTTGAGCCGATCATGCTGGGGCGTCGCCAAGTGGTAAGGCAGCGGCTTTTGATGCCGCCATTCGCAGGTTCGAATCCTGCCGCCCCAGCCAGCATTTGTTGACATGTGATACAGTGTAGATCATTTTGGGGCCGCAGGAGCCTCCCAAATGACCAACTACGCCACGGCCGATTTCTACACCGACCCTTCGCTGGTCGAAGATCCGCATAGCTATTTCGATTTCCTGCGCGAGCAAGGCCGCGTCACGCGTCTGCCGCATCGCAATGTCATGGCCATCACCGGCTATGAGGAAACCGTCGCGATCATGCTCGATACCGAGCATTTCTCCAGCATCAACGCCGTCACCGGGCCGATCCCCGGTGTGCCGTTTGAGCCCGAAGGCGACGATATTTCCGCACGGGTCGAAGCGAACCGCAAAAGCTTTCCCTTCGCCGATCAGGTGGTCACCGAAGTGGGCCAGCGCCACCTCGATTTGCGCTCGATCATCGCCACGCTGTTCACCCCCAGCCGCCTGAAAGCGCTGGAGCCCAAATTGCGCGCCAGCGCCGATGCGCTGATTGGCGAGTTCGCCGCCTCAGGCAAAGTCGATCTGCCCGAACAATATGGCGGGCCTTACGCGACGCTGGTGATCGCCGACTTGCTGGGTATCCCCGAGGAAGGCCGCAATCGCTTCCGCGACTGGCTACAGAATGCCGTACCCGCCGCAGTCGGCGCCGGGCCAGAGGACATGAAGGACCATCCATTTGCCAAGATCGGCAAGGAAATCTTCGCCTATCTCGGCAAACGACGCCTGGCCAACCACCCGGCGCTGCGCCCCCTCGCCCGCCTGCTGGGGCTGACCGGCGAGGGCGAAATCCTCACCGAACTGGCGCTCGCCCGCTTTCCCGATGGCACCAAGCCCAGCCTGATCGACATCACTGGCCTTGGCGCATTCCTCTTCGGTGCCGGGCAGGACACCACCAACCGTCTGCTCGCCAATGCTTTCCGCGTGATTGCCGAAAGGCCTGACGTGCAAGCCGAACTGCGCGCCAATCCCAAGCGCATCGGCGATTTCATCGAGGAAATCCTGCGCTTCGATGGCTCGGTGAAAAGCGGTGGCCGGCTCTGCGTGAAGACGACCACCATCGGCGGCGTGGAGATCAAGGCCGGGACGACGATCTTGCTCAGCCACATGGCCGCCAACCGCGATGCCGCGCGCTTTGCCAATCCGCACCATTTCGACATGGACCGCCCCAAGATCAAGGAGCATCTCGCGTTTGGCCGCGGCGCGCACACCTGCATCGGTGCGCCGCTCGCCCGACGCGAAGTGGCGGTGAGCATCGAGCGATTGCTCGCGCAAATGGGCAACATCCGGCTTTCAGAGGCCCACCACGGCCCGGAAAGCGCCCGCCAATTCGACTACGAGCCTACCTATATCCTGCGCGCGCTGCGCCACCTGCATCTGGAGTTTGATCCGATCGGCTGAGCCGGGAACGGTCGCGGCAAGCAAGCTGCGTCCTGTTCGTCAGTCGGTCATCAACCGGTTTGGCTTGCCAGCAAGGCCCGTTGCATGGCAGCGAACTGGTCCGTCAGGATCAGGATGCGAAAGATGCCAGCTGTCGAAATCGTCGAAGTCGGCCCGCGTGACGGCCTGCAGAACGAAGCCAGGATCGTGCCCGCCGCGCAGAAAGTGGAGCTGATCCGCCGCGCGATTGCGGCCGGTGTGCGGCGCATTGAAGTCGCCAGCTTCGTCAACCCGGCCCGCGTGCCGCAGATGGCCGACGCCGAGGAAGTCGTCGGCCTGCTTGGCGCACCCACCGGGATCACCAGGATCGGGCTGGTAATGAACACGCGCGGGGCAGAGCGCGCGATTGCCTGCGGCATCGATCAGCTTGGCGCAGTCTCCGTCGCCTCCGACGCATTCAGCATCCGCAATCAGGGGCAAGACAGCGCGCAGTCGGTGGAAGTGGCCGCCAGCATCGTCGCGCTGGGCAAGGCCGCCGGCCGCTCGGCGCAAGCAACCATCGCGGCGGCATTCGGCTGTCCGTTCACCGGCGAGGTTTCGCCTGCGCTGGTGGTGGACATGGCGCGGCGGCTGGCCGCATGCGGCCCGGCTGAGATCGTTCTGGCCGATACCATCGGCGTGGCAGTGCCAGCGCAAGTCACCAGCCTGATCGCGGCGGTCCGCAAGGTAATCGGCGACATTCCCTTGCGCGCGCATTTCCACAACACCCGCAACACCGGCATCGCCAATGTCTGGGCGGCAGTGGAAGCAGGGGCCGCCACCATTGATGCGGCGATTGGCGGGCTGGGCGGCTGCCCATTCGCGCCGGGCGCGGCGGGCAATGTTGCCACCGAAGACGTAGCCTATCTGCTGGCGCGCTCTGGCGTCGAAACCGGGCTCGATCTGGAAGCGCTCATTGCCACCTCGCACTGGCTGGGCGGGGTGATGGACAAGGAGCTGCCGGCGATGCTGGCGCGTGCCGGGGGATTTCCCAAAGTGGATCTAAAGGCATGATTGGCGAGAATACCGGGGCCCTCAAAGGGCTGAAAGTCGTCGAGATGGGCCAGCTGATCGCCGGGCCGTTCTGCGGCCAGCTGATGGGCGACATGGGCGCCGACGTAATCAAGATCGAGCCGCCCGTGGTGGGCGATCCGATGCGCGTTTGGGGTAACGGCGAACACAAGGTGTGGTGGGAAGTGATCGGGCGCAACAAGCGTTCGGTCACTGCCAATCTGCGGGTTGCCGAGGGGCAGGAACTTGCCCGGCGCCTGCTGGCTGATGCCGACATCATGATCGAAAACTTCAAGCCCGGCACGATGGAGAAGTGGGGCCTCGATCCCGCCAGCCTCCACGCCATCAACCCCGGCCTGATTATCGTGCGCATGTCGGGCTATGGCCAGACCGGGCCTTATTCCAGCCGCGCGGGCTTTGGTGGGATCGGCGAGGCAATGGGCGGCTGGCGGGCTATCGTCGGGGATCCCGACCGCGCGCCCAGCCGCATGGGCGTGTCGATCGGCGACAGTCTCGCGGCAACCTATGGCTGCATGGGTGCGCTGGCCGCGCTGCGCGTGCGCGATGCGACCGGCAAGGGGCAAGTGGTCGATTCGGCGCTCTATGAGGCCGTGCTGCAGGTGATGGAAAGCCTGGTACCGGAATATGACGTGATGGGCATCATGCGCGAGCGTTCGGGCTCTTACCTCAAGGGCATTGCGCCTTCGAACGTCTATCGCTGTGCGGACGGTGAATACATGATCGGCGCGAATGGCGATGCGATCTTCGCCCGGCTGTGCGCCGCGATGGGCCGGCCGGAATTGGCCACAAGCGAACGCTATGCAACGCATCAGGCGCGCGGGACCAACCAGATAGAGCTCGATGCACTCATCGAAGAATGGACTTCGGGGCTGACTATCGCCGAAGTCGAAGCGCTGATGATCGAACATTCGATTCCCGCTGGCGGCATCTTCCGCGCGCCCGAAATGCTCGCCGATCCGCATTTCCAGGCGCGCGAGGCAATCATTTCCGTGCCGCACCCGGTGCACGGTGAAGTGCATATGCAAAACTGCTTTCCCAAGCTCTCCGCGACGCCATCCGGCGTCCACCGCGCCGCATCGCGCGTGCCGGGCGAGCACAATGCGGAAGTATATGGCGAGCGGCTGGGCCTTGGTAGCGAAGAACTGGCAGAACTCGCCGCGCGCGGAATCGTCTGATGCGGCTTAAGGGGGCTTAAATGACACAAACGGCAGAGCGCGTTCCGACCCGCATCGCCCTCGCCTATGGCACCGGCCAGCTTGGCGCGCAGATATTCCGCGATACCCCCGCCGTGCTGCTGCCGCTGTTCATGACCACAATGCTCGGCGTCGCGCCCTGGCTGGCAGGGCTGGTGGTGCTGGTGCCCAAGCTATGGCTGATCGTCTGCGATCCCCTGATGGGCGCCTGGTCTGACCGGGTTAAGCCGCGCCGGGGCCGCACGCCGTTCCTGATGGCGGGCGCAGTGCTGACCAGCCTGTCCTTCGTCGTGCTGTTCTGGAACTCTGCATATTCCAGCCCGAATATCGCTGCCGCCGTAACTTGCGCGCTGTTTTTCATGGGCTCCACCGCCTTCTCGATGTTCTCGGTGCCCTATCTCGCGGTAAGCTCTGAACTTTCCGCCGATCCGCACCAGCGCACGCGAGTGATGATGTACCGGCTCAATTTCATGACCCTTGGCGTCGTCGTCGGGGTCGGCGCGGCCCAGCCGCTGATGGCGGCATTCGGCGGCGGCGCGGCGGGCTGGCGGGCGATGGGGCTGGTTTTTGGCCTGCTCAGCGTGGTCACCATGCTGGTCACCGCGCTCGGGCTGGTGGGCGTGAAGCTGATTGCGGGGGAAGCCGCACCGAAAAATCTCCTCTCGCAAATCAAGCCGGTCAGCCGCAACCGTCCGTTCCAGATCCTGCTGGCGACTCATTTCATCCAGAGCGTCGGGCAGGCGGCGAGCTATACCGTGATTGCCTTCATCTATCTGTATGCGCTTAAGGCGATCTGGATCATCCTGCCGTTCGTGGTGGTGATGTCAGTCGTGGCGATTGCCAGCCAGCCGGTCTGGGTCCAGCTCTCGCGCCGTTATGGCAAAGAGCGCTGCTATGTCGCAGCGATGCTGGGCTGGACGCTGGTGACGGCAAGCTGGTTCTTCATCCATCCGGCGAACGATGTCGTGATTGCCGGGCTCGGCACCCAGCACCTTCTCGTCCTGGTGCGGGCCGTGGTCATCGGCGTGTTCAACGCGGCTTTCATCATGCTGGCGCTCTCGATGCTGACCGACACCATCGCCTATCAGCGCGATTCCACCGGCTCGGCCAACGAGGGCGTGTTTTCAGGGATATTCTCGGCGGCGGAAAAGCTGGCTTTCGCGCTCGGCCCGGTGATCGGCGGGATCGTCATGAGTGTGTTCGGCTTTCGCGAATCGACCACCGGGGTGATCGCACAGACCCCGCATGCGATCACCGGGATCGTGATGCTCTACAGCCTGGTGCCGGTGGCCACCCAATTACTCAGCCTCGCGGTGTTCAGCCGATACAAGCTCCCGGCAACAAGCGCGGGCTCCTAGGCGTTCAGCCTGCGCTCAGCCCCACTGCCCGACAGGCGGAGAGGGCGAGGCGAAGCCCGCGCGGGCAACAGCGTGGCGTGGCATTTCGCCGCTTGAAACTGCCATTCTGCTTGCATTGAGGACCATCCGCCATGCGCATATCTGCACTGACGCTTCCGATCCTAAGTCTGGCCGCGCTGGGCGCGCTGGCGGCGCCTCAGCTGGCGCCTGCTGCCGCGCCGGCGCCGAATTCCGCCGCGCGGGGCAAAGTGATCTTCCTGCGCTGCGCCGCCTGCCACGCCATCACGGCAGGCGCGCCGGGCAAAGTCGGGCCAAACCTGCAAGGAGTCGTCGGCCGGGCTTCAGGCAGCGTCCCGCGCTTTACTTATTCGCCGGCGATGCGGCGCGTCAGCTTGCGCTGGGACGATGCCACGCTTGATCGCTGGCTGACTCGCCCCGCCGCCGTTGTGCCCGGCACGTCTATGGTCTTCGCCGGCCTGCCCAATCCGGTAGACCGGCAAGCGGTGATCGCCTATCTCAAGCGCCCGGTGCAATAAGCGGATGTTCTCGCGGCGGAGCCTAATCGCTGGCTCTTTGGCAGCCGGGGCCGCCGGAGCTTTGCCGCTGCCGCTGTTTGCCGCCCCGGCTCTCGCCGCTCCCCGCCGCATCGACTTGCGCGGGCCAGACGGGCGAACGATTGCGGTGAGTGACTGGGCTCCGCGCGGCCGCCCGCGCGGCATGATCCTGTTTTCCCACGGCGCGCTCTCCTCCCCGCGCTTCTATGAGGCAATCATCACGCCTTGGCTCGCCGCCGGATATCGCGTGCTGGCCCCGCTCCACGTCGATTCGGCGGAGCACCCCGAGACCGCGAAATATCCGGGCCTTGCCAGCTGGAAAGCGCGGATCGAAGACATGCGCGCGCTGTCTGCACATCTGGGCAATCGGCCCTGGGTGGCCGCTGGGCACTCCTATGGCGGCCTCGTGGCGCTGACCATGGGCGGGGCGGCTGCAATTCCGCCACAAGGTATTTCCGGCCCGCTGGGCGATGGCAATGTGCGCGCCGTCATCGCCTTTTCGCCGCCCGCGCCGGTCCCTGTGCTGATCACCCAGCAGGGCTTTGCCACGCTCAGGGTTCCGGCGCTGATCCAGACCGGCACTGCCGATGATCCTCCCGGCCCGGACGGGTGGGAAGGCCACCTCGCCGGGTTCAACGCCGCCGCGCCTGGAGGCAATCGTTATGGCCTCGTGCTGGAAGGGGTGGATCACTATTTCGGTGGCGCAATCTGCCGGTATGACCTGCCCGGACCCAGGCAACTTGCTCGGCTGGCCGACGCGAACCGCATCGCCGGACTGTTCCTCGAAGGCTTCGGGTCTGGCCGGGCATCAGCGCGGCGGATGCTCGATGCCGCAGTGAGCGATGCGCTGCCGGTGCGGCTGCTGCGCAAATAGCTAGCCTTCAGCTATATCCGCGATCGCATGTTGATAGCCTGCATCAGTTTCCGCCGCTGCTGCCTCGTGCGCGTCCTTGCGCGCGACGTAGAACAGCCGCCCGAAGAAGTCCTGCCGCCACGCCTCGCGTGCTTCCAGCGCGTCCTGATCCAGCTCCAGCGCCTCGATCCCTGTGGTAAGATCGATGCCCTGCGATTTGGCCACCCGTTCGGCGGAATCGAGCCGGTCGCGCAGTACGGTCAGCTCGCTGGCCAGCACCATGATCATCGACATGGCATGATCGAGCCCGGGCGCGTCGTAAAACTCCGGCCGTTTGCCTTTGGCGTCGCGGATCATGTGAGGGCGGTTGTCGTCGCTCATGCTGCAATTGCCCTTGCTTCAGCCTTGCGGGCGATGAACACTTCCCAGCCGCCGCCCGGCGCGAATTCCCCGGCAGTGAAATCGCGTTCGGCAACACCTTCGGCCGCTTCCTGGCTATAGCCATCATGCCCGCCGGCAAATTCCATCACCGCCATCGGCGCGGTATCGAACTTCGCGCCCGCGCGGTCAAATCCGGCTTTTTCGGCCAGCGCAAACTGATCCGTCTCGCGCATCGCGCCCCAGAAAGGCTCGTTGTTATACCAGGTCTCGTTATCCAGAATGAACTGGGTGAATGGGTCCATCAGATCGAACGGCGGCAGATCGGCGTGGATCATCAGGCCGCCGGGTGCCAGCACGCGGTGCGCCTCGGCAAAGACGCGCGGCATCGCCTTGCCGCTGGTCTCGTGCAGCAGGATGTGGCTGACGACGAGATCGAAATGGCCGTCCGGAAAGCTGGTTTCCTCGGCATTCATCTGGGCGAAGTTCACTTCATGGCCCATGCCCACCGCCCGCGCGTGGGCATAGCGGATCACCGGCGCGCCGACATCGATTCCCCATATTTCCGCGTCAGGGAACAGCTCCTTGTAGGGCAGAGTCGAGTGGCCGACCGTGCAGCCCATGTCGAGGATGCGAAGCGGCTGGAAATCGGGCAGTTTGCGCTTCAGATAATTGCACACCGAGCGGCCCATGTCGTCGTTGTCCGGCCCGGTATAGCCCATCGAATAGAGGTAAACCCCGCGATCATAGAGCGCGCCAGCCGCAACATCGTCCGCCGTAACTTCGCTGCAATAGCCGCCCGGCATGCAGTGAATATCGAGCGCGGTGACATAGCGCGGCGGCACGAAGCCTTGCGGAATTTCCAGCTTTGCCTTGCTTGCCGCCGACAGCGCGCGGGCCTTGGCCACCAGTTCGGGCAGCTGGCGATCAACCGATCCGGCCACCGATTCCCACAGCAATTCCTGCGCGATGCGGTTCATTGCGGCATAGTGCTGGAAATAGAGATCCTTCACCATGCCGCGCCGGATGTCGCGGCGGTCCTGCGGCGGGCGGCCCACTTCCTTCTCGAATGCCCGCGCGACGCGGCCGGTGTAGATCGGCGTCAGCCCCGGCAGCAGGGTGCTCTGGATGAAGCCCTTAAAGCTCTTGGCAAACTCCTGGCGCGAGGCCTCGTCGTGAGTCGCATCCGGCAGAATCGGATGGCTCGCTTGCTGGAAGGTGTTGAGCATGGACCTGACTCCGATAGGCTGGACCGTAGGGTGCCTTCTTGCGGGCAGGAAGGGCGAAGGGCAAGATCATGCGCAGACCGCTATCCGCTTGGCGGTCAGCATCTGGCCAGACGCTGCCGCCGGGCCGCGAAAGCGCGAGAAAGTGCGCAACACTCGGGCACAGCGCCCGGCAGGGAGACATGTGACATGAACGATGCAACCCTCACCCGGCGCGAAAGCCTTGGCCTTGCGGCATTGGCAGCGGGAGTCGCCGCGGCACCGGCAACGGCACTTGCCGCCCGCAAGCCGAGGGTTGATTTCGTCTCGAAGATTGATTTCAAAGACCCCAAGTGGAACCGCGATACTTATGCGCGGATCGACGCCGACCTCGATCCTACCAAAGAGAAATGCGGCTGGCTGCGCGGCAAGGCCTTTGGCGTCCGTGACAATGAGAAAGTCCGCCCGCTGTTCCGAATGGAGGGATTCAGCTTCGTGCGCACCAAGCGGCTCGAAGACGGTAGCTGGCGCCGGATGCTGCGCGAGATCGTGTTTTACCGTGACCTCGAGACCAACCGCATCCTCGAAACCTGGCACAATCCTTATACCAATGAGGATGTGCGCGTTGTGCCGATCGCCAACGATCCGTTCAATTTCACCCTGAGCGAGTTCCAACCTGAACCCCCGTCCTATGGCGGCCTCAACAAGGATCGCCCGGCACGCAAGCCGTTCCTGATGGATTGGGAGTTTGGCCCGAATGGCACGATGATCGTCAAGTCCGAGGTCGACCTGATGTATCCCAACGCACTCCAGCCCGACAAATGGGTGCGCGAGAGCTCGGGCCCGATGAACCGGGTCTCCGAACATTTTATCTATGTCATGAACCGCAAGGACGTCGAGAATCCGAACCTTACCCACATTCCCCACACCGGCTCGTGGTCGCGCATCACCCCGTGGCTGCCGTGGATGCTGATGGGCACAGCACCGGGTTTTGTGAATTATTTCACCAGTTTCCAGACGATCCCCAATGGCATTGCCGGGCTGCCTGCTGATCTCGTCGCCGCCGCGCGGGCGATGGACGAAAAGTGGCTGCACGCGCCGACCGAGGACTATGGCCCCTCGCTCTCCAGTCTGGAAAACTATGCGCGCGAACAGAAGCCCGCCCCGGTTCCGGTCGGTTGGACCCCGCCGCAGCCGCCCGCTGCAAAGTAGAAAGAGCGGCCAATGCCTGCCAACGAGCTGCTCCGCCCCACGTTCATCGTTGCCGACATGGAAGCGGCGATCGATTTCTACAAAGGCGTGTTCGGCTGGAATGTGATTTTCGATCAGGTGATCAAGGTTGATCGCCGCTTCCCGCCGGCTGCGCCGCACAACGCGCGCAGCCGGCTGACGGTGTTCCAGATCGAGGACCCGGAACTCGGCACATTGGGCTTCATGCAATACCTCGATCACGAAATCACTGCCGGGCCCAGCAAGCATCGCGGCAAGCTGGCGCAAGGTGAGGCGATCCTCGTCATCCGCAGCAGCGACGTTGATGGTTGCTACGAACGGATCAAGCAGACCGAAGCCGTTGTCGTCGGCCCGCCGACCGACTGGGACGTCGTCGGCGAACAGCCGGGCGAGGTCATCAAGTTGCGCACGCTTTCGCTGTTCGATCCCAACGGCATCTATGTCGAAGTCAACGCGCGAGACCCGGAGTCGGAATGGCCAGCACCCCCTGCTACATGATCGTGCTGGGCGCATTCACCGACTTTGAGCGGTTCATGCGCGATTACCAGACAGCCGTCGCCCCGCTGATTACCAGCTATGGCGGCGAGTATCTGCTGGTCGGCGCGGACCTCCTGTCGCTGGAAACGGACTTTCCCGGCGGCGGCGGCGCAGTCATTTCGAAATGGCCTGACCGCATCACCGCGCTCGCATTCTGGAATTCGCCGGAATACGCTGAGGTCAAGAAGCTGCGCGAAGGCACGGGACAGTTTCAGGTTGTGCTGGTTGATGGTGCGTAAGCCTAGAGCCCAAGCGCGCCGGGGTTCATCAATCCTTCGGGGTCCAACTCGCGTTTGATTGCCGTAAGCAAGCCCTTTGCCGGAGCGGACAACCGCGTCTGATAGGGATAGGCGCGGCCGATCTGGAAATGGCCCGCGCCGTGGGCCTGCATCGCGGCTATGATCGCCAGCTTCAGTTCCTCAGCATAGGCGCGCGCTTCGGGGTTGGGCGCAAAGTCAGGCAGGCCGCCCAGATGCTCCGCGTCCAGCGTCTCGACATGATACGCCGTGCGCGCATCGGGCCAATAGAGCGCGACTTCATAGAGGAACCCGGTCGAGCCGACGGGTGAGAACATCGTCCCCATCCACACGCCCAGCCTGTCCATTTCCGCCTTGCGCGAGGCAATCAGCGCCTTGTACGTCGCATCAAACGGCACGACCTGATCGTGCGCGAATATGCCGTGGATCGGCACCCAGCGCTCGCCGCCCGGGCCCAGAATGTTGAACAGCGGTGCGAATGGCACCGAGCGCACGAAAGTCGGGATCGAATTGGCGATCTCGCGGCCATGCGGTGCCAGCAGGCGGCGCAATTGCTTGGCTTTGTGCGCCGTCTCCTTTGCGTCAGCACCATCAACGATGAAGTGGCACATATAGGCCCCGGCGCGCATCGGGTTTTCCCCGGCGAGCCCCATGCGCATCACTTGCGCCAGCCCCTTGAGCTTGCTGGGCGCTTTGCGCAGCACTTGGAGCGCGATTGCCATCCGGGCACCAAGCCCTTCCTGCCGGCCGATCTGGCCTTGCGAGAGCGCGAGATCGAGCCCGAATTGCGAGTCCTCGATTTTGGCCAGCTGCGCCGCGCGGGCGCCGGCATGGCATGAGGCGAAATCGTCAAACGCAAAACTGAGGCACTCGAATTGCGGGCGCAGTGCGATCAACGGCAGGCGCACCGCCACCTTGATGCCCAGCGCGCCGCAATCGCCGGTGAACAGCCCGGTCATGTCCGGCCCGTAGTGCCGCAGACCATCCGCAGCGCTCGTCGAGATCAGCTCGCCGCTCGCCAGCACCACGTCCATCGACAGCGCCGACTGCGCCGAAGCGCCATGCTGGGCCGTGCCGTGGCTCACCGAGTTCTGGCTCATGCTGCCGCCCACTGTCGCCGTGATTCCTGAAAACGGCCCCCAGAACGGCGTGCGCAAGCCCTTCGCGTCGAGTGCGGTCTTGAGATTGGCCCAGGTCACCCCGGCCCCGGCAGTGACGACGGCATTGGCCTCGTCGATGACGATAGAATCCAGCCGGCCGGTGTCGAACAACACATGGCCGCCTGCGGGCAGGATATAGCCATCGGTGTAGGATGCGCCGCCGCCGCGCGGCACCATCGCCGCGCCGGCATTGGCGCAAAGGCGCACGGCGGCCTGCACTTGCGCCGCGTCAGCCGGGCGCACCACCGCCAGCGGCGCGCCGCCGCCGCGATAGACATCCTCGGCGAAATAGGCGAGCGCGTCGGCGGTGTCGCGGACCTGCGCGGCGCCGAGTGCGCCCCGCAATGCTGTCACCAGCGCCTGATTGCCTGCCTTGCCTGTCATCTCGCTCTTGTGCCTTAAACCCGCCGGGGAGGAAACTCTTGCGCGCCGCCCGCTCGCCTTCGCAGCCGCGAGCGGCAACTATCCGGACAGCGGAGACTTGCCGCCGCCCTGCCCTTGCCAAGCCACTTGCGGCACAAGATGCCGTTATCCTGCGGAGGATCGTTATGATGGAATCAGCTGGCAAGCCGGAATGGACGCGCACTGCGCGGCTGCTGCACTGGGGCATGGCGCTGGCCATCGCGGCGGAAGTGCCCGCCGGCTTCATCATGTCGTGGACCTATGCAGCCAAAGACGCCGCCGGAAAGCAGGACCATATTCTCGCCAGCCAGACCCACCACACGATCGGCCTGCTGCTGCTCGCCACTGTCCTGTTTCGGCTGGTCTGGCGCTGGCGCCACCCCGCGCCGCCCCTGCCCGCAGCGACGCCGCGCTGGCAGGCATGGCTGGCGCGAGTCACTCAGGCGCTGCTCTATGCGCTGCTGCTGGTCATCCCGCTCAGCGGCTGGGCGGCGCTCTCGGCGATGGCGGAGGGCAGCGGTTACCCGGCGCCGCCGATCTGGTTTTTCAGCCATAATGGCTTTGGCCCCGGCGGCCTGATCCCGCATATTGTCCCGCCCGTGGCATGGAACGCGCCCGTGCTGTTCAACTTCGGATTTTTCGCGCGGATGCACATCTATTCGCTGATGGTGGGGGCGGTGCTGCTGGTGCTGCATGGCGGCGCGGCGCTGGTCCACCATTTCGTCCGGCGCGACGATGTATTGCGAGCGATGTTGCGGGGAGCAAAATAATGCAAATCGACAGACGCAGCGCGATGGCGGGTATGGCGGCAGGGCTTGTCGCAGCTCCGGCACAGGCCAAATCACGCAGCACCGCCGGATATACCTCGCAGGCCGGGCACTTTCGCGCCTTCATGCTGATGCGCGGGGCGCTAGACGAGCAGCTTGTCACCGGCTGGATGCAGGCGAACTATTACGGCATTGTCGACGACCGCATGGAGCCGCTGTTCGATGTCGCCGCTGCCTTATTCACGCGCTACCGGCGCACCGCCGATGGCGGGGTCGAAGTGTTCAGTGCCGAACTTGCATGGTTCCTCGATCGCGAGACCGGCAAGGCGCTAGACTCCTTTCGCAACCCTTATACCGGCGCAAGCGTCGAAGTGCCGAGCGGCGGGCTTTCGCCTTCGAAATATACGTTCGGACCAGACCTTTCCATGCGGCTCGCAAGGCAAGTGCCGGGAATGGAATTTGCGCACGAAGTGCTGCCGCCGGTGGTACGCGGCAATGATGTATGGATCACCGAACGCTCGCGCAGCAGCTTTCCCATCCCCGGGCAGACGAAGCCGATGCGCTATGCCGAGAGCAACATTTTCCATGCCCGGCGATCGGCGCTGGAGGCGCGCGGGGCAACGCGGGTCGAAAGCGATGTTTCCTTCACCAATGTCGTCTCATGGCGGCCGTGGATGAAGATGGGCAATCATCCGGGGCACCTGACGGCCAGTGGCGCCGGAAAGCATGGCGCGACGCTGAATTCGCTGCCGCCCGCATGGCTTGAAACAACGCGGGCGCGCAGGCCCGAGGTTTTGCGCGATCCCGCCGCGCTGCTCGCGCCGCTTTGGGATGCGCGTTAGATGTCTTTTCCGGCCAGCAGGCGAGCCGTCTCGCCGCCAGAAGCGACCGCGCGCAGCATGTTGCGCCGGGCCAGCATGAACAGCGCGACACCGCCGCACAGGCACGGCACCGCCACCGCCGCAATCGACCAGCCGACCAGCGCCGGATTGCCCAGCAGCCGCTCGGTGATGCTGGCGATGGCCAATGGCCCCAGCGTCGCGCCGATCACTGTGTTGAGCACCAAGGTCAGCGAAATCGCCGAGCCGCGCATGCGCGGCGGCACGGTGGCTTGCAGCGTGGCGAACATGATGATGCCAGTGACCGAAAACACCGCATTGGCCGAGGCGACCAGCAGCGCGGCAAGCGGCAGGCTGCCCGCCAGCACCGCCAACGCCGCCGGTATGGCAAAGGCCGGGGCTATGCTGAGCAGGCGAAACCGCGCCATGACATCGCCGCGCCGCATCGAACGGTCGAGCAGGAAACCGCCGACCAGTGGCCCCAATGCAGAGAAGGCAATCGCCATCGGGCCGAGCCACTTGCCAAGGTATGCCGGGCTCGCGCCGAAGCCGCGCATCAGCATCGCCGGGGTCCATGCCGCCGCGCCATAGGCCACGGTGAAAGTCAGCGCGAAGCCGAAATAGAGCGGCAACAACACTGCCTTGTTGGCGATCAGGAAGCGCAATTCCGCCGCGCCGGGCAGCGCGGTCGCCGCCGGGTTGGCGCCCTGCCGCGCGGGCTCACGGGCGGTGAGGAACAATGCGGCGACGACCATCCCGCCAGCGCCAAACAGCACGAAGGCTTTGCGCCACGGCGCGAGGCCCCCAAGCCCCGGCAGCAATGCCAGTGCCCCGCCCGCTGCGCTCGCCAAGATCAGCGCCGTCAGCGTGATGGCGATGCCGTTCGCCAGCCCCTGCCCCATCATATAGACACTCAGCGGCCGCCCGCGCCGCTCTGGCGCGAACAGATCGGCGATCAGCGAGATCGCTGCCGGGGCCAGCGCCGCCTCGCCCAGCCCGACCAGCATCCGGGCGATGAACAGCCCGGTGAAAGTCTGCGCCAGCCCGCTGGCGATCGTGGCGATGCTCCACAGCGCGATGCCGCCAGCGATCAGATTGCGGCGCGAAACGCGGTCAGCCAGCAGCCCCATGGGAATGCCCATGAAGGCATAGAACAGCCCGAAGGCGAGGCCCTGCAACAGGCTGATCTGCTGGTCGCTGATTGCCAGATCGGCGCGCACCGGATCGACGACGATGTTAAGCACCGCCCGGTCGACCACCGAGAATATGCCCGCCAGAAACAGCAGCGCGATCAGCCACCAGGCCCGCGCCGGGCTGGGCCAGTTGGCTGCCTCGTTCACAGCAACCTGCTCACAACAGGCCCGTCGCGCGGGCGCGGGTCTTGATATAGTCGCCCAGCCAATCGAGCCCGCGGAAGCGCAAGGTGCCGCGTCCGACAGACCGCGAGCTGTCGGCCATGCCGGCAACCAGCCGGAAGGCCTTGGCCAGCAGGAATACTTCGCTGTTTTCCACTTCCGCCGCAGTGAACGGCCGCACCGTCTGATAACCGGCCTCGAAGGCCTCGCCATAGGCGGGCGAGAAGCCATAAAACAGGTTGCCCCAGGTGTAGTTCTTGACATCCTGCATCAGGAAATCCTCCCCCGCCGCATCGAAATCGAGCAGGGTAATCTTGCCGTCCTCATCGACATGGACATTGCTGGGGTGGAAATCGCGGTGGCACACGCCCATCGGCACGCCCGCGGCTGCAAGGCTGTCAAACCGCTCGCAAAGCCGCTCGGCGATAATCGGATAGTCGCGCAGGTCATCGGGGCGATCATAGACGAAATCGAGCAAAGCAGGCATCCAGACGGTGAATTCTTTCGCCTGACTGGTGGAGAATTTGTGCTCCGGCCCCGCCCATTCGAGCCCGAGCAAATGCATTTCGGCAAAGTGCGCGCCGATGCGGTGGGCAGTGTCTTCGCTCAGACATTCGCCGAACTTGGCACCCGGCGCCCACTCGTAAAGCGCCAGCGCCCGTTCGCCTTCAGGCGACTTCACCTTGAACCACAGCGCGCCGTCCTTCTGCGCCACGGCGACCGAAGCCGGGAATTCGCGCTCCTTCAGGAAGGCGAGGAAATCCAGCTCGTAATCAACATCACCGACATCGCGCCAGGTCTTGCGCCAGACGCGCAGCGCATATTTCGCGCGGGCATCCTGCAACAGGTAAACGTCGTTCATGCCGCGATAGAGCAGGAAGCAGCTCACCTCGCCGTGCATAGCATAGCGGCGGGCCACCTGATCGGCGATGAAGCCGGGATGGAGTACCGAGTGCGATACGACTGCATCGGGAATGGCGGCGTCAGCGGAAAAAAGTGCGGAGTTCATGGGCTATCCTGTCGGGGGCTAAGTCAAAAATGTCGCGGTCAAGGTCTGGCAGATGCCGAACCGTGCAATCGGGCAACTGCGCCGCGCCGGCCAGCGACATGGCGGCCAGATCCTCGGCGGGCTGGAGCAGCAAGGCCGGGTGGGTCATCAGCGGCAAGCGGCTGTAATCGTAGGACCAGACCCCCTGATAGGCCCAGGTGAAGCGGTGCAGCACGCGCGCCTTGTCGGCGAAATTGCGCACCGCCTTGTCCAGCGGCACACCGGGATCGCGGTTGATCACCACATAGGTCCACAGGTTACCAAGCAATGTAAGGATCACCGTGCCTTCTTCGTCCGGCTCGGGATAGTCCACCGCATCCTTGAGCTTGCCCGCGCACACTTCAGGCGGATACATCGGAATCCCGGTCAAGGCGACGCGGCCGACCAGATCAGGCCGGGCGATCGCCAGTTCGATGCACAGCAGGGTGCCGGTGTGGAAGCCATAGAGATCAACTGGGCCAGTGATCGCCAATTCATCAAGCGCATCGGCGAAAGCGGCGGCATAGCCGGCCATTCCCGGTGGCGCGGGCGGGGCATCGGACATGCCATATCCCGGCGTATCGAAGGCGATCACCCGGCGGTCCGCCGCCATCGCCGCAATCAGCGCTTCGTATTCGTAGGACGAGGACGGGTTCTGATGGAGCAGCACCAACACGGGCAGCGCGCTGTCATGCGGGCCTGCCTGCCGAAAATGCATCTGGCCATAGCGGCAGCGGGTATAGCCGCGCTGGATCGGGAATGTTTCGGGCGATTGCGTCACAGATGCATCCAAGCAGCCGCACCGCAGCCGACACAGGCGGTTGTGGCGCCTATCCACCTCACGGACAAACCCGGCATCTTTGTCAACGCCCGCAGCCGCTGCGCCACCATGCCGTTTCGATGAGCCAGACCACTCTCCAGATTCGCCCCCTGCACAGCGGCCTGTCGCGCGCCACCAAGGCGGGCTTTGGCCTTGGCCAGGTCGCGGGGCAGCTGTTTCGCGATGTGCCATCGTTGCTGCTGCTGTTCTATCTCACCAGCGTGATGGGGATCGAACCGGCGATTGCGGGGGCAGCGATCTTCGTACCCAAAGTGATTTTCGGCGCGCTGTTCGACCTATGGATCGGGCTGACGTCTGATCGCATTTCCGCGCGCTTCCCGCGCCGGCGCTGGCTGTTGGTCGGCGGCCTTGCCGCGCCGTTTGCCATGCTCGGCGTGTTTGCCGTGCCGCAAGCCGCGCTGACATTCCAGATCGGCTGGGTCTTCGTCACGTTCAGCGCCTATATGGCGGTCTATTCGACATTCTCGGTGCCTTATCTGGCGCAGTTCGCCGAAATGTCGGCCGATCCGCAGGAACGCACCGAGCTGATGGCCTGGAAGCACGCCTTTTCAGGTTTGGGAATCCTGTTCAGCTCGTCGCTTGCGCCGATGCTGGTGGGCAGCCTGGGCGGCGGGCGCAGTGCTTACCTCACAACCATGCTGGCAATCGGGCTGACCTGCCTCGCCTGCCTGCTGACGGCATGGCACTTCGCCGCGCGTATTCCAGCGCCGAAGGACGCTGCAAGATCGCTGTCCTTGCGCGACCTGCCATCCGCTTTCGCCGACCGGCGCTTTGCGGTGCTGTGCCTGTCTGCCGTGATCATGACCGTAGCGGCGGGGGTTTCCTACGCCAGCTTCGCCTTCTTCGTGAAACACGCGCTGGGCCGCGCCGATGCCTTTGCCCAATTGGGAATCATGTCGGCGATCATGGCGGCATCCGTGATGGCGGGATCGCCGCTGTGGGTGTTTGTCGCAAGGAAGATCGGCAAGAAAAATACCTACCTGCTGGCGGCCAGCGGCCACGGCCTGATCCTGCTGCTCTGGTCGCAGCTGACTGGCGCGCCGATTGCGGTTTCCTGGGTGCTTTCAGCGCTGATGGCCACGTGCAACGCCGGTTGGGGGCTGATCGTGCTGTCGCTACTGTCCGATGCCATCGCCGCAGCGCGCGCCGAACGCGGCGAGAACCGCGCGGGTTCCTATTCGGCGATCTGGTCTGTCATCGAGAAGGCCGGAATCGCGCTGGGCGGAACCCTTGTGGCCGGCGCGCTGCTGTCCGCCAGCGGCTTCGATGCTGCTGCCGCCAAACAGGGCACTGGCCAATCGGCAGCAGCAGTTTCGGGCATCGTGTTTGCCTATGCGATCCTGCCGGGCATCGCCAAGCTGGTCGCAGCCGCAATTATCTGGCGCTGTGTGGCGGATGACGAAAAATGACAGAACCCTCCCCGATTGGCATGGTGCTGGCCGGCTGCGGGCGGATCAGCGAATCGCACCTTCAGGCGATCCGTGAGCTGCCGGCGGACTGGAAGCTGATCGCCGCAGTTGATTCGCACCCGGAACGGGCCGCTGCTGCAGCGGCTCCGTTCGGTGCACTTGCCCTTACCGACCTTGACGAAGCCCTCGCGCTGAACGGCGTCAATGCGGCGATCCTGTGCAGTCCCAACGCCGCGCATGCGTCGCAAGCCATGGCCGCCCTGCGCGCCGGCAAGCACGTGCTGGTTGAAAAGCCGCTGGCCGAGAGCGGCGCCGAGGCGCGCGCGCTGGCCGCCGCAGCCGAAGCGCGTGGGCTGCAACTCGCCGCCGGGCACACTTTCCGTCACGGCCCGGCGGTGCGCTATCTGCAGGATCATTTCGGCGAGTTCGGCAAATTACGCGCCATCGAGATGAGCCAATGCGTGTTCTGGGATGGCCCGCAGGCACCCTGGTGGGCCGAGCGGACGCCAGACGAAGGCTTGATCGTTTCGCTGTTTGCGCCGCACCAGTTCGATTTCGTGCAACTGGTCATGGGCATGGCCGGCGCCGGCGATGCGCCGCTGCGCGTCCACGCCGAAGGCGCGCGTCACCAGTCCGGCTGGCAGGGCGAGGACGAGGCGATGATCCTGCTCGCTTACCCTGAGCGGCGGATGGCGAGCCTGCACATCTCTTATAACCAGCAGCCGATCCATGACCGCAAGGTGCTGTTTTTTGACCGGGGCGTGCTGGAAATCCGCGACACCGAAACCTTGCTGTGGAACGGCGAGCTGCGCGTAGAGCCGGCCGCAGGATCAATCACCGAACCCGGCCGTATGGGCGGGCGTGACCTCTCGCACTATTTCCGCACCCAGCTGGCGGAATTTGCCCGCGCCGTGCGCGGCCATCCGCATCGCAGCGCTGGCGGAGCCGAAGCCGCCGGCGTCATCGAGTTGATCGACCGGGTGCGCGCTGCGATCCGGGCCAACTCCGCCGAGGCCATCGACCCGCCTCTTTGAGGACAACCGCGCCGCCCTGCCGCAGCATTGATCAGGGCCACATATGAAAACGGCCGCAGTTTCCTGCGGCCGTTTCGTAACGAATTGCTGCAATCAGCCGATCAGAACCTGACCTTCATCTGGATGCCAGCGGTGCGCTTGTCCGGCAGATTGACAAACAGAGCGCCATTGGCCTTTGTGCCTCCCGGCAGCGAAGGATCGAACAGGGTGTTATCGACCAGGCTGGTGAAGTTGGTGTCGTTGAACAGGTTGTTGACAAAGGCCTCAAGCGACAGTGCACCCCTTGTGATACCGGCCCGCACATTGACCACATTGCGCGCACGTGACTTGGTGGTGTTGGCCTGGCCAGACCATGTACCGGACTTGTAGGACCAGTCAGCACGGGCAAACCATTTGCCATCATCCCAGCCGCTGATTTCGGTGCCGACCTGAGCACCAAGATTGAAGGAATACTTCGAGGAATAGGGCATTTCCTTGCCGGTGAAGTCATATATCCCGGTAAGCTGGCTCAGCGCCCGGTTCTTGAACTGCTTGAAGCTGGTGTCGTTGAGCGCACCGGCAAGATCGATCGAGAATGCATCGCTCACCCGCCAGGACGTCTCGAACTCGATGCCCTTGAGATCAAGCGAGCCTGAGTTCTGCACACCCGAAGCCAGGGTCGGCACCGGCGTGGTAGGAACCACGAAGCTGACCGCGTTGATCTGATTGCGCCACTGGGCATAATAGGCCGACAGTGAAAAGCGCAGCGCGCCGTTCAGTGCCTTGCCCTTGATGCCGATTTCGTAGTTGGTCAGCTTTTCAGGCTCGACCGCCACTGTCACGCCGGCCTGCGCGGCCTGGGTCTGGATCAGGTCGCTGGAGGTCAGGATCGAGGTGTTGAACTGCGAAGGGTTCACGCCCTTCGACCACGAGGCATAGACCATCATGTCCGGCGTTATGTCGTAGTTGACAATCACGCGCGGGGTGAAGTTCTTATAGGTTGCCTGCGCCAGCACCGAATTGGGTGCATAGGTTCCGGCGGCGATGAGAGCGCTGCTGGGAATGACAATCCCGATCGGCGGCGCATAAGCGATGATCTTGTCCGACTGATAGCGGCCCTCGACGCTGATCGACAGCGCATCGGTGGCATCATAAGTCAGGCCGAAGAAGGCGCCATAGGTTTTGTTCTGGCTGACCCCGCCCGGCGAAGTGGCCGTGGCCGGGAAGGCATTGCCTTCGACCAGTGGTGTGGTCGAACCGCGCTGTCCGGACTGGACGATGGCATCGAGGTAGCTGAAACCCGCCACCGCATGAATGCGGTCGGCTTCATACGACAGGCGCGCTTCCAGCGAAGAATCGCGAGTCCGGCGCTCGACCAGGAAGGGGAAGTCATAAAAGCCGCGCGGGCTAGTCGCCGCCACGCCCGGCGAACCAACGGTCAGCTTGCTGCCGTCGAAGCCGTCGAGATCGACCATCGTGTTCCAGTGTTCCCGGCCCCAGCCGGCAAGGAACGAAGCAGTCAGCGCGTCGTTCAGTTCAATATCGGCGGTAACGTGATAGTGCCGGTATTGCCGGTGCAGGCCATAGCCCTGGACGCCGTCTTCGGGCTGAACCAAGCGGCGATTTGGCGCGAAATAGAGGAAATTCCGGGTGATCGCATCGTCGCTGGCATTGGCGGAGATCGGATTGATCAGGCTGGGCACCGTGCCGCAGATATAGGGGTTGGTCACCGTCGTTCCGGCAATCCCGGCGACGCCGCTGGTATCACCCTGGAAGCTGCAATTCGCCTGCCCCTTCAGGATGACATTGCCTGCCGCGTCCTTCACGTCCTGAACGACGAGACGCGCATTGGCCGGCGCGCCATCACGGTCGCGCGAAAGCAGGGCAAAGCCCTTGATCGTGATCCGGTCAGTCGGCTTGAACACCACCAACGCGGTGCCCGAAAGCGTCGACTGATCGCCCAACGTGCGGCCATCGGCGGCATTGCGCCACGATCCGGCCTTGGTGAAATAGTCGACCGATGCGCGGAAGCTCAGATAATCGGGAATCAGCGGGCCTTCGACATCGCCGTGCGCCCTGAAGTTCTCATGCGTGCCCGTCATGCCAGACACCGAACCGTGCCAATCATTGCCGGGGGTCTTGTTCACCACGTTGATCGCGCCGGCAAAGGTGTTGCGGCCAAAGAACGCGCTCTGCGGGCCCTTGAGGATTTCGATCCGCTCCGGGCTGCTGATCGAAGTGAAAGCCGAAGGCGAGGACACGACGACGCCATCGATGAACAGCGAGGTTGTCGTCGCCAGCGTTGTCACCGGGGTGAAGCCGCGCAGCACGATCTGCTGGAAGCCGCGGTCGGCGTGGCCGGACGAGCTGTCGTTGATGTTGATGCCGGGGGTCGAAGAAGCAACGTCCTGCATCGTGGCAACGCCGCGCACAGCAAGCGCCTCGGCAGTGATCGCGGTAACGGTCAGCGGAACTTCGAGCAGGTCTTCCTCGCGCTTGCGCGCCGTTACGACAATGGCGGTGCCATAATCTGCTTCATCAGCCCCCTCTGCTGCCTGGGCGAATGCTGGCTGCGAAAAGGCGATCGTAGTGGCTAGCGCGATGAACGACATCGACGCAGTGAGCCGGCTATTGAACAAAGTCTTATTCATGATTTCCCCCTGATGGACTTGTGACAAGCACCCACACCTGGATTGACAGTCGCAATTGTGTAACTTGCGATCGATAGTTAAACTCTAACTTCTGCTCCCCGAATTGAACTGAAGTGCGGCCTTTTGTTCGCCTGTCGGATTCGTCGGCACCGGACGGAAGCCGGAATGCGGGCGTCAGTGGCCTGTCCGATGCGCGGATCAATCGCCAGCCGCCTTTGCCGTGCACCACCAGCGTGGCAGACTGCCAGCATGATCGCGAGAGACAATGGATTCCAGGAGGCCGTCGGCATCGTTGTTGATGCCGCCTCAGCTGCAAGCAGGCTTTGCGATGCGCTTGGCTTCATCGAGAAGTATCGCGGAAACGTGCCGGTTGCGGCCCTATCCTTGTGGCAGATTGGCAGCGGCTTTACTGCTCAGGAAGTGCTGATTGGGCACCCCGATTCCGGCCGCGGTGATATCCGCCTGATCGCCTTTGACGGCCCACCGGGCGGACGCATGCGCGATGGGGCGCAGGCCTGGGATCCGGGCGGCATCTTCGATATCAACATCCGCGCACTGTCGGGCATCGCCGGGCTTCACCGCGCGCTGGGCCTTTCGGGATTTCTCTCGCCAGCGCCGATTACCGATTGGGACTTCGGCCCGCTCTCGGTGCGCGAGGTGGTGGAATATGACGCCGATGGGCTCGCAATCGCCCTGATGGAACGCGTCAGCCCGCCGCTGGTCGGCTATGAAGGCGTCGCGGGGCCGGCTTCGTGGGCGTTCAACTCAACCCAGATCGTGCCCGATTTCACCGCCGCCCGCGTCTTCTATCGCGATGTGCTGGGCTGGCAGGCGGTTCAGGAGAGCGACCTGGTGCACGAGAATGGCCGCAACTGCATGGGCCTGCCGCTCGGCCTTGCCCCCACGATCAAGGCGAAAGTGGGCATCTACCAGGCGCAGGGGCGGATGGAAGGTTCGGTCGAGATCATTGCCTTCGATTGTGGCGGGCTCGACCTTTCCGCCGGAGCGCCGCCCGATCGCGGCTGGGCAGCGCTGCGGTTTCCGGTTCGCGATGCAGAGGCATTCCTCTCACGGGCTGGCGCAGTCGGCTGCGCAGTGTCCGCAATCGCCGAATTTGACTGGGCGCCGCATGGGCAGGTCCGCGCCGGATCCGTGCTGACCTCATGGGGCGCGCGGCTGGAAGCGCTGGAGCTGGTTTAGAGCTTGAGCCCGGCGAGGAATGCCAGCACCTCGTCCTCGCTCACCACATCGGCATATTTCGCGTTCATGTCGAACAGGTTGGCCTCGTGCGGCGCGGCGTGGCGATCCCCGCAGGCTTCGGCGACGACGGCGGTGCGGAAGCCGTGTGACATCGCATCGATGCAGGTCGCGCGGACGCAGCCGCTGGTCGTCAGGCCCGTCAGCAACACCGAATCGATCCCGGCAGCAGTCAGCGTCGAGGCGAGCGAGGTGCCGAAAAAGGCGCTGGGATACTGTTTGGAGACCACCAGTTCATCCTCGAACGGCACGAGGCCCGGGCCGAACGCGCCCATCGGACTGCCCTTGAGGAAGTTCTTCAGCGGCGTAGCTTTCTCGAAAAAGCGGCCGCCGTCGATAGCGCTTGGGTGATAGACGACGTTCGTGAGCACCACCGGAACCCCCACCGCGCGCGCTGCACTGCGGACCCGCAACGCCGAGGCAATCGCATCCTCGACATCGGCATAAAGATCACAGACCGGATCGAAATAGGCCTGGCAGAAGTCGATCAGGATCAGCGCCGGCCGCGAACCGAAGCCGACGCGGGTGTTATAAGCGCGCTGGTAGTTGGCCAGCAGGTCGTCGTCGCTCATTGCTTGGTGTCCTCAGGGTAAAGCCACGACTGGCTGCGGCGCTGCACTGTTTCGAAAGCGGCAATCTGTTCGCCGAAACTGCCCACGATCTGGTCGGTCTCGTCCCAGCCATTAAGCATCGCCTCGCGGCGTTCGGGCGGCAAAGTGAAGCCAAGCGGCGCCATGCCTTCGACAGTGACATGCTGAGCCTCAAGATTGATGGCAAAAGCCTTTCCGGCCTCCGCAGCAGCTGACAGGCCAGCGCAGACCTCCGCATCGAAAGTCAGCGGCAGCACGCCGTTGCGCATACAATTGGCATGGAAAATCTCGCCGAAGCCGGGCGCGATCACCGCGCGGATGCCAAAATCCAGCAAGGCCCAGACCGCCTGCTCGCGGCTCGATCCCGAACCGAAATTGGCGCCCGCGACCAGGACCTGCGCCTCACGGAACGGTTCGCGGTTGAGCACGAAGTCGGCGATTTCGCTGCCATCGGCAAGATAGCGGCGATCATGGAATGCGTGGGCGCCAAGTCCCTCGCGCGTGGTCAGCAGCAAAAACCGCGCCGGGAAGATGATGTCCGTGTCGATGTTGTCTTCCGCCAGCGCGGCGGCATGGCCTGCGATCCGGATGAAAGGTTGCAGCTTCACGGCGCATAATCCCGAACATCGGCGAGGCAGCCCGCAATCGCTGCCGCCGCGGCCATGGCTGGGCTCATCAGGTGGGTACGCCCGCCGGGGCCCTGGCGCCCCTCAAAATTGCGATTGGAGGTGCTGGCACAGCGATCGCCCGGGGTCAGCCGGTCATCATTCATCGCCACGCACATCGAACAGCCCGCAAAACGCCATTCGAAGCCAGCGGCGCAGAACACCCGGTCCAGCCCTTCCGCCTCCGCCTGCGCGCGGGTTGCGGCGGAACCGGGAACGACAATCGCTTTGATACCGTGCGAAACCTTTCGCCCGCGGGCAATTTCCGCCGCCGCGCGCAAGTCCTCTATCCGGCCATTGGTGCAGCTGCCAATGAAGGCATGGGTGATCACCGTCCCGGCCAGCGGCGCGCCACCGATCAGGCCCATGTATGCCAGCGCCTTTTCAGTCTCGCGGCGTTCTACGGGATCAATGATATTCGCTGGATCAGGCAGCCGCGCCGAGATCGGCAAGGTCTGGCCGGGGCTGGTCCCCCAACTGGCCTGTGGTTCTATTGCGGTGAGATCGAGCGTGACGACCTTGTCCCAATGCGCGCCAGAATCGCTGGCAAGCCCGCGCCAATAGCCCAAAGCAGCATCCCAATGCGCGCCTTTCGGGGCCATCGGGCGGCCTTTGACATAGGCAAACGTCGTTTCATCCGGTGCGACCAGACCGATGCGGCTGCCCGCTTCAATAGTCATGTTGCACAGCGTCATCCGCGCCGCCATGCTCATCGCCGCGACCGCCGGCCCGGTATATTCCACCGCATAGCCCGCCGCGCCATTGCCGCCGATCTGCGCGATCAGGGCGAGTGCGATGTCCTTCGCGCCGACCAGCGGGTGCAGCGCGCCCGTCAGCTCCACATTCATTGTCTTGGCGCGAGCCTGACGCAGGCATTGCGTCGCCATGACAGTCGCCTGCTCGCTCGCACCGATGCCGAAAGCCAGCGCACCAAATGCGCCGTGCGTGGTGGTGTGGCTGTCGCCGCAGACGATGGTGGTGCCCGGCAGAGTGAAGCCGCGCTCCGGCCCGATAACATGAACGATGCCCTGATCCGCACCATCCAGCGCCGCATAGGGCAGGCCGAATTCGGCGACATTGGCTTCCAGCTCGGCGACTTGCGCCCGCGCCAGCGGATCGGCGATTTCACCCCGCGCGCGCGTTGGCACCGCATGGTCGGCGACGGCAAGATGCGCCTCTGGCCGGCGGACCTGCCGCCCGGCCTCGCGCAAAGCGACGAAGCTTTGCGGGCTGCTCACCTCGTGCAGGATATGCCGGTCGATATAGAGCAGCGCCTCGCCGCCCGCCAGATCGGCGACCACGTGGCTGTCCCACAGCTTGTCATAGAGTGTGCGCGGCGCGGTCATGGATTCTTGGCTAATCGCGAGGGGACGACAACTTCGACATAGTCCGCAATCGCCCGCGCGAAGCGGTCTGGCACTTCGAGCGGTGGATAGTGGCCGACATCGGGCATCAGCAGCCGGGAAATCTGCGCATTGGCAAGATAGCGCGCAATGGCATTGGCCGCGCTTTCGGGCAGCAAGTGGTCCGCCGTGCCCCAGATCAGCAGGGTGGGCGCGCGCACTTTGGCCATTTCGGTCGCCGCCTGCCGCCCGTCGCCGATCCGCGCGACCAAAGCGATGGGATACTTCTCGACCGTGCGGCGGTTGAAATCGTAATACTCGGCGCGGGTCCGCGCAGATATCCGCGCCGCATCGCCGGCGAAATAGGCGAGGTATTCGTCCCAGAACGTCAGGTCCTGATAGCCGGTGCGCTGGGTCCGCGCCTGCGCATTGAGGAAGCTCTGCGGCTGAACGAGATGATCGTATTTGACCGGGTCGCTTGGCGTGTTCGACAGGATCAGCCGCTCGACCATATCGGGGCGCTTGGCGGCGAGATACATCCCCATCGTGCCGCCGCTGGAGACGCCCACGAACGTAACTTTGGTGACGCCAAGCCGGGTGAGCAGTTCCTCGGCGATGTCGACCGGCTGGACGTTGGCAGCCGCTTCATCGGTCGCCGGGCCGGAGAGGCCATAGCCCGGAATATCATAGCGGATGATCCGGTAGTGCGGCTTGAGCAGCTGGGTAATGCGGTCCCATGTGCGCACCGAGCTTTGCGAACCGTGGACCATGAACAGGACCGGGGTTCCTTTGCCCCGCGGCCCCTCGTCCTTGTAGTGCACCTCGACCCCGGCAATGGTCATGTAGCGGCTCTGGCGGTCGGCATAGCGGGCGCGAAGCTGCGCCACGGTCAGGCGCGGGCATTCGGCCTGCGGGCAGGCATTGGTCATCGCAATTGGCTGGGCCGTCAACGATGCGGGCATGGTGCAGAGAGCCAGCACGAGGGCCGTCATCCGGGACAGTACATGTGCCATGGGCCGCCGCCTTTCAGGTTCGTCGTTCACGCGCCCTGACTATCGGCGAATTTCCGCATGATCGGAAGGCCCGGCGGTATATCCGACTGGTGGTGAGCAAGCCGTGGCCGAATCGACCCGGCCAGCCACTTGTGGCGTTTGGTCATCGCGTTCACCATGACCGCGGCTCCGCAGGGGAGCATACTGGAGGTCCGCTCTATGGCGTTCGACAGGCGAAGCTTCACTTTGGGGGCAGCTGGGCTGGGCGCAGCTGCGCTGGCTGGGTCGCTTGCCGCCGCAACTCGCAAACCGCCAGCCATGCTTGACGTGTTGGTATTGGGCGCAGGCATATCCGGCCTGCAAACCGCCTGGATGCTCGAACAGCAGGGCCTCAAAGTCGCGGTGCTCGAAGGCCGGGAACGCGTCGGCGGGCGGATCGTCACTCTGCTCGATCAGCCGGGCTATCCCGAAATGGGCTTCAATTCGATGGCCGATGGCTATGGCCGGGGCATCGACGCGGCGCAGCGCGCAGGCGTGGAACTGGTCGAAGTCGGCGCGCGCTATCGGCTTGGCAAGCCGCCGATGCTGTGGCTCGACGGCAAGCCGCTGACCCGCGAGGAATGGGCGCGCCATCCCGGCAATCCCTTCCCCGACGCGATGAAGGCAGTGATGCCCGCCGAACTGGTGTTCAAGCTATTGTCCGAACGCAACCCGTTGAAAGACTGGTCAGCGTGGAATGACCCAGCCAATGCGGCGCTCGATATTTCGCTCTATGAATTCCTCAAGGCACAAGGCCTCTCGGACGCCGCGATCCACCTCGCCAACGATGTCTCGCCCTATTACGGCACAAATGCCTGGGATGTTTCGGCGCTGATGCTCGAATTCAATGATGGCTTCGTCAAGGCGCAGTTCGCCGCCGGGCCGCGCTCGCTGGCGGTGAAGGGCGGCAACATTCATCTGCCAATGGCGATGGCGAAGCTGCTCAAAGGCGATGTGATCCTTGGCAAGGAAGTGGTCGCCATCGATGTCGGGGCAGCAAGCGCGCGGGTGCATTGCCGCGACGGATCTGCGTGCGAGGCGAAGCGGGTGGTCTCCTCCATGCCGTTTTCGACCCTGCGGAGTGTGCATGTGTTGCCCGGGCTTGCGGGGCCACAGGCCGAAGCGGTAGCCCAATTACCCTACCAACAATTGTCGATGGCCTTCCTCACCGCGACCGCGCCGTTCTGGGAAGAAGATGGGCTGGCGCCGGGCATGTGGACCAATGGCGTGGCCGGCAATGTCATGCCCCAGCGCTTTGGCGCTTCGCCCGAGGAAATCACCGGCTTCGTCGTGCAGGCGCGCGGGCCACTGGCAAATTACTGGGACCGGCTGGGACGCGAGGCGGCTACGGCGGCGATCATTGCGGAGATCGAAGCGATGCGCCCGGCCACCAAGGGCAAATTGCGCGGCGCGGCCTATTTCAGCTGGATGGACGAGCGCTTCAACGCCGGCGACTGGGCCTATTTCGGTCCCGGCCACGTCTCCCGATTCGTGGGTGAAATGGCGAAACCGGCGGGCCGCCTTCACTTCTGCGGCGAACACACCGCCACCGGCGCGCGCGGGCTGGAAGGCGCACTGGAATCCGCCGAACGGGTCGCCCTTGAAATCATCGACGCCGCCTGACGGCCAACAACAGGTTTTGCTATGGAATACGACTATATCCCCCTGCCCCAACGCCAGCCGCTGCGCTGGCCGAATGGCGCGCGCGTCGCGCTGATCCTGACATTCAACCTCGAAACCTGGGATCTGACCAAGGATACAGACAAGCCCTATTACGCGGGCGGCCCGGCGATTCTGCCCGATGTACTGCCCGGCAACACCCCCGACTTTCCCAACTTCACCTGGCGCGAATATGGCCAGCGGGTGGGCATCTGGCGGCTGTTCGAGCTGTTCGACAAGCTGGGTGTCAAGGCCAGCTGCACGACCAATGCGATCACTTTCGAGCGGCGTGGGGCGATGACCGATGCGGTGCTGGAACGCGGCTGGGAGCTGCTGACGCACAATTGGGAACAGGGCGAGCTGCTCTCCAGCTTTGCGCATGATCCGGCGGCGGAACGCGACATTATCCTGCGCTCGCTCGAACAGTTCGAGAAGTTCACCGGGCGCAAGTCAAAGGGCTGGCTCTCGTCAAGCCTGCGCGGGACGATGCAGACGGCGGACATCCTCGCCGAGCAGGGCTGCACTTTCTACTGCGACATCATGAACGACTATCAGCCGTATCTGCTGCGC
>JANOBA010000300.1:0-10981 GCA_031411415.1 Novosphingobium sp.
CGCCATAGCTTTCATGCCAGAATGCCGCAGACCGCCCAGTCGCGTGATAACCGGGCTGATCTTCGGCCTCGACCAGCAAAACACGCATCTTGGCCGCAAGCGCCGCAGCAAGCGACGCGCCCGCCATGCCCGCGCCGACAATCGCTATATCGTATCGCCGCGCCATGATGACCTAGTCTCGCATGCGCGCGTTGCGCCCAAGAAAATCGTCAATTGCGGCAAGTGCCCGGTCGCGAAATTTATCAGTCTCGCGCAGCAACTCATGCCGTGCCTCGGGGCCAAAACGTACCAGGTCGCCGCGCGGCAGGCGAAGCGCTGCTTTCTCGATCGCGCGTGGTTCAACTAGCCGATCGCGTTCTGCCGACAGGAGCAGGACTGGAGTCTTGACCTGTTCCAGCACGCCCGGTCGCAGCAGCCCACGCACTGAAGCATAGGCCGCGACCACCCAGCCCCAGCTGCCTGGTCCCATGGCAATCTCTGGCCGCGCATCGCGCCACCACACTTCATCGGCATAGCGCTCGGTATCGCTGGTCAGGAGATTAATCCGGTCAACCGGCAGGACAGCAGGCTTTTCGCCCCACTTCCACGCCGGGCGGCGCCGGTCGCCCAGCCGCGCCATGATCCGCGCTGCAAAATGCATCAGCGATGCCGGAACCCCGTGGCGCAGGAAATCAACCATTGGCGCAACCAGAACCGCCGCATCGGGATCGACCCGGTGTTCGGCAAGCGCGCGAAGCACCAGGTGTCCGCCCATCGAATGGCCGATCAGCACGTGGGGTGCTGGGGTCGACTGACGCCATTGCTGCCAAAAGGTCGCCAGATCATCGATCCAGATGCCGAAGTCATCGACGTGCCCGGTGACTGTATCCTTGCCCAGCCGCCCTGATCCTGCCTGCCCGCGCCAATCTGCGGCGGTCACGCGCCAGCCCTGTCGGTGCCAGCCATCAAGCGTCTCGAGATATTTTTCATAAGCATCACCGCGCCCCGGCATAAACAGGATCGAACCCCGGCAAGCCCCCTGAGGGATCGGCCAGTCAATCCGCCGCAGCGAATAGCCATCCGCCGCACGCCAGCGGGTTTCGACCGCTTCTGCGGGAATTATGCGCCGATCAACACGGGGGTCGTTACGGGAAATTGCGCTGCTGTCGCTGGCGTTCAAGTAGTAAATTCCGGCCTGAATGAGTTGGTTACTTTTTGGTAAGCCCTGCCCGTTACACCAGCCCCACCATGCCAGGGGGCTTTGATGCAGGGCGGAATTTTTTCATACGTATTGCTGGCAGCATTGGCAATCGCGTTGCTGACTGCGGCAATCACTGATCTGCGCAGACGCCAGATCGATAACTGGCTCAACCTCGCCATCGCCGTCACCGCGCCGCTGTTCTGGCTGGCAAGCGAGCAGACCTGGGTCGATGTCGCATTCCACCTCGCCATTGCAATCAGCCTGTTTGCCGTATTGGCGGGCCTGTTCGCCTTGGGTGTGATGGGCGGGGGCGACGTCAAGTTACTGACCGCACTGGCGCTGTGGATCGATCCCATCAGTTTCGTCAAGCTACTGGTGATCATGTCGGTGCTTGGCGGCCTGCTGACTTTGGTGGCCGCTGCCTGGCATTTTGGCCGCCGCCGCAAGGGCCGTGTTACTGTGCCTTACGGGATCGCAATCTCGTTTGCCGGGCTCTGGGTCATCGCAACTGAATATTTTCCTGCGTTTTCGCCCGCCATGTTGACGGGGTAAACTCGATCTTAACCAATTTAGCCGAATTCAGGATTTGATTTCGGGGTATTCTCTAGGGGGCTTGTACAGCCATGGATAAGAAGAAGCTGATGCTGCTGTTGGGGGCGCTGGTCATTGCGATCGGCACGGCGCTCGCCGCACGAAGCCTGATTGCCGGATCTGCGGCACCGCAGGCCGAAGCCGTCCAGGCGGTCCCGCAAGGCCCCAAGGCATTGGTGGCGCAGCGCGCGCTGCCGATGGGCACGATCATCACGGCAGACTCGATCTCGTTTCAGCCTTGGCCCAAGGAAATGGTGCAGGACGCCTATTTCCTTGAAGGTGAGGCCGACATGACCAAGTTGATTGGTACTGTCGTTCGCTTCCCGATCACGGCAGGCCAGCCAATCACCCAGGGCGCGCTGGTCGCGCCGGGCGACCGTGGCTTCCTTGCAGCAGCGCTCAGTCCCGGCATGCGCGCAGTCACAATTACCGTCAGCCAAAAGACCGGTGTGGCCGGCTTCATCTTCCCGGGCGACCGGGTTGATCTGGTGCTGACGCAAACCGTCAAGGCCCAGGATCAGGGCGAATCGTTGAAGGCCGCCGAGACGATCCTGCGCAACCTGCGCGTGCTCGCCACCGACCAATCGACCGAAACCGAGACAGAAAACGGCAAGACTGTGGTCCGCTCGGCACGCACCATCACGCTGGAAGTGACCCCGCGCATCGGCGAAAAGATCGCGGTTGCCGATACCATCGGCACGCTCAACCTTTCGCTGCGCTCGATTGCCGACAACCAGACCGAACTGGAAAAAGCCATCGCCACCGGCTCGGTCAAGCTGCCCGAAGGCGCAACGAAAGCCGAAGAGGATCGCATCCTCAACAAAGCGCTGAGCCAGCCGATCGAAGGGGCGACCTCGTTCGTCACCGGCGGCGATGTCTCGCGCTTCCAGCGCCGCACCGGCGGCACCGCGCCGAGAGCCGGCGGCGGATTTGCCGGTGGCCCGATGATGGGCGCTGCGGGTGCCATGGGCGCCGCACTTCCCGCCGGGGCCTCGCCGCGCGCTGGCGAATATCGCCCCGCCGGACCCGTTGTCCGCGTTACCCGGGGCAAGACCACCACCGAAGAACAAGTGGGGAGCAAGTAACATGACGCCCCCATTTCGCACCTTCGCCATTGCTAACGCCAGAGGCACAGCCATGAAACGCCGCATTACTCTTTCCCTTCTGGCAGCCGCCTGCGCAGGGGCTCCGCTGGCGCTCGCCAGTCCGGCCCATGCCCAGTCAGTCTCGCGCCCCGCCAATGACATTGTCCTGTCAATCGGCCGCGGCCAGTTGATCAGCATTCCCGGTGCCATGGCCGATGTTTTCGTCGCCAACGATCAGGTCGCCGACGTGCAGATCAAGTCGCAGCGCCAGCTCTATATCTTCGGCAAGCAGGGCGGGGAGACCACGGTCTATGCCAGCAACGCGGCCGGACAGACGATCTGGTCTGCCAACGTGCGCGTCGGATCAAACCTCGAGAGCGTCGATCAGATGCTCAAGCTGGCCATGCCCGATGCCAAGGTCGCCGTCTCGACCATTGGTTCAAACACCTTCCTGCTCACCGGGACAGTGGCCTCGCCCGACGATGCCGCCGAAGCTCAGCGACTAGTCGAGGCTTTTGTCGGCAAAGGCAGCGGCGCCACGCCGAACAACGTGATCAGCCGGCTGAAGATGGCAACGCCCTTGCAGGTCAACCTGCAGGTCCGGTTTGCCGAAGTCAGCCGCAGTCTGGTGCGCGAAATCAGTTCCAACCTCACTTCGCGTGACAATCAGGGCGGCATGATGTTCGGGGTTTCGCGCGGCAACGGCGGGGGAACTTTCGCCAATACGCCGGGCACCATCAGCGGTGTCAGCACCAACGGCCTGCCCGTGCTTGATGCATCGGCCGCGCTTGGCCTGCCCGCCGGCTCCCTCAGCCTGCCCTTCGATCCGGTCAGCGGCAAATACGTCGTCGGCGGCTCGCTGTTCACCCCGGCAACCAACAATGTCGGCCAAACGGCGATCAGCCTAGCGGGGCGCCTGTTCGGCATGAACGTCGCAGCCAGCTTCGACATGGCGGAACGCATCGGACTGGTGACCACATTGTCGCAGCCCAACCTCACCGCGCTTTCGGGCGAAACCGCAGACTTCCTGGCGGGCGGCGAATATCCCATCCCGATCAGCCAGGGCCTTGGCGCCACTTCGATCGAATACAAGCGCTTCGGCGTCAGCCTGTCCTATACCCCGACGGTGCTGGCCAATGGCCGTATCTCGATCCGGGTGCGTCCGGAAGTGTCCGAGCTTTCGAGCCAGGGCGCAGTCCAGCTCAACGGTTTCCAGGTTCCGGCGCTGACCATCCGCCGCGCGGAAACCACGGTCGAGCTCGGCTCGGGCCAGAGCTTCATGATCGCCGGCCTGATGAGCAACAGCGCGCAGAACACGATCGACAAAACCCCGGGTGCGGGCGACATTCCCATCCTGGGCACGTTGTTCCGCTCGACCAACTTCCGGCGCGGCGAGACCGAACTGGTAATCATCGTCACGCCGTATCTGGTCACGCCGGTCAACGCGAATGACATCGTGCTGCCGACCGATGGCTACCAGAGCCCGCAGGAAATTCAGCGCTTGCTGGGCAACATGGGTTCGGACGGCAAGTCTGGCGCTGTGCGCCCGATGCCCCACGCCGATCAGACCGTGCCCACCAACCCGCAGGTCAGCATCGCCGCACCGGAGAATTCCGGCAACAAGCCCCGCAGCGAAAGCCGTCCGGCATCGCGCAGCACCGCCGCCGGCAATGCACCCGCCCCTGGCTTCAATCTGAAGTGAGAGAGACCAAGATCATGACCAAGAACCCCTTCACTTTCGCGCCCCGCCTGGCCGGTGCCGCGCTTGCTCTCTCGCTGGGCCTCCTGACTGCCGGTTGCGGCGGTATGCCGGGCAACCGCAGCCTTGAAAGCCTGCATCAGCCGGTGGTACAGCGCTCGCTTTATACCATCGACCTGACTTCAGGCCCTGGCGGCCTGAACTATTCCGAACAGCAGCGGCTGACCGGCTGGTTCGAGGCGATGGGCCTTCGTTATGGCGACCGGGTGATGCTCGACGATCCGTTGCAGAGCAGCGCAACCCGCAGCGCAATCGAAGCGACGGCGGCGCGCTTTGGCCTGCTGCTGGGCACCGAAGCGCCGATAACGCCGGGCTATGTCAACGCCGGCACGGTGCGCGTTGTGGTCAGCCGTTCGAAGGCACATGTCCCGGGCTGCCCGGACTGGTCGGCCAATTCAGACGTCAATCTGAAAAATGCCACCAGCAGCAACTATGGCTGCGCGAGCAACAGCAATCTGGCCGCAATGGTCGCCGATCCCGAACACCTTATCCGGGGCGATACGAGCCAGGGCAACACCGTCGTCTCGCGCTCGACCAAGGCTATCGACACCCTTCGCGAAATGAAGCCGACCGGCAGTGAAGGCCTCAAAGCAACCTCTTCGAGCGAGAAGTAAGCCATGAATGCACCCTGGAAATCCGGTTCGCAAGGCAACCGCGACGCATTCGCGTCGTTCATCTGCGACGAAAACTCGCTCGACGTGCTGCGGCCCGTTATCATCGAAATGGGCTGGGCGCCCGAAAAGTGCAACAAGGGCGGCCTGCGCAATGCAGTCCAGTCGCTCTCGATCACTGCGAGCCCGAACATCCTGATGGTCGATCTGTCGGAAAGCGGCGATCCGCTCAACGACATCAACGCGCTGGCCGAAGTCTGCGAGCCGGGCACGGTGGTGATCGCCATCGGCCAGGTCAACGACGTGCGGCTCTATCGCGATTTGCTCTCGAGCGGCATCCACGACTATCTGCTGAAGCCGCTTTCGCCAGGGCAGATCCGCGATGCGCTGGTCAATGCGCAGGCAATCTTTTCCTCGCCCAAGCACAATGACAGCAACGCCGGCAAGACCCACATCTCGACCGCGGTGATTGGCACGCGCGGCGGAGTCGGCGCATCAACGCTGGCGACCTCGCTGGCCTGGCTGTTCAGCGCCGAGCACAAGCTGCCAACCGCACTGCTCGACCTCGATATCCATTTCGGCACTGGCGCGCTGTCACTTGATCTCGAGCCGGGCCGAGGCCTGACCGACGCAATCGAAAACCCCAGCCGCATCGACGGACTGTTCATCGAACGCGCCATGATCCGCGCCAACGATCACCTCGCGATCCTGTCCGCCGAGGCGCCGATCAACGCGCCGCTGCTGACCGACGGCTCGGCTTTCGTTCAGCTGGAGGAGGAATTCCGCCAGGCCTTCGAAATGACCGTGATCGATCTGCCGCGCAACATGCTGATCAATTTCCCGCACTTGCTCACCGAGGTGAACGTTGTGGTGCTGGCGACGGAAATGACGCTGGCATCCGCACGCGACGCGATCCGGCTGCTTTCCTGGCTCAAGACCAACGCCAGCCATGTCAAAGTGCTGGTGACGGCCAACAAAGTTCAGGCGGGTGTTGCCGAGATCAGCAAAGCCGATTTCGAAGCATCGATCGAACGCAAGATCAACTTCACCGTGCCTTATGACCTGAAGGCCGGGATCAATGCAGCCAAGCTGGGCCAGACCTTTGCCGAAGCAAACCGCATGAGCAAGGCCGGCGGCGCGATGCGCGAGATCGCCAATGCGGTGATCGGCGCTTCGGACAGCGACGATCATGCAACTCTCAAGCCGGCGAAGAAATCACTGCTCGGCAAGCTCGATCTTAAGTCGATGCTGTCAAACAAGAAAACCAAGGTGCCAACCCCGGTCGGCGCACAGGCAGATTAAGGTGACGAGGCGTCCGGCAGCTTCGGACATCAGACCCGCAAGAGTCGAATTGGAAGGCACGCAACGGCGATGAGCATTCTTCAACTGCTGCTGTTCTCGGCTGGCCTGATGGCGGTCATGGTGCTCGGCTGGATGGCTTTCTCAGGCCCCTCACCTGACAAAGAGAGCGCGCGCCGCTTGCAGGCGCTGCGCTATCGCCATTCGGAAAGTGCAGTCGACAAAGTCGAGGCCCAGATGCGCAAGGCAGTCGATGCGCGCAAGCCCAAAATGCACCAGCTCGCCGGCTCCAATTCCCGCGTCGAAGCCTTGCTGTTGCGGCTGCACCGTACCGGCAAGAACTGGACGATCTCGCAATACCTCTACACCACGCTGGGCATTATCCTGACGATTACGGTGCTGATCTATCTCAAGACCGGAGCGGCGCTGATGTCGCTGGCGATCGGCCTGTTCATCGGCGCTGGCCTTCCGCACATGTTGGTGGGCTATTTCGTCAACCGGCGACTGAACAAGTTCATCACCAAGTTTCCCGAGGCAATCGAACTGCTGGTGCGCGGGCTCCGCTCGGGTCTGCCGGTCACTGAAACGCTGGGCATTGTCTCCACGGAAGTCCCCGGCCCGGTGGGCGAGGAATTCAAGATGGTGAACGAGCGCATCAAGATCGGTCGCACCATGGAAGACGCGCTCCAGGAAACCGCAGACCGGCTGCAGACGCCCGAATTCAACTTCTTCTGCATCACGCTGGCCATCCAGCGTGAAACTGGCGGCAACCTGGCCGAGACGCTTTCAAACCTGGCCGATGTGCTGCGCAAGCGCGCGCAGATGAAACTCAAGGTCAAGGCAATGAGCTCGGAATCCAAGGCTTCGGCCTATATCATCGGCGCCCTGCCATTCATGGTGTTCATTATGATTTACTGGATCAACCCGGAATACATGAAAAACTTCTTCATCGACCAGCGCCTTATCGTGGCAGGTGGCGGCGGCATGATCTGGATGTCGATCGGCGGCTTCATCATGGCGAAAATGATCAACTTCGAGATTTGAGCAAGGGAAAGCGGCAATCATGTTGACCAATCCAGCCGGACCTACGCTCCTTGGCTTCGACGTTATCTGGGTCGGAACCGCTTTGGCGTTCATCGCGGCAGCGGCCGTCATGCTGGCAATCTATGCCGCGATCACGGTTCGTGATCCGATGGCCAAGCGCGTCAAGGCACTGAATGAGCGGCGAGAGCAGCTTAAGGCTGGCATCGTTGCCAGCGGCACCAAAAAGCGCGCCAGCCTGGTGCGCAAGAGCGATGCCACCGATCGCATGCGCGAAACGCTGTCGTCGCTCAAGGTGCTGCAGGACAGCCAGCTCAAGCAGATCCAGCAAAAGCTGGCGCAAGGCGGCATCCGCAAGAAGGAACTGGCATTCGCTGTGCTGTTCGTCCGCATGGTGCTGCCCATCGTGCTCGGCCTGGCCGTTGTCCTGATGATCTTCGTGTTCAACGCGGTTCCCGATTGGAGCGCATTCAAGAAAGTGATGGCCTTCGCCGCTGCAATCGGCCTGGGCTACAAGGCGCCGGAAATCTACCTCAGCAACATCATCAACAAGCGCACGGTGGCAGTCCGCAAGGGCCTGCCCGATGCGCTCGACTTGCTGGTGATCTGCGCCGAAGCCGGCCTCACCGTCGATGCCGCGTTCAACCGCGTCGCGCGCGAACTGGGCCGTGCCTATCCCGAACTTGGCGACGAATTTGCCCTGACTTCGATCGAGCTGTCGTTCCTCCACGAGCGCCGCCACGCCTTTGAGAACCTCGCCTACCGGGTCAATCTCGAATCGGTGAAGGGCGTGGTCACCACCATGATCCAGACCGAGCGCTATGGCACCCCGCTCGCCTCGGCGCTGCGCGTGCTCTCGGCCGAATTCCGCAATGAACGCATGATGCGCGCCGAAGAAAAGGCCGCGCGACTGCCGGCGATCATGACTGTGCCGCTGATCCTGTTCATTCTGCCAGTGCTGTTCGTGGTCATTCTCGGCCCCGCAGCCTGCCAGATCAGCGACTCGTTCATCAACGTCAAGCCGGGCAACTGATAGCTCAGTAGAGCAGATAGGGCCGGATCGCCACGCGCCATCCGGCCTCATCGCGCCCGGCGAGCGCGTCGAGATCACCGGGACCGGCAGCCGGATCATCGACCCATTCGCGCAACGCCGGCCCGCCGTTGATCACATCGATGGCCAGCCGCTCGAATTCGTATTCATAAGCAAAATCGCGCCAGAGCGGATAGTCCGGATACAGGCGCCGGATCGCCTTGAAGGCGAGCGCCTGCAAGCGCCAGGGGCGGAAGGCGCGGTGATCGTAGAAGGCGCCCTCGGCGTGGATCATCAGGCCGCTGCACAGCGCACCTGCGTGCTTGTGAAAAGTCGGGGTGAACCAGCACTCGCGGATCGCGCAGCCTGCCAACCACTGCGGCGCAAAGCGCTGCATTTCCGCCAACACAGCCCGGGCATCCAGATCGGGCGCACCGAAAAGCACTTCGAGCGGCCGCGTTGTCCCCCTGCCCTCGCTCAGCGTCGCGCCTTCGAGCATCACCGTGCCGGCATAGGCGCGCGCCATGTTGAGATTGGCGGCGTTGGGACTGGGGTTGATCCAGATGCGGCTTTCCGGCCAGCCAAAGCCCGCCCCTTCCGGCTCCCAGCCAGCCATCTCGATAACCCGGTATTCAACGTCGAGTTTGAAGTGATCGATGAACCAGCGGCCCATTTCGCCCATGCTCAAACCGTGGCGCATCGGCATGGGTCCGGCGCCCACGAAGCTCTCCTGACCCGGCAACAGCAGCGTGCCCTCAACCGGGCGTCCGGCTGGATTGGGTCGGTCAAGCACCCAGACTGCCTTGCCGGTTCCCGAGGCAGCTTCCAGCAGATAGAGCAGCGTGGTGACGAAAGTGTAGATCCGGCAGCCAAGGTCTTGCAGGTCGAACAGGAAGACATCGGCTGTCGCCATCATCTGATCCGTAGGACGCCGCACCTCGCCGTAAAGGCTGAACACCGGAATCTGGTATTGCGGATCCACCTCATTGGCGGTCTCGACCATGTTATCCTGCTTGTCGCCCTTCAGCCCATGTTGGGGCCCGAAGGCCGAAGTGACGTTCACCCCAGCGGCAATCAGCGCATCGAGCGAATGGACAAGGCCTTCCGTCACCGAAGCGGGATGCGCGATCAGCGCGACGCGTTTGCCGTCAAGCGGCCCTCGCAGGGATGGGTCTGCCAACAGGCGGTCTATGCCAAATTTCATGGCGCTTCCGGTGCCGGAAGCGTGAGGGCGAAGCAAGAGGGCGCATGGAAATCTGGCTTTCCGGGCGGGTGGGAGAGTGCCCAAAAGCTCTTGGTGCCGTCAGCTTCCTCGATGACGGCGGAGATGGCCACATCGAGCGAGCCTGCTGGCAGGGGGATGTCAGCCTCCAGCGCAAAATGGCCCTGGCTTGCGTCCAGTCCAATCTCCGGCTCCTCGGCCAATGCCAGATCAGCCTTCCCGGCGCGATAACCAGAAAAACTGTAAGCGGCCCAGCAAGATGACGGAGACAGATTGAACTCGCGATAGGCAACGCTGCCTCTTTCGCGAAGAAATGCCTCGAAGCATGTCGTCTGCCAAAGTCCGTCCATCCTGACAGGATCGGCAAGTGGTGGGAGGCTTAGTGTGTCCAGATCAAGCTTGGCATGGAAGCGGAGCCACAATTTCTGGCCTTGCTGCTCGCACTCGGCGATAACCGACGTGACCGCACGCGCTGGTGTGTCTGGATGGCAAATCAGCTCATGCTTTCCCAACCGCGCCACTCCATGCTAGGTGCGCCCCGAAATGACGAGCGCCATGACATACAACTCCACCCTGCTCCGCCTGCTCGATGAGCGCGGCTACATTCACCAGACAACTGACGCGTCAGGGCTGGATACCCTGGCGCAAAAGCAGGTTGTGCCGGGCTATATCGGCTTCGATGCCACCGCGCCATCGCTGCATGTGGGATCACTTGTGCAAATCATGCTGCTGCGCCGCCTGCAACAGGCTGGGCACAAGCCGATCGTCGTGATGGGCGGCGGCACCACCAAAGTCGGCGATCCTTCGGGCAAGGATGAAAGCCGCAAGATGCTCACCGCTGCGGATATTCAGGCGAACATCACCTCGATCCGCAAGGTTTTCGACCGGCTGCTGACCTTTGGCGACGGGCCCAGCGATGCGATCATGGTCGATAACGACGATTGGCTGTCGCAGCTCTCCTATGTCGATCTGCTGCGCGATGTCGGCCCGCATTTCACCATCAACCGCATGCTGACTTTCGATTCGGTCAAACTGCGGCTGGAGCGCGAGCAGCCGCTGACTTTCCTCGAATTCAACTACATGATTCTTCAGGCCTACGATTTCCGCGAGCTGGCGCTGCGCCACGATTGCCGCTTGCAGATGGGCGGATCAGATCAGTGGGG
>JANOBA010000301.1:0-2157 GCA_031411415.1 Novosphingobium sp.
GCCCATGCCGGCGCGCTCGGCAGTGATCGAGCCGATCAGCACGATGCGCCCGTCCTCGCAGGCCGCGCTGCCGCTGGCGATCATCCGCCGGGCCCCTTCGCGCGCGACCAGCATGGCACCGAGCAGGTTGGTGTCGGTCACCCCGCGCAAGGCCTCGGCGGGAATGTCGGTGGCGCGACCGCCAGTGCCGATCCCGGCATTGGCGACCACGCCGTTCACCGCGCCAAATCGCGCTTCTGCGGCATCATAGGCGGCGCGGACTGAAGCTTCGTCGGTGACGTCAAGCGTCGCCGACATGGCGCTATCGCCCAGCTCTGCGGCTAGCGCCGCAACCCGGTCAAACCGCCGCGCGCCCAGCACGACCCGCGCGCCCGCCGCCGCCAGCGCCCGCGCAAAATGCGCACCGATGCCTGACGAAGCGCCGGCAATCAGGACAGTGCGGCCGCCGAGTGATGCTGTCACTTGCGCTGGAGCTTCTTCCAGTCCGGCGCATAGGGTTCCATGGCCATATATTTGTCATAGGCCTGATTGAAGTGGCGCACGCGTATTTCCTGATAGTTACCGAGCGTCAGGCCATGCTTGGCCGAGGCCTCAAGGCCTTCCTGCTGGAGGATGAGGTTGTCGGTATCCTGATCGAGGATGCCGCCAAACCCGGCGTCCATGCCTTCGGCCTCAACGAACGATTGCCCATGCGTCAGATGCACCGGATCGGCGGCTTCTGGCACGGAGCCGTCAAGCGGCTTGGGCCGCATGAACAGCACTTCGTAGATGCTTTCGCGGTGGTTGCGGGGCGAGGGGCGGAAGCGATAGATCATCGGCAGCGAGATGCCGGGGAACAGGAAGCAATTGGGGAAAATGCCGTAGCTGAAGCAGTCGAGAATCTCGGAATCCGAGATGTGATCGAGCTTGGTGTTCGCCGCTTCCTCAAAGCCCTTGCGGAACATGTCGGCCATCATTTGCCGTGCGGATTCGCCTTCGGGGACCACCGGCTTGTCGGTGACGATCGAGGCGTCGCCAACGGTAAACATGTCGAGCACGTCCTGCTCGCTGTATTTGCCTTCATGCACCGGGCTGACCACACCGAGCGTCGAGACGAAGCGATCTACGTGTTCGCCGTAAACATCGTATTGCGTGTTGAGATCGGCGTTGGTCGGCGAGACCTGCGGATGGGTGTCGGGGACGTGATAGGCCTCCATGAAGGCCTCGATATTGAGCTTCCAGTTGCACGGAATCGGCTTGGAAACGTGGCAGGCGACATAGCGGTCTTCCAGCTTCCACGCTTCGATATGGGCGAGGGCTTGCGGGCCGATGTAGTCGCGCAATGTCGGCGCGTCGGGGTCCATGTTGATCCAGACGAAACCGGCCAACAACTCGACGCGGGCTTCGGGCAGCTGGAGGTTTCCTTGCGGTGCGTGGCCGAAATCCCAGTCGCAGTGGCGGTGCTTGAAGCTGCCATCGACATTCCAGCTCCAGCCGTGGAAGCTGCACTTGAACTCAGATGCGCAGCCCTCGGTGCCGCTGGCGCGCAGCTTGGTGCCGCGATGCAGGCAGGCGTTGTAATAGGCGCGGATGTCGTTCTCGCCCACGCGGGTGATGATGAAGCTGTAGGTGCCGATTTCGTAGACGTGATAGTCGCCGACTTCGGGAATATGCTCCTCGCGGCAGGCCCATTGCCAGGTGCGGGTCCACAGCCGCTTGAATTCCTCGTCCTGGATGGCCGGGTCGATATAGCGCTGGGTGTCGATATCCTCGCTGCCGAGATATTCGTAGCTCTCGCTTGCCACCCAGCCGGGGGCTTTCACTTTGTCGCGGGCGATGATGTCCTGCGTCGATTGCGCCGGGTGGCGGGCCTTGCCGGCCCCGGGGCTAAGCTTGCCGGTTTCGAGGTTCATCTTTTCAACTCCGCTTTGAATGGCCAAATTGCTCTGAATGGACCGCTCCGTCCTTCATCACCAAAGCGATGCGGGCGGGATCGGTAAGGATGGTAACATCGGCGAGGACATCGCCTTTGACCAGAATCAAGTCGGCGAGTTTGCCGGCTTCCAGCGTGCCAAGATTGCCGTCTGACATCATCGCCTGCCCGCCGTTGCGGGTGGCGCAGATCAGCGCTTCTTCCGCGCTATAGCCATAGTAGTCGATGAAATACTTGAGGTCGCG
>JANOBA010000302.1:0-8638 GCA_031411415.1 Novosphingobium sp.
AAGGGAACGGAGACATCTGGTGCGACAAGCTGGGGTTTTCTCATGCCGGAAGGCTAGCGCGGCGCGGCGCTTTTGACCATGGGATTTCCTCCGAACCGCCGCTGCGCTGTTCTCGCGGTCATGTCCGATAATCTTGCATTATCGGACGCAAAGAAGATATGCTCGACGGTATGACCTGTCGTTTTAGTTTCATGGGTGGATTCAACCGAAATCGGCCCTCTCGCCCTCGAAGTTTCCACTTAATCGGTGGACTGTGCTCTTGCTCAATCGCTGGACTCCTCGTCTGTCCCGGTCAACGGGGATCATTCCTTTGCTGATCCCTGACGCTCGCTCCTGGCTCAGATATGGCGTTGGCGCGACGCGCCTGAACAACCTTGAGGCCGCCTCCGGCATCGTGCCGTCTGAAACAAGCGCAGCTCCGAACAGATCCTGCAGCACAACCAGCGTTAGCGCACGCCACCGAACCGGCAAGCGTCGGAGCGGCGCGGCGGTGCCCACGACGGCCCGGACCTCGAAAGGACAATGCCATCCGGGTTGATCGAACCAGAGCGCCAAGACGGGGCGGGCCGCGTCCATCCGATCAAGGGGCGCCCACAATGTGCGAATTGCCTGCTCCAGAGGCGCGAGGAGATCCGTGTCCCCTCTGACGATCCGTCCGGCCTGCCGTTGCAAACCGAGGACTGCATTGGCGAATTCAGCGGCCGAACGAACCGCCGCCTCCTCTCCCCTTCCGGTGAGCAGACCATCGCATTTGCTGCAGAATGGGCGCAACCGGCCATTGCGCATTCTGAACGAGACCCGCAGATGGCATCCACAGTCGGGGCAGCGATCTCGCAGCATTTCTTTGTGCGCCGGGCAGACGACCCGTTCCGCCAGACGCCATTCCGCCCGCATGTGGCCATCGCGCCCTGCTGCCAAATCGGCATCGAAACAGGCAAGGCAAGCAGGTACTATTCCCCCTGCCCCATCCGCGAACCAGTCCTGCGGACGTTCCGGGTATCTGGATTTCAGAGACAGGCGTTCGAGGCGCGCAGGATCGATCCAGCAGCTCCGCGCCCAAAGCCTGAGCAAACCCGGATCGGGATTTATATCGTCGATCTTCCGCAGATCCGGGAGGCTGCCCTCCTGCCCCGCCAGAGACGCCGTCAGTTCCGGCACCTCCAAACCATAGCGAGCGGCGACGCGCACCATCCAGGAGGAGTGCAATTCGTCTCGGAATGGGCGCGGCGCGACGGGAAGCCGGATGGCTGCTGTCTTGCCGAAGCCTGGGGTTGCAAGGTTTGGCGCGGCCGACGGCGATTGCTCTGCGTCATTGACACCAGCGGAAGCACCAGATCGTCCCCGAAACTCTGGGCGTCGAGTCTCTCGCGGCCAGAGTGAACGGCTGCTTCCGCCGCGGTCTCGATCAAACGGAATATGCGCGCCGTTACACCAGAGGTCAGCGCATGGACCCGCGCCCTGGTCGCGGCGCCTATAAGATCGGACGGCTCGCGCAGCGGGAGGATGTGTCCGAGGCTTTTCAGAAGTCCGGCAAAGCCGGCATCGTTCTTCCAAGGCTTGAGGTGAAACGCTTCGAACCGTTCCGCCAATTGCGCATCCGTCAGCAGTGCCTGGCGGGCAAGGTCGGTCCCCGCACAGACCAGGGGAACCCGCAGATCGTTGGCAAGGAACCGGATGGCATTGAGGAAAATCCGCTGTTGTCGGAAGGTGCCCGCCAGCATGCCGTTCACCTCGTCGAGAATGATCATCTTCGCCCCAACCGTGCGCAGCAGCGAACGGCAGACATCTTTCTCGCGGGCCAATGTGCCCCCGGCCATAGCCGGCGCGCCCATGCTGGACAGCAATTCGCGGTAGAGATCCCGTTCGATCGGCTCGGACGGCACTTGAGCAACCACGACTGGACGATGATCGACACCGGTCATCTGACAGAACTTTGGCGGGTGAGCGCGTTCAAACTTGCGGATGATCTTGGTCTTTCCCATGCCCGTGTCGCCATAGATCAGCAAGCAGGGCATCCGGTCGCGCGGCGGGTAGGTCATCAGGTTTTCCAGGCGCGCAAGCGCCAGGCCAGCCTGATCGAAGCCGATCCAGCGGTCGGCCCGGATCCAGGCGATGCGCTCGTCATCCGGGAGCGCCGCCAACTTCCGATACGCCGGATCGAGATGCGCGCCCTCCCCTGCCCCGGTCATGACCATTCCTCCACTTCGAACGTCGGCACCTCGAGGAGGTCCTTCGCCTCAGCAGGTTCAGCGTCGTTCTCTTCGATTGCGGAAGGCTCGACCCCAGACAGCGCCCTGTCGCGCCGTTCGGCGAACCGCCTCGCCTCCCGGGTTTTGTCGGTCGCGGCATCGACAAGGGTCCTTTGCTCTTCGATCACCGCGAAAATCAGCGTTTCGTCCTCGAGCGACCGCCCCCGCTCCCGCAAGAGCACTTGCGCGCGTCGATGCTCGGCCAAGGTAATCGGCGGATGGCGCAGATCGGCAAACCGCACCGGGAATCGCTGACCATCCGGCCCCCGCACGAACACCGTCGACAGATCGCGCGGATCGTAGGACACGCGCAACTGCCGGTCGCCTCTGCCCGCCCAAAGGCTCAAGATATCGTCCCAGTACCGCAGGCCGAAGAGATGGATACCGTCGCGACGCACCATGCGTTCGACACTGGGCAGGAAATCGATCCGGAACCCTTCCGGGTCGTATGGCTGCCGCAGAGGTATGTCGCGCCGTGCATGTGCCTCCTGCCAGGCCGCAAGCGGCGGAATGCCGAGGGACCGATGGCGCTCAGCATGGTAACGGGTGATTTCCAGGGCGAGCCAGCGCTCCAACTCGTCTAACGTCATGGCCGACTTGGCGGCGGAGTCATAGTCGCCACGGTCCTGAATATTGCTGAAAGTTGATCCGGGCAGCAGATGCACAGCCCCCATCATCGTACCCATTAGCCGCTCGATATGGCCACCGTAGTGTGGCGCGCCGATCGGCCGATATTGCAGCGAGATCCCATGCTCTTCAGCCCCACGCCGGAGTGCTTTTGAACGAAACTCCTTGGCATTGTCGACATGAATGGTCTCCGGTAGCCCGGCCGTGGGCCAGCTTGCATCGATACCCAGACTTTCGAGCCAGTCCAGCTTCGGTTGAACCAGATGCTGGATAACAAGCGACACAGACAAGGCCGACGGCGGCTCCAATGTCAGATAGCACCCTGCCACCATGCGGCTCGCCACATCGATGGCCAGCGTCAACCAAGGGCGCTGCAAGGGCTGACGGTACGCCCGATCCACGACGATGACATCGACCAGCGTGTGATCAATCTGGACCACCTTGAATGTCCCTTCCACATGATAGGTGCCAGGGATCGGGTGATAAAGATGGCGCGCTGCCTTCGCCCCCTCGCGGGCGGCCGCAAGCTCGGCAGGATCCAACGCCGCCACACGGTCCCGCAGCGAGGTCCAGCACGGGGCACGCAGGCCGCGATGACTGCAAAGCCTGCGCACCTCCTTTTGCAGGGCATGGATGCTCGGCTTCTGGCGCGATTTGAAAAAGTCCTCGATCGCCTCTGAAATCACCACTTCGATCTCGTCCGGCAGCCGTCGGCTTCCCGCAAGAGACCCAGCCGGAGCTGCCAGCAAGGAGCTGGTGACCGGGCGCGCTTTGTACGCGCTGATCAGCTCATAGAGGCGGGATCGCTTGAGCCCAAGTTTCCGGCAAGCCGAGAGGAATTCTGCGCGGTCAGGGCTGGCTTTGCTCGCAAGCCGACGGATCACCGCCTCTCGCGCAACGGCCCGCTCCCAGGCGGCATCGTCAACGACGCAGATGTCTGTTCGGTCCGCCATGGCCAAAACCAAGAAAAAGGTATCTTGTGTCCGATAATGAAACTATAATCCGGGAATGAAACAAGAACATGAATGCAATGATATCAAGGCGTTAGTGTCCACCAATGGAACAAGAACGACATGGAAAAAACATCCCGGAAACCGCCTTCAACATCGCCAAATGGCTCCGCTTCAGACGAACCGAACGAGAGCGAAGCCCACGGCATCTTGCTGCCCTCCCATGTCGCCGGGTCGGGCGCGCTCGACCGGCTGGTGGAAACCGCACGGGATTATGCGCGGGCTGCGGTCTCGGGCAACACGTTGAAGGCCTATGCCAAAGACTGGGACCAGTTCGCCCGCTGGTGCCGGATGCGCGGGGCGGATCCCCAGCCTCCATCGCCTGAGCTCATCGGCCTTTACATCGCCGATTTGGCAGCGCCGCAAGGCAAGGCCCTTGCCCTGTCGGTCGCGTCCATCGAGAGGCGGCTCTCGGGCGTGTCTTGGGGCTATACGCAGCGTGGTGCCTCCCTTGACCGCAAGGATCGCCATGTTGCCAGCGTTCTGGCCGGCATCCGCCGCAAGCATGCAAGGCCGCCCGCGCAAAAGGAGGCCATCCTGCCCGAAGACCTCCGCGACATGCTGGCCACCCTACCCCATGATCTGCGCGGGTTGCGCGACCGGGCCATCCTGCTGATCGGCTTTGCCGGTGGGTTGCGGCGGTCGGAGATCGTCGCGCTCGATCATGGCAAGGACGACACGCCGGACTCGGGCGGCTGGATCGATGTGATGGACGACGGCACGCTGATCACTCTGCGCGGCAAGACCGGCTGGCGCGAGGTCGAGATCGCCCGTGGCTCCAGCCCGCAGACCTGCCCGGTCCATGCCCTGACACAGTGGCTGCACTTTGCCAGGATCGATTTCGGTCCGATCTTCGTCGCCGTCTCGCGCACTGGATTGAAGGCGACGGAGGATCGGCTCAGCGACAAGCACGTCGCCCGGTTGATCAAGCAGACGGTCCGCGAGGCGGGCATCCGCCCAGACCTGCCAGAGGCGGAGCGGATCAAGCTCTACTCCGGCCACAGCTTGCGCGCGGGCCTCGCCAGCAGCGCTGAAGTCGATGAGCGTTATGTCCAGAAGCAACTTGGTCACGCCTCTGCCGAAATGACCCGCCGGTACCAGCGCAGGCGGGACAGGTTCCGCATCAACCTGACGAAGGCCGCTGGGTTATAATCGCGCGGCCATAAAACCGTTTGCTCCGACATCAGCAATCGCAACGCGCCCTGCCCCGTGGGCGAACGAAGTGGGAGCCTTCCTGAGTCAAGATGCTGATTGAGCGGGCACACGGGCTGGGATAGCTAAGCAAAGCACATGATCCTTGCAAATCTTCCACCGCATGTTGTATTTGCAAGGTTATGTTCCAACGCATCGCATCAAAGACCGTCCGATCGGCCCTAGATGAGCAGGCTGCAGTCGTCCTACTCGGACCAAGGCAGGTCGGCAAGACGACGCTGGCTCACGGGCAGCTTCCCTAGGATTTGATTGATGCCCCAGTGTCAGGCCCAACAGCCAAAAAGTAGTGATCATGTTCGGCCCAGTAGGTTCGAAGGTCGAACGCCGTCAAAGATGGCAATTCCATTGTCTGCATGACCAGCAGATCCACTGCAATTAATGCTGCCATCCTCCACAGAGCAAGAACATCCCCTGTCGATGATGTGGCTTTCAACTCCGTCTCCGCCAAGTCCGCGAGTCTGGCGAGGCAAAGAGTCAGATCCAGCGGCGCACAATCCGGAAACTTTACGGCGAGGTGATTAGGCAGGGCCAGTATCGGCCGTCTCTCGACAAAGAGATAGTCGGCGGCCGCCTCGGTAATAGAGTCGATTTCATCAATATTTTCAGTCATGCAAGTTTCTGCCAAATTCGACGGTCCGGGTCACGAAAAACACGGCGTCTACAAGAATTTGCAACCTAGGGAGATATTATTATGTGGAAAAGTATTGCTTAAGGTTGTAAAGTTCCACTTGAATTGCGACGTGATTTGTCTTCTCAGCTGGCACCGGCAGCGGTCTCCGAGTTGGTCACCGGTGCTTGACCGAAGCCGCGATCCTCCATTGCCGCTGTTCTCAGGGATAGGGCTGCCCAGAGCTTCTTGCAGCGCGTAGGAGCGGCCGCATCCGGTGGAGCAGGAAATCCGAAGCCGGCGGTTCAGAATATTTTGGAGGGCTTGCACTACTGACTGTTTTGAATTTCAGTCCCGGTAGAGTAACCTTTCGTTAGCCATTCCCTCTCAGAATGGTTAACGCTGTCCTTGAGGATCGAGACATCGGCGCGCGACAGCACATAGGTGTCATTGTCGCCTTTATGTTTGTCATGATGTGCATGGATGACGGTTTGCTTGCGGGCCACCAGACCCGCCAACCCCATGAAGATCGTTGCCGACGATCACACATAAGGGGCGTCGCACGTGGTGCGGAGGGCCGGTCATTGCCCAAGCCGCCGTAGATGTTGATCGTCATGGTGCCAAAGCTGCCATCATAGATCAGATATGCGTCGGAGATATATAACTCGGTACATGTAACGGGTGGAGCGTTAATCGGCCATTCGCTCTCAGCAAAACTTGATCCGTTGCGCCCTCTATGGGGTGGGTCACGACCGAGGCCTCGGCGCAACTATGCCTGGTTTTCATCGCTTCTTTTTATCCCGACCGTCGCGCTAATCTGTCATCAGAAAATAATCCGATGATGGGGGATCTTCGCTGTTCGCCGTGGTTCCGACCCATATGAGCCCACCCCAGATACTCCCAGCAAGCAAGAGCATTGCCGCAATTTTGAACAGGCCAACATGTGTGTTGTGATCTGCCATCATGGTACCAAAGTTGCCCCAACACCGTGCATGGGTCAACCTTGATTGCCCTAGGCGCTGAAGTCTCCTGCGATCAGCACCCAAGCGAGATGGATGAGTGGAAAAGGGGGCAGTGAAGCGAAACTGGGATGACTTCACAGCGACCCCCTGAAGGCGTTCCACTCTGATGACATGGCCACATTCCATCCCCGCCGACTTTCCCGACCGCCTTGCGGCAATCCTGTTCAGAGGCCTATTGCGATGCCGGAAGTGGGGGGCGAGATTCAGGACTGGCTTGTCCTGCACGAGGTGAATGTTCCGACAGATTTGCTGGAAAACAACACGCCCCGGCCAGTTGAAAGGGGATAGCACGGGCACCAAACCAACAGGAAAGATCAGAGATGCCTGAATCGTACTTTCTGCACTACCAACAGGGTTAACCATCGAAATGGGCAAGCCACTAAACAGGCTACTGTTCAATCAAGCCATATTTTGCATACCGGGTATGCACAGCCATAAGCGACAGAAATGTCGTTTTTTTACTATCATGAGTATTTCAGTAAATTATGAAGGCAGCTGCATTTCAATGAGCCCGATCACCGCGCACGACGATGTTCAAGAGCTATCAGACCCACTTTGCGTTTTTGTCACGCCTTCTTTTTGCTGGGCGGTACGACGACCTGGCCGGTCATTACCAACTGCCCATGAGGGTTGACCTTGACGGGCTTCGACTGACCGTGCGCGATCGGGACGAACTGATGCTCCATCTCCATCGTCATCGGATAGCCCTCAGCATCCGAGAGGTGTTTGCACTTGAAGCAGAGGTTGTCTCGGTGGAAATAGCATCCCTTATGCCTCGGGTTTGGATACGTTGGCATGAAAGGCGTGGAAACGGGCGCACGGAGAATTGGTCCAGCGTTGTTTACCGGACCGTTTCCGTTGGAGGTTGGATGCTGATCAATGACATGCGTTACTCAGCGCTTTTGTTCCCTGAACTGGGGCGCGCCTCTGTCTACCGTCGCTTGGCGGTATCGAACTTATAGGCCTTGATTGTGACCCCTAAGTTTTCCGGATCTTGCGTGCGGAGGTGGTCATTGCTTTGGCCGGAGATACGGCGACCGGGGTCATGTATGGATACCCCCGGTCGTGCAAGTCGGATTCTGAACAGCTTTGACGCGTGATCGGGTGCGGTCATGTATCAGGCCTGTTGTGCGGCGATATCATGCCCGCTGGCCGGTATGGAGCTTCGCGGTTCTGGTGCAAGATCACTTCTGCGGGCTCTTGGCCCACTGACCCACATGCGTTTCCAGAACCGTTATAGCAGATCTTTCGTCCCTACTGTCCTATGACCTCCTCACTCGCCGACGTCCCGCTTCCAGCTGCCTGATAGCTCAGGCGGCTGCCAGTCGCGGATCCCTATAATCTTCCTTCCGTGTTTCCATGGCCCACAGCGCCCGGGCCATCTTGTTGGCCAGCGCGATAGCCACGACCAAGCGCGGCTTCCTTACAAGCATGTCGTGGAGCCATGTTCCCGGCACTGTTCCCTTCCGGCTTGCCCAGCGGATGACCGACATCGCACCGATAATCAGGAGGCGCCGTATATCGCGCTGCCCCATTTTCGATGTTCGGCCCAACACCTGCTTGCCGCCACTCGAGTGTTGCCGCGGCACCAGCCCCAGCCAGGCTGCAAAGTCACGACTGCGCTTGAAGACCGACAGCGTCGGTGCAAAGGCTTCTATTGCCATCGCTGTGATGGGTCCAAGTCCGGGCATGGTCATCAGGCGCGCCGACGCGGCGGAGTGAGTTGCTTCCTGTTTGAGGGTCTTCTCAAGTTCCAAAATACGCGCGGATAGGCCGTCGATCTGATCCAGATAAACGCGTGCCGTGTCTACGACCAAGCGTTCGATCTCGCCGGTGGCCTCCTCCACCAGCCGTCGTATGCATGCGAGGTTCCACAGCCCTTGTGGCGCCACAAGACCATGTTCTGCCAAA
>JANOBA010000303.1:0-5489 GCA_031411415.1 Novosphingobium sp.
CGTCGCAGGGCTTGATCCGGCGCAGATGGGCGCGGCGATCCCGCTCCGCCGCACCGGCACGCCGGAGGAAATGGCCAACATGATCGTCTTCCTCGCCAGCGATGCGGCGAGCTATGTTACCGGGCAGACGATTGCCGTTGATGGCGGGCCAAATCTGGGAGGAATTCCCGATGCGTGACTTATGCCCAACTCCTTCCTCCCCCTCGGTGGGGAAGGAAGAAAGTTAGAACATGGACGCCTCATACGATCCACCCGCGCAATTCCGCACCGCTTCAGACCAGCTCCACGACATCGTCGCTGCTGAACTCGGAACCAGCGATTTTGGCCCGGCGGACTACCTGCCGGGCCTTCAGGTCATGCTGCAATCGATGGACTATGACCCGCGCTTCCACGAAGCCGGCAGACGGCTCGCATGGGGGCAGGTGGTCGGCGTGCTACGCAGCCGCGCCTCGGCGATAAAGTCGATGCGCGAAAACCCCGGCATCGACGCGAAGCCGATCCTCGATCCCGTCGTGATCACCGGCGTGCCGCGCACCGGCACCACCGCGCTGCACCGGCTGATGAATGTCGATCCGCGCTTTCAGGGTCTCCAGACCTGGCTGATCGATGCACCCATGCCGCGCCCGCCGGCGGAAAGCTGGGCTGACTATCCGCAGTTCCGCAAGAGTGTCGCCGATCTCGAAGCGCACTATGCCGCCGCCCCCGAAGCCCGCGCTGCCCACAACCGGGAGGCTGCCGAAGTCCACGAGTGCTGCATGGTCATGTGGCACAGCTTCAACAGCAACATCTGGGCATGCGGCTCATGGTCTTCGGCGACCTATGACGCATGGCGGCAATCGCAAAGCGAGGCTGCGGCCTACGATTACTATTACAAATGTGTCCAACTGATCGGCAGCAATGAGCCGAACAAGCGCTGGCTGTTGAAAAATCCCGGCCATATCGAGCAACTCGACTTGCTCTGGGCGATCTATCCGCAGGCCAAAGTGATCCAGACTCACCGCGATCCGGCCAAGGCCGTGCCCTCGCTGTGCTCGCTGCTGATGCAACTTCATCCAATCTATGAAGAGGGCCGTGCTGAACAGCGCGCGCACAACATGCTGGCACGCGAGGCCGGGAAATGGGCCGCCGCCACGCGGAGCGCCGATGCGGCCCGCGCGCGCCATCCGGGGCAAACGCTCGATGTCGTCCACGGTGATTTTCATCGCGCACCCATGCAGGTGCTGGAGAAGATTTACGCCTTCATCGGCATGGAAATTGGCGACGACCTGCGTGCGGCTTTCGCCCGGCGGATCGCCGAGAAGCCCGAGCTGGCGCACGGCGTCCACCGCTACGACATCGCAGACTTCGGCATGAGCGAAGACCGCGTGCGCGAGCAATTCGGCGACTATGTTCAGCGTTTTGATCTGGTGGAGAAACGCGCATGAAAGCGGCTATTTATCCCGGCAAGGGCCAGCCCGTCACCATTGAGAACCTGCCCGATCCCGAGCCCGGCGCGGACGATGTCATCATCAAGGTCGCTCGCTGCGGCGTCTGCGGCACGGACACTTCGTTCACCAAGGGTGGCATGTTCGATTTCGGCGAGAATGTGCAGTTCGGCCATGAATATGCCGGCGAGATTGTCGCGCTGGGCAGCAATGTCAGCAGTTTTAAACTGGGCGAGCGGATTTCCGTGCTGCCCTCGGTTTCTTGCGGGACATGCCAATCGTGCCGCGGCCACGGCAACAATGTGTTGTGTCAGGCCAGCCCCGGCGGCGCGATGCACGGCTTTGCCGAATATGCCCGCGTCCCCATCAGCGTTGCCACCCGCCTGCCCTCGCTGCTCTCGATGGCCGATGGCGCGCTGATCGAACCCTTGGCCATCAGCCTTTATGGCACCCGGTTCGCAAGCATCCAGCCGGGCGAGCGGGTGCTGGTGCTGGGCGGCGGCACGGTGGCGCTCTATGCGATCTATTGGGCGCGGCGGCTGGGCGCGAGCAAGATCGTCGCCATGTCGCGCTCGACGCGGCGCAGGGACTTGTGCCTGAAGATGGGCGCGGATGCCTTCGTGGAATTTGGCGATGGCGAAATTGGCGAGGTGATCGAGGCCATGGGCGGCAGTCCCGATGTGGTGCTTGAAGGCGTCGGCGCGGAAGGCATGATGATGAAGGCGATCAGCCACGCCGCGCAGTTTGCCCGCATCGTCAGCCTTGGCTTTTGCACCGCGCCCGATCCGATCATTCCCGGCATCGCCAGCTACAAATGCGTCTCGCTGCAATTTGCCGTCGGCTATTCGATGAAGGAATTCCACTACATCGCCGACCAGATGGATAAGGGCCACTGCGATCCCAAGGCGATCATCACCAACGATATTGCGCTGGCCGGCCTGCCGCAGATGATGGACCTGCTGCGCGGACCGAACGACGAGACCAAAGTGCACGTTTGCATGTGAGGGGAGCGAAGCCGATGTCCGAGGAATTCGAAAAAGGCCTGGCGATTTTCGCCGACGTCTATGGTCCGGAAATGGCTGCTGGCTGCCGACAGGCGGCGGCCAGCGACAGCGATTTCACCGCGCTGCACATCAAATGGTCGCTGGAATTGCCTTTCGGCCAGGTCTGGACTCGCGAGGACAAGCTCTCGCGCCGCGACCGCAGTCTGGCAGTGCTTGGCATGTTGATCGGCCAGCGCAGTTTCGAGGAAATCCGCTATCACACGATCATGGGCGTGGCGAACGGGCTGACCCGCGCGGAAATCGAGGAGGTTTTCCTCTCGGCCATTCCCTATTGCGGCTTCCCGGCAGCAAACACCGCCAAGGCGGCGATACTGGCAGGGTTCAAGGCTCTCGAAGAAGAGGGGAAATTATGAGTAATCTCGATGGACTGGGTTATCGCGGCAAAACCGTGGTCGTCACAGGCGGCGCATCCGGCATGGGCGAGGCAACCGCGCGCATTCTTGGCGAGCTGGGCGCAAAGGTCCACATCGTCGATATCCAGTCGCCCAAGGTCGCTTGTGAAAGCTACCACCCTTGTGACCTGTCCGATTTCGCCGCCGTGCGCGCCGCCGCCGCCGCGCTCAAGGCCATCGCCCCGATTGATTTCCTGTTCCCCTGCGCCGGCCTGCCGCCGCACATCAAGGGGCCGCTCTATTGCATGCGAGTGAACTACATCGGCACGCGGCTGTTCATCGAGGAGCTGCTCCCCGCGCTGGCAGATGGCGCGGGAATTGCCCTGATTTCCTCAGATGCGGCGTTGGGCTGGCAAAAGAACCTGGCTCAATCCCTCGAGATGCTGTCGATTTCCGATCCCGACGCGGCCTATGCCTGGTGCGAGGCCGATCCCGCAGCCCGTGTGCGCGATGGCTATAGCACTTCAAAGGAGATGCTGGTTGTCTGGGTCCAGAACGCTGCGGTGGAACTCGGCAACACCCGCCGCATCCGGCTCAACGCCATCGGGCCCTGTCCGACCAAAACCGCGTTCGTCGACATGTCGAGCGAAATCATAACCGACGCATTCATCGCCGCCTGGCCCTTCCCTTCGCTGGGCCGCATGGCAACGGCGGAGGAACAGGCATGGCCGCTGATCCTGCTCAATTCCTCGCTGATGGGCGCAGTCAGCGGGGCATTTCTCTATACGGATCAGGGTTTTGCCAGCGGTGTCTTCACCGGCGCGATCAGCCCCGCGTTCATGGGGGGCTGAGGTAACCCGGGGAGCGTGAATTGTAGGTGGGAATTGAGGGTGGACCTACCGGCCTTGACGGCCAACTGTGCATCCTCTCCCGATGCAGATCCACCCTCACGCCCTTCCCTTGATGGGAAGGAATTTCGAATCTTTGTCCGATGGGCGACCATACACCGCTAAGCTTGCTTAGCAACAGCGGCAGGGCCAACCTATCAGGCAGGCCGTTTTTTTAGCAGGACAGTACGCAGGCACGAGAGCACTTCCTCGCCGCGCTGGTTGGTCAGCGCGTGGCGGAACACGGCGATGCCATTGTCCGGCCGCGACTTCGATTCGCGCAGTTCCATGATCTCGGTGGTGCAAGTCAGCGTATCGCCGATGAAGGTCGGCTTGGGGGTGACGATCTTGTCGAAGCCAAGATTGGCGATCAGCGTGCCCACCGTAGTGTCGGCAATGGAGAGGCCGACCGCGAGGCTGAAGGTGAAAGTCGAATTGACCAGAATCTGGCCGAATTCGGATGCCCGCGCATATTCGGCATCAAGGTGCAGCGGCTGCATGTTGTGGGTCATCGCCGAGAACATCAGGTTGTCGGTCTCGGTGACGGTGCGGCTGGGCTGGTGGGTGATTTTTTCGCCCACGGTCCATTCGTCGAAGTATTTGCCTGGCATCAGTCTTCCGCCTTCTCGATCTTCACCAGCACAGCCTCGACCAGAACTTGCCCGCCGACAGTGACGTTCAATTCCGCCACCACGCCGTCAAACGGCGCGGTAAGGCTGTGTTCCATTTTCATCGCCTCCAGCGTCAGCAGCTTCTGGCCCTTCACCACCAGGTCACCCTTGAGCACGTCCACCGCGATGATCTTGCCGGGCATGGGGGACAGGATAGTGCCGTCGCCCGCCGCCGCCGCGCCGCCGACGACGCGCCAGGGGACAAGTTGCCAGACCATGCCCTGCTCGGCGAACAGCATGTCGGACATCGGCGCATCGGTGCCCTCGCCGACAAGCGCAACCTCGACCGACGCGCCATCGAGCAGGAACAGCGCAGTGCTGCGCGGCGCGGCATTGAGCCGGAAGCCGGAAGCCATCGTGCTCGGCACCATGGCCATGGCAGCATCAGTCAATGCTTCGGGAGACGGCGCGGGGTCCGCCGCCATCGCCTCGCCGTCGCGGCCGATCAGGCCGGTATCGACCTCGCCCGCCACAAATTCGGGATGCGCGAGCGCGGCGATCAGGAAGGCGGCATTGGTGCGCACTGGCCAGATTGCGGTGTCGTGCAGCATTTCGGAAAGCGTCTCGCGGGCGAGATCGCGGCTCTCGCCATGCGAAATCAGCTTGGCAATCATCGGATCGTAAAACGGCGAAACCTCGCCGCCTTCATAGACGCCGGTATCAATGCGCCCCATCCCTTTGGCGCCTTCCGCTTCGCCAAGCTGGAACAGATCGAGCGGTCCGATGCTGGGAAGGAAGCCCTTGGCGGGATCTTCGGCATAGAGCCGCGCTTCCATCGCCCAGCCGTTGATCGAAAGCTCGTCCTGCCTCAGCGGCAACGCCTCGCCCGAGGCCACCCGCAACTGCCATTCTACCAGATCGACCCCGGTGATCTCCTCAGTCACCGGATGTTCGACCTGCAACCGCGTGTTCATTTCCATGAACCAGATGCGGTCCGCGCGCAGGCCTTCCGAGCCATCAGCGATGAATTCGATCGTGCCCGCGCCCTGATAATCAACCGCCTTGGCGGCGCGCACGGCGGCGGCGCAAAGCTCGGCGCGGGTGGCCGCGTCCATGCCCGGCGCGGGGGCCTCCTCGATGACTTTCTGGTGCCGCCGTTGCAGCGAACAAT
>JANOBA010000304.1:0-1806 GCA_031411415.1 Novosphingobium sp.
ATCCGATCATCGCGCGCGGCGATGCCGATTGCCCGGGGCTCTATGTGGCAGTGCGCCACGGCACCGAGGCACGGCTCAACCGCAGCACTTATGGCCAGCTGATCGAAATCGCGCTGGCAGGAGACAATTTGAACGTCACCAGCCAGGGCACCGCCTTCTCGCTGGTGCCCGCATGACCGCGCTGTTCGATCACGTCAGCCAGCTGTTTGAGCGCGGCCACAGCGGCGAGGCTCCGGAGCTGTTCAGTGACCAGCGCCTTGCCGGCGAGATCGAATTCCGCCGCGCCGCCGTGCTGGTGGCATTCACCGATCGCGCGGAGCCGGGCGTGCTGCTGCTCCACCGGCCCTCCAACATGCGCGCGCACCCCGGCCAGATTGCCTTTCCCGGCGGCGGCATCGATCCGGGCGAAACCCCGGTGGAAGCCGCCCTGCGTGAGGCGCACGAGGAGCTGGGCATCGATCCCGCAGCCGTGCGGATCATCGGCACCAGCGATGTCTATCACACCCATTCGGGCTTCGAGATCACGCCGGTCGTGGGCATAGTGCCCCCCGATATCGAGATCACGCCCAACCCGGTCGAGGTTTCGCAATGGTTCGAGGCACCGGCAGGCTTTGTGTTCGATCCCGCCAACCACGCGCAGCAATGGGTGGAATGGGAAGGCGCGATGCGGGCCTATAACGAAATTATCTGGCAGGAACACAACATCTGGGGAATTACAGCAGCCCTTATCGTCAATCTCTCGCGCAGGCTGAACTGGCATGGGTAGAATTTTCATTCGCGCAGAGACGCAGAGATCGCAGAGCAGTGTTACAAATCGCCTCTGCGCTCTCCGTGTCTCTGCGCGCAAACTGCTTTTTTTTATGGCTTCGCATCTGCAATGACCGCCACACTCCCCCCGGCCCCTTGGACCAAGCGCCCAGACCTTGCCCGGCTGATCACGGCGCTGGGGCCGGGCAACGCGCGTTATGTCGGCGGCGCGGTGCGTGACACGCTACTGGGGCTGGAGGTGAAGGACATCGACCTTGCCACGCCTCTGGTCCCAACCGAGGTGATGGCGCGGCTGGATGCGGCGAAGATCGGCCATGTCCCCACCGGCATCGCCCACGGCACGATCACCGCGATCCTGAAAGGCGGTCCGGTCGAGATCACCACCCTGCGCCACGATGTCAGTACCGATGGCCGCCGCGCCACAGTGGCCTTTGCCAGCGAGTGGCAGGACGATGCCGCAAGACGCGATTTCACCATCAACGCCCTTTATGCCGACCCAGTTACGGGTGAGATTTCAGACTTCTTCGACGGTCTGGACGACCTGAAAGCGCGGCGGGTGCGCTTTATCGGCGACGCGCGGGAGCGCATCCGCGAGGACCACTTGCGGATCTTGCGGTATTTCCGGTTTCAGGCGCGGTTTGGTTCACTGCCTGCGGATGCGGAATCCGAGGCCGCCTGCGCCGAACTCGCCGCCACGCTGAAAGGGCTTTCGCGTGAGCGGATCGGCATGGAAATGCTCAACCTGCTCGCCCTGCCGGCTCCCGCGCCGACTGTGGCGCGCATGGCGGAGCTTGGCGTTCTGGCGCAAGTTCTGCCCGAGGCAAACGTCACCGCGCTGGCTGCGCTAGTAGCCGAGGAAGCGCGGCAGGAAATCGCCCCCCACGCCCTGCGCCGCCTTGCGGCATTGCTGCCGGCGGATGCGGACATAGCCGTAAAAGTCGCCGCACAGTTTCGGCTGTCCGGCGCGCAGAAAAAGCGGCTGGTTAGCGCGGCAGGGCGCGGGCAATCCTTCATACCCCCCTCCCCGGCGGGGAGGGG
>JANOBA010000305.1:0-3956 GCA_031411415.1 Novosphingobium sp.
CCACCACACCACCGGTTGGTCCCCCCGGTCTTGGCGGGGGTGGTGGGGGTGGGGGTCCCAAACCCCCCCCCCCGTTGGGGGGGGGGGTGGGGGGGGGGCTTGTCCCCACTCACAGCGTTTCTTAAACCGACAGACCCCACCCCCGGCCCCTCCCCTGAAGGGGAGCGGGGACCAGCGTCTTCCGGCCAGCCCAGCGTGGCGAAGGGCCAGAGGGCGGAGGAGAACCAGGTGTCGAGGACATCATCTTCTCGATATAGGAAGATTTTGTTAACGAACTTGGGAGGAGCCAAATCCATCTTGTCGATTTCAGAATAAGATGAAACGAACTCAAATTCCCCGTCAAAGTGTGGGTAACGAGCTCGAGCCTGTTCAAGCGCTTCATCTTCGGTCTCGGCGACAAAGATCTCGCAATTCTGACGCAAGGGATCGTAAACTCTGACTCCTGCGCCATCCCAAGGCCCATACCAAGCCGGTATCCGATGCCCCCACCAAAGTTGCCGCGACACACACCAAGGCTGGATATTCTCCATCCAGTTGAAAAACGTCTTCTCCCACGTCTTGGGGACAATTTCGATCCGCCCATCACGCACCGCTTCAATCGGCGGCTGGGCCAAAGTCGCGGCGTCGACATACCACTGGTCGGTCAGCCACGGCTCGATCACCACGCCGCCGCGGTCGCCATAAGGCGTCTGGATGGTGCGCGGTTCGGCGTCCGCCTCGACCTCCTCGCCGTCCTTGTTCTTGTTCACATGCGGCACGAGAAAACCAGCCGCCTTCATGTCGGCTACGATCATGTCGCGCACCGCAAACCGATCCAGCCCGAGATATTTCTCCGGGATCAGGCCATCCGAAGTCTGCACCACCTGTGCCTCGGCATCGAACATGTTGAGCATCTCGCCGGGCTTGAACCCGGCCCGCTTGCCAACTTCAAAGTCGTTGAAATCATGCCCCGGCGTGATCTTCACCGCGCCCGAGCCAAGCTCAGGATCGGCGTGTTCGTCAGCCACAATCCTGAACCGCCGACCGGTGATCGGCTGCTCAATGAACTTGCCGATCACGCTGGCATAGCGCGGATCATCCGCGTCCACCGCCACCGCCATATCGGCCAGCATCGTCTCGGGCCGGGTCGTCGCGACAACGATATGATCGCGGCCATCATCCAGCTTCACGCCGTCCGCCAGCGGATACTTGAAGTGCCAGAAGCCGCCCTTGATCTCGCGCGTTTCCACCTCAAGATCGGAAATCGCCGTCTTCAGCTTGGGGTCCCAATTGACCAGTCGCTTGTCGCGGTAAATCAGGCCCTGATTATAGAGGTCGACGAAGACCTTCACCACCGCTTTGGTGAAGTGCGGGTCCATCGTAAATTGCTCGCTTGACCAGTCCATCGAACAGCCCAGCCGCCGCAGCTGCTGGGTGATCGTGCCGCCGCTTTCCTTTTTCCATTCCCAAACCTTCTCGATGAAGGCCTCGCGGGAATAATTGCTGCGCTTGTCCTGCGCGGCTTCCATTTGCCGCTCGACCACCATTTGCGTCGCGATGCCGGCATGGTCGGTTCCGACCACCCATAGCGCATCCTTGCCGCGCAGGCGTTCGTAACGCACGACGATGTCCTGCAAGGTATTGTCCAGCGCGTGGCCAACATGCAGCGAGCCGGTGACATTCGGCGGCGGGTTGACGATGGTGAAGGGCACGGCGTCTGGGCGCTCGGGCCGGAACAGGCCGTTAGCCTCCCAATGGGCATACCACTTCGCCTCAATCTGGGCGGGGTCGAAAGTCTTGTCTAGCGGGGCAGATGTCATGGGGCGGCGCTTTGCCAGCGGCTGGGGCCACGCGCAAGGCACCCTTGCCCCCCCAATCATTTTCCCGCATCACTCGCGCCATATGCGCACCTGGGCGGATTTCACGATTGAGAGCGGAGAAGGCGGCGCCGATGTGGTGGCGCTGCACGGGCCCTTGCGCGTTTCGTCGATTGGCGATCTTGACCGCCGGCTGGAGGCGCTGACGGGCCGCGTCGGGCGGATCGACCTTGCCGGGGTCTCCGATATCGACACCGCCGGGGCATGGATCGCCTGGCGTTTCGCGCGCGACTGGGCGGCGGAAATCGTCGGTCCCAGCGATGAAGCGCGCCGCCTGATCGCGGCAGTCAGCAAGGCGCGCGGTGACGATGAAGTGCTCAGCGAGCGCCCTTCGCCGATGGTTCTGCTCAGCGGCTGGCTGGGCGGACGGATATTCGGCTTCGGGACTGGCGCCATGGGCGTGCTTGGCTTTTTCGGCGGGGTGATCGTCGCGCTGGGGTCGGTTCTGCTGCATCCGCGCCGCTTCCGCGTGAAGGCGCTGGTTCACCAGATGGAGCTGGTCGGCGTCACGTCGCTCGGCATCATCGGGCTGATGAGTTTCCTCGTCGGCATTGTCATCGCCCAGCAGGGCGCGGTGCAATTGCGCGAGTTCGGCGCGGAAATGCTGACGGTTAACCTGACAGGGCGTATTTCAATGCGCGAGCTTGGCATCCTGATGACTGCGATCATGGTCGCCGGCCGTTCGGGCTCAGCCTTTGCCGCGCAAATCGGCACGATGAAACTGACCGAGGAAATCGATGCAATGCGGACCATCGGCGTCTCACCGATGGAAGCGCTGGTGGTTCCCAGAGTGCTCGCGGCGATGATCATGCTGCCGTTGCTCGGCTTCTTTGCTGCGGTTTGCGCGATCATCGGCGGCGCGGTGATCTCGACCATCCAGATCGAAATTCCCTTCATGACATTCCTCACCCGCATTCAGGAAGTGGTGCCGGTCCACGATTTCTGGGTGGGGATCATCAAGGCGCCGGTGTTCGGGCTGATTATTGGGGTCGCCGGCTGTTACAACGGCATGCAGGTCAAATCGAACTCCGAGGAAGTCGGCCTGCGCACGACCATGGCGGTGGTCGCCGGGATTTTCATGGTCATCGTGCTCGATGCCTTCTTCGCCATATTCTTCAGCGAAATCGGCTGGGGCTGAGCATTATGAACATGGCGGACACCCCCGAATTCCCGATCATCGTTGAAGGGCTGCGCAACAGCTTTGGCGAGCACACGATCCACGAAGGCCTGTCGCTGAAAGTGCGGCGCGGCGAGATCCTCGGTGTGGTCGGGGGCTCGGGCACCGGCAAGTCGGTGCTGATGCGCTCGATCATCGGGCTGCAGGTGCCCGACGAAGGCGAGATTACCGTGCTGGGCCGCTCGATCCTGAATGGCAGCGCGCAAGACGATATCGACATCCGCAGCCGCTGGGGGGTGTTGTTTCAGGGCGGGGCGCTGTTTTCCACGCTGACGGTGGAAGAGAATATCGAAGTGCCGCTGCGGCAGTTCTATCCCGAAATCGGCGATAACCTGCGCGAGGAGATCGCGCGTTTCAAGGTCAAGATTTCCGGCCTGCCCGAGGAAGCCGCGTTCAAATACCCCAGCGAGCTTTCGGGCGGCATGAAGAAACGCGCTGGCCTCGCCCGTGCGCTGGCGCTCGATCCCGAGCTGCTGTTCCTTGATGAACCAACTGCCGGGCTGGACCCCATTGGCGCGGCGGCTTTCGATGCGCTCACCCGTGAATTGCAGGAAACGCTGGGGCTGACGGTGTTCCTGATCACCCACGATCTCGATACTCTGTATGAAATCTGCGACCGGGTTGCCGTGCTGGCCGATCACAAGGTGATTGCGGTGGGCACGATCCCCGAACTGCTGGCGCTCGATCATCCGTGGATACAGGAATATTTCAACGGACCTCGGGGGCGGGCCGCCAAGGCTTCGACCGACCGCGCCAAGACGTTGCCTGTTGTCGCCAAAGCGATGGACAAGCCGCCAGCAGGCAAGGCATAGAGCGCAGACATGGAAACACGCGCCAATCATATCTGGGTCGGGTTCATCACCTTGCTGCTGCTGGCCCTGGCGGCAGGCTTCTTTGTCTGGCTGGCCCGGTTGGGCAATGCC
>JANOBA010000306.1:0-7935 GCA_031411415.1 Novosphingobium sp.
GCCACGCAGCCCAGGGCCGAGCCAGCGAGAGCAGAGTGACGCTCGCCAGCCATTCGCTTGTCCGTCACCAGAGCCAAGCCTGTCGCGCCAGGCACCCCAGCGCCGGCCACCCCGCCTGCTGCACTCTCCCCCGGCTATATCCCGCATTCGCCAGCGGGCAATGGCGCTTGCCCAGCGCCCTTTCGCCTATTCCACCAGTGTGCAAAGCTCCGCCGGGCTCGACCGCTCGATCATGCCGATGGCGCTCATCCCGTCCAGCGCATAGCGCACCGCGCCTTGCTGGTTGTTCATGCCGCCAACCCCGGCATTGCCGAGGTGAAACGTGCCCAGCGTCGTGGCGCCGCCGATCTCCACCGTGCCGAACGCGCCTTCCAGCACCAGCGAGACATCGTCGCCCGTGGGCATCAGCTTACGCAGGAACGGGATCTTGCTTGCCCGCGCCGGGTGCATCCCCGCGCCATCGTAATAATAGGCGACGTTGTAGCGCTCGGCCTCGCTCTCGCCTTCGCGCAGCGGATAGGCGATGGTGGCAAAACCGCGCCCGTCGGGAAACAGGCATGATTGCCAGCAATGCCCGCGAAACGTGCCCATCGGGCGGACCGACTGGCGGTGGATGCGGCTGCCCTGCCCCTTAAATGGCCGGGTCTGGCCATCGACGGTCAGCGTGCCTGTCGCGCGGAACAATTGCTCGATCCGCCAGCCATAGCCCATCAGCCCGGCATCAGTGCGCTGCTTCTCGCTCATCCCGGCGAGCTTCTCCACCCGGTAGTCCTGCGTCCATGCAGGCACGGCCATGGTCAGTTCGACATCGAGCTTGATCGGCGACTGCTTGAAAGCAGGGTCGACCGGGGCATCGGCGAAGATGCGGAAACGCCCGCGCAACTGGTCCTCGATACGTCCATCATAGGGCGCATCGTCAAGACTGAGCCGCCATGTGCGGAACGGCTCGACACACTCAAAGCGCATCCCGCCAGCACCCAGCACCGAATTGTGGCCCGACGCGCTCAGCACCGGCATGGTCGCGCCATAGGTGCTCTGGCGCAGCACGCGCCCGCCGCCCAGCGCGCCGTTATAATCATAGCGGTGGTTTTCCCAGGTCGCGCCGACGGCCTCGATGCCGATGCGCGGGAAAGCAAAATCGCCCTCTTCCTCGAACAGCCAGACCGAGGCGCTCTCGCGCATTTCGGGATCATCGGGCTTACCGGGAATCATCGACCAATCGAGTTCCGGCTCCAGCCCGCCGAACCAGTCAGCGCCGCTCACAGCTGGTTGAGCCAGGTCGAGCGCTCGATCATGCCGATGCTCTCCTGCCCATCCCAGACATACCGCGTCGAGCCCTGATTGAGCGCGAAGCCGGCCATTTCGCCATCGTGCATCACCTTGAAGGTGTTGAGCATGCCCGCCCCGGCAATCCGCGCCGAGCCGCCATCCCAGTTGATCTCCAGGCTATTGTCCTGCCCTTCGGTGGTCAGGCTATCCGCCGTCAGCCAGGGAATGGTGCTGGCGGTCGCCGCGTGCATCTTGCCGTCCACGAAGACATAGCCCTCGTTGTAAGTCGAGCCATCCTCGGCCGGCGGATAGGCGATATAGCCGAAAGCGCGCCCATCGGAGAACACTGCCGCCTGCCAGACATGGCCGCGAAAACCATCCAATGGCCGCACAGACTGGCGGTGGATGCGGTTGCCCACGGCCTTGAACTCGCGCGTTTCGCCGTCCAGCGTCATCGTGCCGACCCCGCGAAACTGATGCTCCATGCGGTAGCCCAGCCCCATTGAGCGGGCATCGTCCATCTCACGCTCGCTCTTGCCGACAAGCCGCTCGGGCGTGTTGTCCTGCACCCAGCAGGGCGTGATCATCTCGATCTCGACATCCCACTTCAGCGGCGTGGTCTTCGAAGTGTCGAATGCACCCTTGGTCATTGACGCGCTGGTGGTCTCGACAGGATTGCCGTCATAAGTGATGCGCCAGCGCCTGTAGGGCTCGATCACCTCGAAACGCAGCGGGCCGGAGCCCAAAATCCGCGGATTTCCGGCGGCGTCGAGCGGCGAGTGACTGGTATGCATGCCGCCAGTCTCGACCAGCGCCCGCCCGCCCGGGAAGGCCGCGTTCATGTCGATCCGGTGGCTGCCCCAATTGTTGCCCATCGCCTCGATGCCGACGCGCGGCAGGGCGAATGCGCCGTTTTCCTCAAACAGCCAGATCGAAGCGCTCTCGCGCATCGCCGGATCATCAGGTGGACCGGGCAACATGAAATCGTAATGCGGAGCAAGCCCGCCGCGCCATTCGTCCTCGGTCATCGATTCTCTCCCCGGGGAATCGCCATCGAGCAAAACCCCGCGCAACCATGGAGGTTGCGCGGAGCCTTGTTCAAGCCAATTCGCTATTGCTCAGGCGATCAGAACTGGAAGCGAAGCTCGCCGCCCCACATGCGCGGCCGGCCCGGCACACTGGTGTTGAGCCCAAGCGTCGCGCCCAGCGAATTGCCGCCGGTATAAGTCTGCTTGTTGAACAGGTTCCGCGCGAAGACCGCCGCCGTGACTCCCGATCCGCCGACATTGGCCCAAGCGACGCGCGCGTTGACCAGAGCATAGCCAGCGATGTCGGATTCGGGCGAAAGGGTCGATGCCACGTTCGAGAAGAAGAACTTCGATTGGCCGAACACGTCGAACCGGAAAGTCAGCTCACCCTTGTCCGCGCCCATATCGTGGCGCGCTTCGATATAGGCATTGCCGGTCCATGCCGGCACATCGGCATATGGGCCGTAGAAGGTCGGCGAGAAGACACCAACCGAATTGGGCAGGATGACTTTGTTGCTGGTATATTTGGCGTCAGTGTAGGCCCCTGAAACGCCGATGCTGAGCCAGTGCGCAGCCTTGATGTCGAGCGCCATTTCCAGGCCCTGAATCTTCGCTGCCGGCACGTTTGTAGTGACCAGAGATGGTGTGCCGCTGGGCTCAGGCACATAGGCCGCGCGCTGGATGTTGTTGACCCACTGCATATAACCTGCAGCATTGAAGGTGACCGGAACACCCAGCCCGTCGCCCGAATACTTGAAGCCTAGTTCCACGTCTTTGGTGGTCTCGGGCAGGAACTTGTTGCCGCCCCGGTCCGCTGTCACGTCGATCGGCGGCACCGAATAGTTATAGCTGCCCGCGCGCCATGAGCCGCGATGGCTGACATAGACCAGAACGTCAGGCGAGAGCTTGTAGTCCAGACTGACATTCCAGCTCGGCTTGTTGTCTTTCAAGGTCTCGAGCGGGGCGGTGGTGCCGAACAGCGAGCCTGTCAGCTGGCGCGAGGTCGCCTTTTCCCAGGTCCAGCGCAGGCCGGCGGTGAAGTTCAGCCGGTCGGTCAGCGCATAAGTGCCCTGTGCGAACACTGCCCTCGACTCAGCCGTGGTCAGCGCGTGATAACGCAGCTGCGATCCGCGCGCGATCGGTGAGAAATCAAAGGCCAGCAGCCAGGAATCGTTCTCGTCCTTCTGGTCGAGGAAATAGGCACCCGCGACATAAGTCAGCTTGCCATCCGCCGCTGTGCCCTGAAGCTGGAGCTCGTCGGAGACCTGCCGGGTCTTTTGGATGAAGCCCAGCGGATCAGTCAGTGTCGTCAGGCCCACATTCGCCCGGCCGAAGATCTGAAAGATCATGTAGGGCGTGCCGTCATAGCTGTAGCCGTCATCCGCATTGCTGCGGTTCCACATGAAGATGTTCTTGAGTTTCAGGTTCTCGCCCAGATCGATCTGGGTGGTGTTGATGACGAAAGTGCTCTTGGCCTTGTGGTACAGCGGCACACCGGTTTCGGTCTGCCACGGACCCCAGGCGCGTTGGCGATCCGCCGCGGCATTGACCCCGCCCTGGAACATATTTGGGTTGGCCGCCCGGTAGAAACCGAATGCACCAAACACGTCGGCCGGGCCATAAACGCAGTCAGCCGTCGAATTGAGCGCGACGCCGTTGAATTTCTCGCCGCAAGCATAGGCCGAATAGATCAGGGTCGGAACATTGGTGCCGCCTTCGCTGGTATGCTGCACCACGGTGGTGTTTTCGATAGTCTCGCCCGGGCGCACCACCAGCGTGCCACGGACCGAGCCGAGGTCTTGCTTGCCAAGCATATCGCCGGTGCGCACGTTCTTCACGAAGCCGCCGCCGTGCTCATAATAGCCCGCGACGCGGATACCAGCCTTATCGCCCATCGGCAGCGAAACCGCACCTTCCGCGCGAAACAGATCGTAGCTTGAATAACGAGCGAGCAGATAGCCTTCGAGTCGGTCACTGGGCTTTGCGGTCTGGAACAGCACCGCGCCGCCGGTGGCATTGCGCCCGAACAGCGTGCCTTGCGGACCTTTCAGCACCTGAATGTTCGCAAGATCATAAAATGAGCTGGCCGCGCGGCTGACGACCTGGGCCTCGTTGGTATAGGTCAGCACCCCCGGCGGCGAATTGGTGTAGGTATCGACGCTCTGGCCGCGGATCGAATAGTTGAACTGGTTGGCGCTGCCGTTCTGGCGAATGGTGAGCCCGGGCACGGCGCGTTGCAAATCCAGCTCGGTGGAAATCTGGCCCTGCTCAAGCTGGCTCTGGCCCAGCGCGGTGATGGCAATGGGAACGTCCTGGAGGTTTTCCTCGCGCCGCCGCGCGGTGACGATGATGTCCCCGCTCGATGCACCGTCTTCGGCGCTGTCTTGCGCAAAGGCAGCGGACGTGGCGGTCAGGGCAGTGCCTGTCATCAGCATGGCAGCAAAAAATTTCCTCATGGCATTCCTCCTTGTGCGGGGCCTGGTCGGGCTGTCGCCGTTGCTAACCAGGGTTAGTAAATAAGCCAAGAACGTCCGCAATTGCCATGTGGTCCGTTCGAAATCAGCGCTTTGCGTATGTGATCGGCAGCGATTCGATCGTGTGCGTCGCCACGGTGGGGGTGTACTGGATTTCGCTCTCGGGGATAGCCAGCTTGATGTCCTTCAGCTGCCGGACGATCTCGCGCGCGGCGACCTTGACCTCCATGCGCGCCAAGGCCAGCCCGATGCAGCGATGCTGCCCGCCGCCAAAGCCGACATGTCGGCCCAGGTTCAGCCGCTCGATGTCAAATTTGCGCGGATCGGGAAACACCGTCTCGTCATCATTGCCTGAGGCATAGACCAGCAGCATGTGGGCGCCTTCGGGGATGGTGGTGCCGTTGACCACGGTCTCCTTCGTGCACATCCGGCTGAGCGCCCGCACCGGCGGCTCGTTGCGCATATGCTCCTCGACGAAGCGGTTGAGCTTGCGATCGTCATCGACGATGCTTTCCAACAGCTCGGCCATGCCCGGCTTGGTGACCAGCACATAAAACAGGTTGCCGATGGCCGTGGCAGTCGTGTCGTTGCCCGCAATCAGCGTGGCGCGGACCAGACTGACGGCTTCCTCGAACGTCAGCTTTTCGACCGTGCCGTCCGCATTGGTGACGCTGGCATGGACCAGATCGGAAATCATGTCCTCGCGCGGATCCGTCTCGCGCTCTTTCATCTTGCCGATGATATAGTTCTGCAGGTCGGCGATTTGCGCGGCATTTTCCAGCATCTGCTCGCGGCTCTGCATCGCGCCGATTTGCGCCGTGACCGCCACCGACCAGCGCGAAATCTTGTCTTCGATATCCGGATCGAGACCAAGCTGCTCGACGATGATGCGGATGGTGATCGGCACCGAGATGTCTTTCACCGCATCGCAGTGCCCCTTGTCCGCCACGGCAGCGATCAGGTCGCGGACCACGGCGGTGATGCGCGGCTCCAGTTCCTTCACCCGGTGCGCGGTGAAGGCGTTTTCCATCAGCTTGCGGATGCGGGTGTGATAGGGAGGGTCCGACATGATCGCGTCGGGAAAATAGCCGCCGCCGTGTTCCCTCAGATAGTTGCGGAACTCGTCGTGCATGCCCCGCGCCTGAATCTCGTGATAGCCCTTGTTGACCGAGAACGTGACCGGATCGGACTGCACTGCCAGAATGTCTTCGTGCCGGGTCACCAGCCACGAGTTGAGGCCCTTGTCGTGGTGGATCGGATCGCCTTTGCGCATGGCGGCGAAATAGGCGCGCGGGTGCGCCTGGATCGCCCGGTCGGTCAGCGTGGCCCCTGCGAGCAGGGCTGCCTCCTCGGCGCTGAGCGGCAGCCGTTCGGAGACCTTTTGCCCATTGGTATCAGCGCCAGCCTGCGTAGCCATTGTGAAATTCCCGTTTCTGTTCACATGCCCGATGTGGGCGCAACCGTAACTTCGATGCCGTCGAGTTCTGCCTTCATCTTGATCTGGCAGCCCAGCCGGCTATTGTCCTTGAGCACGTCGGTGACCATGTCGAGCATGGCATATTCGATGTCATCGGGCGGGCCGACAGTCTCAAACCACTTGCCTTCGACATAGACATGGCAAGTTGCGCAGGCGCAGCCGCCGCCGCAATCGCCAAAAATGCCCTCGACGCCGTGGCGCTTGGCGGTCTCCATCAGGTTGGCGCCTTCCTCGACATCGTCAAAGCTGCGCGTCTCGCCATTGACGTCGGTGTAGATGACTTTCAGATTACCCATCGATCCCAATCCTCCTGGCCTGCTTACCGGCCCGGCTTGTCTTATTTCATGCCCAGCCATGCGGGGCAATGCCAAGCGAATGCTTGGCTTGCACATACCACTATCGCACCGGCGATGATCACGCTGGCAAGCCGCGGCGCGGCGCAATCGGGGATTTGGCTAATTCGCTGGCTGGGGTATCATGCCCTCATAAATGCGAGCTGGCGATCATGCCGGACAGGACTGGAGAGCGAAACGTGGGCAAGACCCTGATCGCCAATGCGACGATCTTCGATGCGACCGGCGCAAAGCCGTTCACCGGCGATCTGCTGATCGATGGCAATCGCATTGTCGCCGTCACTCCCAGTGGTTCAGGGGGCGGCGGATCGCAGGCGACGGCGGATCGCACCATCGATGCGACCGGACTGTTTTGCATGCCCGGCATGACCGAGGGCCATGCCCACCTCAGTTTCGAAAACGTTACCGCCACCGAAAACCTGATCACGCCCACGCCCGAAGAAATGGTGTTCACCACCGCGCGCGGCGCCAAGGCGCTGATCGATGCGGGGTTCACTTCGGCCTATGGCGCCTCCGAAGCCAAGCTGCGGCTGGGCGTTGCGGTGCGCGATGAAGTCAATTCCGGACGCATCACCGGCCCGCGCATCCGCGCCGGCGGACTGGAACTCAGCGTCACTGGCGCAATGGGCGACGAGAGCAAGGAACATAACCCCCGCATCGGCCCGTCGACCCTGATCAACGGCCCGGACGCGATGCGCGAGGCGGTGCGGATGCATTGCCGCGAGGGCGTCGACAACATCAAGATCGATGTGTCGGGCGATCCGTTCTACCCCTCCACACCAAGCACCTCGACCCCGATGACATACGAGGAAGTGAAGGCCGCCGCTGACACCGCCCACGCCTATGGCCGCAAGATCAATGCCCACACCCGCTCTATCCTCGGCAGCAAATATTGCGTTCAGGCGGGCGTCGATGGCCTGTTCCACTGCGAACATTCCGACGAGGAACTGCTCGACATGATGGAAGCGGCGAAAGACCGCATCTTCGTCGTGCCGACCATCGACCTGTTCCACCAGATGGCGACGGGCGGCGCATCGGCCTGGGGAATCACGCCTGAAATTGCCGGCTACATGGGTATCCCCGCGCTGATCGAGGAATCGGTCCGCACTCACACCGCCTTGCGCAAGCGCGGCGTGCGCCATCTGATCGGCGGCGACTATGGCTTTGCCTGGAGCCCGCACGGCACCCAGGCCCGCGACCTCAAGTATTTCATCGACTACTATGGCTATAGCGCGGAAGAAGCGCTGATCTGCGCCACCCGCAACGGCGGGCAGGCGATGATGTCAGACGGCAATCTTGGCACGCTGGAAGCCGGCAAACTCGCCGACTTGATT
>JANOBA010000307.1:0-7568 GCA_031411415.1 Novosphingobium sp.
ATCGACGGCCGCGAGGCGGTGACGGCGCTCAAGATCATCAAGGAAGCGATCGAGTATCCGACGCGGCTGCTGATCGACCTGTGAGGCGGATGCTGCGCGGCATCCTTCGACAAGCTCAGGATGAGCGGATGTTGTCTCCGATCCATTCCCCAAACCCGCTCAGGCTGAGCCTGTCGAAGCCCGCGCGCCACGGAGGCCCTAATGCCTGAATACGATTTCGACGTGATCTTCATCGGTGCTGGCCCCGGCGGCTATGTCGGCGCGATCCGCGCAGCGCAGCTGGGCCTGTCGGTCGCTTGCGCAGATGCGCGCGAGACGCTGGGGGGCACTTGCCTCAATGTCGGCTGTATCCCGTCCAAGGCGCTGCTGCATGGCTCGGAACTGTTCGAAGCAGCCCACGATGGCACGCTGGCGAAATTCGGGGTCAAGACCGGCAAGGTCGAGCTCGATCTTGGCGTTATGCAGGGCGAAAAGGCCAGTGCGGTCAAGGAGCTGACCGGCGGCATCGAATTCCTGTTCAAGAAGAACAAGGTGACATGGCTGAAGGGCAATGCGGCTTTCAAGGACGCGCATACCCTCACCGTCGCGGGCAAAGACCATACCGCGAAGAACGTGGTGATCGCCACCGGCTCCTCGGTCACGCCGCTGCCCGGAGTCGAAGTCGATAATTCCAAAGGCATGATCGTCGATTCCACCGGTGCGCTGGAGCTTGACCGGGTGCCGCAGCACCTCGTTGTCATCGGCGGCGGGGTGATCGGGCTGGAGCTGGGTTCGGTGTGGCGTCGGCTTGGCGCGAAAGTCACCGTGGTCGAATTCCTCGACGCGCTGCTGCCTGGCATGGATCGCGAAGTGCGCAAGGAAGCGGCGAAGATCTTCAAGAAGCAGGGCATGGAGCTGAGGCTTTCCACCAAAGTCACCGGCGCGGCGGTCAAGGGCAAGAAAGCCTCACTGACGCTTGAGCCTTCAGCGGGCGGCGCATCCGAAACGATCGAGGCCGATTGCGTGCTGGTCGCCATAGGGCGCCGGCCGAATACCGCAGGGCTGGGCCTCGCTGCCATCGGGCTGGAGCCCAACGCACGCGGCCAGATTGAGACCGACCACGCTTTCCAGACCAAAGTGCCCGGCGTTTGGGCCATCGGCGACGTGATCCCCGGCCCGATGTTGGCGCACAAGGCCGAGGACGAAGGCATTGCCGTCGCCGAAAACATTGCCGGGCAGCATGGCATCGTCAATCACGCGGTGATCCCCGGCGTGGTCTATACCTTGCCCGAAATCGCCGGCGTCGGCCTGACTGAAGAGCAGGCGAAAGAACGCGGGCCGATCAAGGTCGGCAAATTTCCGATGATGGCCAACAGCCGGGCCAAGACCAACCGCGAGGGCGACGGCTTCGTCAAAGTCATTGCCGATGCCGCCACCGACCGCGTGCTGGGCGTGTGGTGCATTGCCACGGTCGCGGGCACGATGATCGCCGAGGCGGCGCTGGGCATGGAATTCGCCGCGACTTCGGAAGACATTGCCTATACCTGCCATGCCCACCCGACCCATTCCGAAGCGATCAAGGAAGCGGCGATGGCGGTGCGCGGCCAGGCAATTCATATGTGAAAAGGCCCCGTCCGCAATGTTGCGGACGAGGCCCATCTGATGTCAATGCGCTGAAAATCAGTCGGCGGCGCTGCCGGCCACATTCACGCCGCGAATCCGGCCCTGGCCATCAATGCTGCAATCAAACGACTGCCCACCAGCGATGCGACCCGCTACGCGCCAGCCATTGGCATCGCGGTTCACCGAATCGACCGTTTCCACCCGCGTCGAGCCGCGTTCGACTTCGCTGACGCAGCGGTCCACTGCGCCGTCGATTCCGCGGTCCGCGCCAGAGTAAGAACCGCGCGTATCATCGCTGCGGTTGCCATAGCGGTAGTCGTCGCGCTGGCTGTCGCCGCTGCGCCAAGTGTCATTGCTACGATAATCATCACCGCGATAGTCGGGGTTGCGCGCTTCACGATCACGGTTGCTCTTGCTCGCAGCCGAGGCGATCGCGGCAATCATGCCGATGCCGATGATTCCGCCGACAACCCAGGCGCCGGTATCGTCGTTACCGCGATCATGGCCGTATCCGCCGCCCCAGCCACGATCAGCAAAGGCCGGCGTTGCGACCATTGAAAGCGCGGTAGCCGCCGCCAGCAGCTTAGCGCTGCGCGAACCGAAAATTGTCATGTCCTGCAAACTCCTTGTTTGCGAGATCGCCGCGCCGTCCGGAACTTGGGCAGCACAGCAATCCTGTCTGATGGCGGGGCTAGGCGGCCCAGGCTTTCCCAAGCCTGAACCGCCCTCGCCGCATGTTATGCGGGATCAGAGACCGCGCACGCCATCGATGTCGAGCGCCACGACCCGGCCGCGTTCGAACCGGCAGGTGAACGAGCCGCTGTCACGGTAGCCCGCACTGCCATTCCAGCCGCGCCCAGAGTCGCGCCAATTATTGTCGCGCCAGTCGTTGTCATGCCGGCCGCCACGTTCGTGGACATTGAGCCGACCGCGGACTTCGAAGCCCCGGCGGGTGTCGCGCACATCGCGGATGTCCATCACATTGGCGCGGTCATAGCCGCTGCGGCGGGCTGAATTTTCGACAACGCGCGAGCAGGCGGCAACCGCGATGCGGGGGTTTTCGCGCTGTCCCCAGCCGCTCTCGTGGCCATAATCGCGGCCATGGCCATAGCCATCGGCGGCAACGGCGGGCGAGATCGCCGAAAGAGTCATTGCCGCGATCGCGGCGGGAGCCAGCAAAGCTTTGATCGGGGTAATCATGGTTCAGTGCCTTTGTTTGCGCCGGGTGGAATGACCCGGCCACAGCGCCCTTATGGATCGGGCAGCGTGATGCGGAACTGAACTTCGGCGACAGATTTCATTCATGTTTGTCGCTAATTTTATGAACAATGCGACGACTCTAATATGGCGTTAACCATTCCTGCCTAGACTGAAGCGCATGGAATGGTTCCTCGCCCTGCTCCCGGCCTTCATCCTTGTCGCATTGCTCAGCGCCGCTGAAATGCTCGTGCGCCCCGTCCGCACGGACTGGTGGCGCAATCTTCAGGCCTGGCTGCTGAGCACTGTGGCTGGCATTGCCGCCATCCCGTTGCTTATCGCGCTGGGCGGGCCATCGCTGATCCAGGGCGCGCAGCTGCCGGCCTGGGCCGGGGTGCTCGGCTATCTGCTGGTGCGTGACGGGCTCGAGTTTCTGTTCCACCGCGCCCAGCATACAGTACCGTGGATGTGGTCGATGCATTCACTGCACCATTCGGACCCTGACATGTCGGCGCTGACGACCAGCCGGCATTTCTGGGCAGAGCCGCTGATCAAGGCGGTGACGATCTGGCCGCTCGCCGCGCTGATCATTGCGCCCACGCCGCTGATGCTGGGCCTGTTCAACCTGTTCAGCCTGTGGAACTTCGTGGTCCACGCGCGGCTGCCGATCGGCTTCGGCAGGTTCTCATGGTTGCTCAACTCACCGGCCTATCACCGCCGCCACCATTCGGCGCTGCCCGAGCACTACAACAGCAATTACGCCGCGCTGCTGCCGATCTTCGATCTCCTGTGCGGCAGCTATAACCGCCCCGACGGCTGGCCGCCGACGGGCCTCGACACCAAGCCGGAATCGCTGGCCGATCTTATCGTCTGGCCGGTGCAGCAGCGGCAGCCAGAGGCAGCGCATCCGGCTTGAGCCCGCTCCACTCGGCCAGAAACGCCAGAATATCGGCATTCTCTTCGATAACTTTGTCCGTCGGCTTGCCCGAACCATGCCCGGCGCGGGTTTCCACGCGGATCAGGTGCGGTTTGTTGCCGATCTGCGCGGCTTGCAGTGCGGCGGTGTATTTGAAGCTGTGGCCGGGCACCACGCGATCATCGGTATCGGCAGTGGTCACCAGCACGGCGGGATAGCCTGCCCCTGCCCTGATGTTGTGATAGGGCGAATAGGCGCGCAGCACCCGCCAGTCGGCCTCGACATCCGGCCTGCCATAGTCATCCACCCAATAGCGCCCGGCGGTGAACCGGTCGAAGCGCAACATGTCCATCACGCCGACCTGGGCATTGGCGGCAGCGAACAGGTCGGGCCGCTGGTTGACCACCGCGGCCACCAGCAAACCACCGTTCGACCCGCCCTGAATCGCAAGGCCGCCCTTGGCGGTGATGCCTTGCGCGACAAGAAATTCGCCCGCCGCGATGAAATCGTCGAAGACGTTCTGCTTGGTCGCGCGCCGCCCGGCATCGTGCCATTCTTTGCCATATTCGCCGCCGCCGCGCAGGTTCGCCAGCGCAAAGGCGCCGCCCGCCTCAAGCCATGCCATGCGGCCAGACGAATAGCCCGGGGTGAGCGACACATCGAAACCGCCATAACCATAGAGCAGCGTCGGCACTGGCGTCTTGGCCTCGGCAATCGCCAGTTTGCGCACCACGAACATCGGCACGCGCGTGCCATCCTTCGATGTGTAGAACAGCTGCTCGACTTTGTAAGCTGCGGGATCAAAGACCAGTTTTGGCTGGGCGAACACCGAAGTGACGCCGGTGGCAATGTTGAGCCGATAGACTGCGCTGGGCTGGTTAAAGCTGGTGAAGCTGTAAAACGTCTCCGGATCGCCCGGCTCACCTTTAAACCCGGACGCGGTGCCAAGCCCGGAGAGCGACAGCGAGCGCGCACCTCCTCCATGCAGATCGAGCACCAGCGCACGCGAGGCGGCATCCTTCAGATAATTCAGCACCACCTTATCGCCGATGATCGTTCCCTGTTGCAGCGTCTCGTCGGTCTGAGCGACCAGCTCGCGCCAAGACGCATCGCGCTTGGCCAAATCAATGGAAACCAGGCGAAAGCGCGGTGCATCCTTGTTGGTGATGAACCACAGCGTCGATCCCATGCCTTCGACCAGCTTCCAGTCGTGCTCGAATCCGGTGATCAGCGCGCGGGCTTGCCATGCCCCGGCGCTATTGGCGCGCGTCCGGCGGGCGAGGTTGATGACATGGATCTCACAGCACGCATCGGTGCCGATAGTGCTGGTGATTACAGCGTAGCGCCCGTCACCCGTCACTTCGGCAACGTGGCTGTATTCGCGGTGTTCGGGCGTGGCATAGAATAGCACGTCGGCCGATTGCGGCGTGCCGATGCGATGGAACCAGACGCTCTGGTTATTGTTCAGAGCCTGAAAATCGCTTCCCGCAACGGGTTCGGGAAAGCGCGAATAGAGGAAGCCCTCTTCGCCGACCCAGGTCAGATGGGTGAACTTGGCCCAGTGCACTTCGTCATCCAGAACTTTGCCATTGGCGGCATCGAGCACCCGCAAGACCCGCCAGTCAGTGCCGCCATCCTGAACACTGTAGAGCAGGTATTTCCCCTTGGCCGACGGCTTCCATTCGCCAAGCGCAGTGGCCGCGTCCGCCGCCCAGATATTGGGATCAAGCAGCAGGCGCGGCTTGCCCCGCAGCCCCTGTCGCACAAACAGCTGCGACTGGTTCTGAAGGCCGGTGTTGCGGGTGTAGAAATAACGCCCGCCGGCCTTCACCGGAATGCCGAAGCGCTCATAATTGAGCAGTGCGCTCAATTTCTGCGCGAACCAGGCACGCTGCGGCAGCGCATCGAGATAGCGCCTCGTCACCGCATTCTGCCGCTCGACCCAATCGGCGACTTGCGGATCGGACCGGACATCGTTTTCCAGCCAACGATAGGGATCGGCGATAGCCTCGCCGAATTGCGTCTCGACGATGTCTTCGCGGCGGGTTTCAGGATAGGTCATGGGAGGCATGGAAGTCATCGACTGCGCATTTGCCGGTTGGATGCCGGCAACAAGGGCGAGCAGTGCCAGGGCGAAACGCAGCATCCACTTGCTCCCAAAATGCGAAAAGGCGGCGGCGAACTTATCATTCGCCACCGCCTCTGTTATTCGTCCGCATGGAAAGGTTGAAGCCTATTCCTCGTCGTTCATCACCGGTCCGCTGTCCTGACCCTTGGCCGAGGTATCGCGATCAACCAGCTCGATCACGGCAATTGGCGCAGCGTCGGAGGCGCGGATACCGGCCTTGATGATGCGGGTGTAGCCACCAGCGCGCGAGGCGTAGCGCGGGGCAAGCACGTCAAACAGCTTCACCAGCTGGGTATCGTCGAGCAGGCGCGCATGCGCGAGGCGGCGGTTGGAAAGCCCGCCGCGCTTGCCCAGCGTGATCAGCTTTTCCAGATATGGCGCAAGTTCGCGCGCCTTGGGGGTGGTGGTGGTGATCTGCTCATGCTTGATCAGCGCCGCCGCCATGTTGCGCAACAGCGCCGCACGGTGTGCGCTGGTGCGCTGAAGTTTGCGATGGCCTACTTTATGACGCATTATTCTTACTCCGTTCGTACGGGGCCCGTATCAGGTAGCCCGGTCCTGGCAGCGCTTGGGGCGGCTGCCGATAGCCCTAACTATTGTCGCATCGTTTTAAGCGAAAAACCGGTTCCCACTTTTTCGCACGATGCTTATTAACCCAGCAGTTCCTGCTCAAGCTTCTTCGCCATCTCTTCGATGTTCTCAGGCGGCCAGCCGGGGATATCCATACCGAGGCGCAGACCCATCGAGCTGAGCACTTCCTTGATCTCGTTGAGCGACTTGCGGCCGAAGTTCGGCGTGCGCAGCATCTCGGCTTCGGTCTTCTGGACCAGATCGCCGATGTAGATGATGTTGTCGTTCTTGAGGCAATTGGCGCTGCGCACCGAAAGCTCCAACTCGTCAACTTTCTTGAGCAGATAGCGGTTGAGCTGGTTGGTATCGCTCTCTTCAGCCTGGCTGGGAACGGCGATGCCGATCATCGGCGACTGGCCCATCGGGGCGGCGTCGTCGAAGTGGACGAACAGCGCCAGCTGGTCCTGCAGGATGCGCGCGGCATAAGCGACGGCATCTTCGGGGCTGACTGTGCCATCGGTTTCAACCGTGAGGTTCAGCTTGTCGAAATCGAGCTCCTGCCCGATGCGGGCATTGTCGACCTTGTAGCTGACCTGACGAACTGGCGAATAGAGCGAGTCGATCGGAATTAGGCCGATCGGCGCATCGATCGGGCGATTGCCAACGGCAGGAACATAGCCCTTGCCGGTGTCGGCAGTCAGCTCCATGTTCAGCGTCGCGCCTTCGTCGAGATGACAGATCACCAGATCCTTGTTCATCACTTCGATATCGCCCGAAACCGCGATATCGCCGGCGGTGACTTCACCCGGGCCAACGGCGGAAAGCTGGAGCCGCTTGGGGCCCTCGCCCTGCATGCGCAGCGCGATCTGCTTGACGTTGAGCACGAGGTCGGTGACGTCTTCACGCACACCGGCCAGGCTCGAGAACTCATGCAGCACGTTTTCGATCTTGATCGAAGTGATCGCCGCGCCCTGCAGCGAGGACAGCAACACCCGGCGCAGCGCATTGCCCAGCGTCAGGCCAAAGCCACGCTCAAGCGGTTCGGCGATGAATGTCGCACGGCGGCGGCCATCGGTGCCAGGGCGGACTTCCAGGCTGTTGGGCTTCTTGAGCTCCTGCCAGTTCTTGATGTTGACGCTCATGGAATTCCCCTAT
>JANOBA010000308.1:0-17058 GCA_031411415.1 Novosphingobium sp.
GATCGCCAACCTGGCCGCTGGCAGCACAGTCTCGGCCGTCATGATGGCGACCTTGATAGTTGGCCCGTTCTATCTGACCGGAGGGCTGCAACTTGATCTGGCTTCGACTGGTCTCGTGCTCGCAGCCGGACCGCTCGTCGCTGCCCTGTCAGGTGTTCCATCTGGCCGGGCGGTTGATCGTTTCGGAACCAGCCGCGCCACAATCGCCGGTCTTGCACTTATTGCGGCAGGCGCGGCCAGCTTGTCCATTCTTACAACCGCATCAGGTGTCGCGGGCTATGTTGCTTCAATCGTTGTGATGACAGCCGGCTACGGCTTGTTTCAAACCTCGAACAACACTGCAACCATTGTAATGGCAACTGCGGAAGAGCGGGGAGCTATTTCAGGCATGCTCGGCCTGTCGCGGAATCTCGGCCTGGTTGCTGGTGCATCAGCAATGGGTGCCGTGTTCAACTGGGGCAGCAAGGGCGTTATCCATTTTGTGACTGCAGAATCTGGCGCGACGGTCTCCGGTTTGCACGCAACGTTCATTGTCGCCGTGGGACTTGTCCTGGTAGCACTACTGATGTTGCATTTGGCATCACGTGGCGATGGAGTTTCGACTGACGTGACCCAGGTACTCTGAAGTTGGCATCGGGAATGTGGCGAGGTCCGCCGACGCTTGTTCCGTTCGAGGCGCTGAGTCTGTAGCGGGGCGCTGAGTCTGTAGCGGGGCGCCGCAAACATGGCTCATCTTCTGGGCCTCGATGTATTCCGCCAATTCGCCGGCGATGTAGCTCGGGCCATTATCCGATAGCAGCCTGGGCTTGGGGCTTCATCTTCGCTCCTTCGTCATTACGACGAAGCCCCAACCCTCCTTAAATCACAACCTCAAATCTGTGCCATTTGTGCTGACGGGGAACAACCCTTGGCTATGCCAATGCCAACGGCATTATCAGCGAACTGACGGCAAAATTCGGGCGGCCGACATCGGTAGCAAAGATCACGGCGAGCCCGTCCGGCGTGCCGGTCCCGACCACCCATGCCGAATGGAAGCTGCCGAATCTCTGCGTCTGCTACCCGAGCATCGACTACAGCATTGAATATGGTTCGCTGCTGATCGAAACGCTGGTGATGCAGGCCGTGCGTCACACATATGAGCGTCAGCAGGAAGCACAGCGGCAGGCGCTCTGAGAACGCCGGAACGCAACCTTTGAGATAATTGCGGGGCCCTCACTGATCCAGTTCCGGGACACTCAGATGGGAAAGTACCTGCCCTGAAATCACGGGGTCAATTCTGTCGGCCTGCTCGAGCGCCCATGCTTCCCAGCTGAGCAGCTGTTCCGGCGGGAGATCCACGCTCTGACCGGCCGCAATCGCGACCTTGACCCTGATCACAAGCGACCGGATCTCCTCGGCCTGACGCAGCAATTCCCCGCTTCGCCTTAGATCCTCCAGCCTTTTGGCCTCCAGTGCCGCGATCCGCTCGAGCTCGTGCTTCCTGCGCAAGCGCTGCCGCTCCTCTTCCCATTCCCGCGTTTCCACGAGGCGCTGGCGGAACAGGGCCTCGCCGGCAACAATGAGATCAGCCGCGATGGCGGCGACCTTGCCCTCCAGCTTCCCCTCTGGGTCGTCTTTCCAGGTGGCGCGAACGGGTGCGCGGAACTTTTCGGTCAGAGCGAGTACCAACGGCGTCGAGGCCGGGAGATCCCGCGCGGGACGTGTGTTGCCGGCGACTGTTTCGGTGGCATGTCGACCCGCGGGCTCGAGGCTGGCGCACAGGGACATGTCGCCAACGACCATACGGATGGAGAGTCGGCCCTTGTCGTCCGATACGGCACCGGAATGTCCGCGTCGCGACATTGTCTTGAACAACCTGTCGAGAAACCGAAGCTGCCGCTGCGCGAGGGGGCCATCGAAGGATGGTCTGTCCCACGACCATTGGCTGGCCTCGAATTTGGCGCGCCGCTTTTCCTCCCGCTTCAGAAGATCGCCCAGTCCCGGATGCGGGTTGCCTAGGTCGCCCGGAGCACTCCCACGGCCGATAGCGCGCAGTTCAGCGACACGCAGCTCATCGAGTTCCTCCGGAACGGATTCGGCCGCGAAGGGACCACCCTCCGGAATCGGCGCCGCTTCGGGAACATGGCCCTGGAACCGGCCGTCCAGACGGATCCTGCCAGTCTCGCCTGGCTGCCTCGGTGGCGCCAGCGGCCGCCCCGGAACGGTGCGTCCGGCGTGTATCCGGTTCCAGTACCCCTGTGGCGGGGTGACGATACCGTGGCCCTTCAGGAGCTTCTTCAGGCCAACATCGCTGAGGCCGACCCTCGCGGCCAGGTCGCGCATCGGCGCCGACCAGGCAAAGGCCGAAAGATCATCGGGGTGGGCAAGGAAGCCGTTGTCGCCAATCCAGTACATCGAACAACAGTGCCGCAAGCCGGATGCGATTTCCATGCCTGCGACTGATCTTATGTTAAATCGGGTTCGAAACCACCCTCCGCGGCCGGGTTCAGATGGGAACAAGCACGAACAGGTTTGCGTCCGCATCAGCGACGATCAGCAGCCCGCCACTTTCCTCCTCGGTCTCGAGCATCATGAGCGTCGGCACGCCGCATTCCGGCAGGCGCCAGTCGGTTGAGGTCCGCAGCTGCGCCAGCATCGCGTCGGGCAGCGGCCGGAACCGCATCTCCGCCGGTGGCTGCAACGCGTGAATAAACGGCACCATTTCATGCTGGCGGCAGACAAGTGCGTGCACGGCATTGAGCCATTGGCCGGTTTCGCGCTCCATCCTGATCTTTCTCGCTCGTGTTAATCCCTTGGTGGTGCGTCCGCTGTACCAACATTTCAGCAGGTAGACACAGGCATCGTAGATCAGACAGATACCGTGCCACTGTGCCAAAGAGTCCAAGCCGGCGGCTTCATATTCCGCCTTTCAACCGACTGATGTCCTCACTACCTCCGACCACATGCAAGAGTACGGACGGCCGACTGAGCGCAACATAGATAAGCTCTGGTTCCGTGAGCTGATCTATGTCGATGACGATCACGCACTTGGCTTCGAGCCCCTTGAAGCGTCGGATGGTGTCGCCAATCAACGCTTTATCCGACCGCGCATCATTGGCGCGAGCTATCAAGGCGCCGCCAATCCTCTCCTTGGCAAATAGTCCGCAATTCTCCCACTTGACTGCAGTCAGCATCGCGATCTCGTCGGGACGCAACTGTTTATTCCGTATAAGATCCGCCGCGATGGTGGACGCTTTAGCGTGCGCTTGCTGAGGATCCTTACACACATGCCATTCGACAGCGACACCCGCCGGCCCAGCCGGGGTAACGCGCTTGTCATACCACGGGGTCAAAACCTTGTGTATTGCCTTGGTGTTGCGGAGGTTCCGGCTAAGCCGATAACTCATTTTCGGAAGTGCGGCGATGAACTCTTGATCTGAATTGTAGATGCGCTGGTTGTCATCGTAAAAGACATAGAAGGGGCTCTCTTCTGGATCTTTGAGGCAGAGCCGCAAGGTATCAAGCCAGTCATCCCGAAAATCCTGGCCCTCATCAATAACAATGGCGTCAAAACGCCAGTCTGGGCTGTTATCTATGGCATTCAACAGTGCCTCAGGCAACAGGCGCTCAAAGACGAGCTTCGATGCGGCCTCAGGAATGGTGATTCCGGCTTTCTGTGCGATCACACCGCAGAACTCGTGAAAGCCGCCAATGGTCAGGCCTTCGTGTTCACCGGCAACGCGTTTCAGATGGCTGGCAAGGGCGTTGTTGAAGCAGACGAATAGCGTGCGCATGCCGCTCTCTGTGCAGCGCATGGCCTTCTCCAGCGCGAGTATTGTTTTGCCGGTGCCTGCTGCGCCAGGTATTGCCAACTGCGTGTTGTCTTCCAGCGCGTCGAGGATCCAGGACTGTTCCTGGGTGAGGCTTTCGATCCTGCGCTGGTCTTCGGAAAGTGTGTGTGCGAGATGGGGTCTCAGCTCAAAACGCGCGGCCAGGATGCCCTGTAGCGCGAGCATGCCGTCCTGACCGATTCCTTCACCAGCTCCGCTACCCTCCTGAAAACGGAGCTTCACCCACTCGCCAAGGCGTTCAAGGTCGTCGCCAAAGGCGAACAATTCGAGGGGTGCATCGGCCCCGAGAGATCGGTTTGGCCGAGCACTGTCGGGCAATATCACCCCGTGGACATTGTAGAGCGCATCGATCTCCATGACGACCATGTCGACATTGCTCTGAACCTATCGTCCCTTGCCCCTGAAGATGATTCGAACCATCGCCTCAGCTTCCCGGTGCAGCGCTTGCGCCGTGGCCAGGTGGTCAAACTGATATTGCCCGGCTCCGAACCAGATACCACCAACCGGGACAGCCGGTTGGTCGGGCTGATCGCCGAAGCCCATGCGCTGCAAAAAACTGTGCTCGGGCAGACCGGATCGATGGCGCAGATCGCTGGAAAGTTGGGCAAGTGTCGGGGCAGCCTCGCCGACATGATACGGATCAGCTATCTCGCCCCGGATATTGTCACCGCCATCATGGAGGGGCGGCAGCCCGCGTCGCTCAAGCGAAAGAAGCTCATGGCCACGCCGCTGTCGCTTGATTGGTCAGAGCAGCGACAACAGCTTGGTTTCGCGTAACGCGATGGGGCCGGTCTGGCTGAATGGGGGCTCTGACGGGCCCCCGTTTTTGTTCGCATATCGCTCGCGGTTGCCCCGAGCACCCGCAGCAACTGATGGAGCAGCAGATGCGCATCAAGGCCGCAACAGAACTGGGGCCGGCTTTTAGCGGAGTGGAGACGCCGGGGTGGTTTCGCCCTCCCGCCGGAAGCAGGAGACAGATTCGCCAGCGGGACTGTTCCACCGGCCTCTGCAAAGTCCCGGAAACTCGGTGACAAATACGCCCCGCCTTGAATAAATATCCAGTCATATCAATTACTTAAGTGACTGGTGCGGCCGAGAAGACTCGAACTTCCACGGGCTTTCGCCCACAACGACCTCAACGTTGCGCGTCTACCAGTTCCGCCACGACCGCTAAATCAACGGGGCAAAGTTGCCGCCCCGGGGGGGTAGGAGCGGGCCCTTAGCAAAGCGGGGGGGGCGCTGCAAGCGGTGAGGGGGAATGAATGCGCTCGCCAGCGCAGGGCCCGGCCTCAGACTTGGTATCAGCCCGGCTTCCAGCCGATCTCGGCGATCTTCGCGGACTTGGGCACGTCGGTTACCGCCTCGTTGATTGCCACGCTTTCGCCGGGGGCGAGCTGGCGTTTGGCGGGAACGACTTCCCAGCTGTAGACGATTCGCTCGCGGGTATCGCGCAGCACGATCAGGATCGTTGGCACCGTGCGCCGGGTCCGCCCGACATTGGTGACGGTGCCGCTGGCGCCGAAATATTCGGTGCCATTGGGAAGCGTGCGCCGTTCCTGCCGGTTGGGCGGGAAATCGAGCACCAGATCAGGCTGGGCTTCGGCGAAAGTCTGGCGCGAGAGCGGCATCCAGTCAGGCAGGCCATACATCGCCACCGCGCCGCCCGCAGCGATCGCGACCAGAGCAAACAGCGCTGCGGCCCAGGTCCACAGCTTGAGCCGGTTGATGCGTGGGCGGAAAGGCGGCTCGTGGGCGAAGCTCGAATGGCCATCACCCGGCTCGTCCCAGGCGGGGGAGGGGGCGTCGCTGCTCTGCAAGGCAGGCTCTTCGGCCAGCGGCGGGGGATCTGAAGCGGGCGGGGCGGGCTCAGCAGGTTCTTTCGCGGACGGTTCCTCATATGCGGGCGAGGGCGGCGCTTCAGCCTCCGGCGCGGCAAAGTCCGCAGGGCCAATGGATTCCGACGACCAATCCGATTCAGCCGGCAAAACCGGATCAGGTGCTGGCTCTGGCGCGGGCTGCGGCGGAGCAGGGATTGGCTCCTGAGGCGGCGGCGCGGCTGGTCGCTGCTCGGGCAAGGCGGCATCCTGAAACCAGCTGTGGCGGCACTTGGCGCAGCGAACTGTGCGTCCATCGATCCCGATCGCACTGTCGGGCACGACATAACGGGTCGCGCAGGCGGGGCAGGCGATAATCATTGCGCACACGTTAAGCATGATGCAGCGCCGCGCCGCAAGGCTTGGTTTGCCCTTGCTGGCAGGCTATACCCCTTTTTTTCCACATGGATTGGCGGCTATAGACTGCGATCCACCCTGCCGGACCGGACCAAACCCACGCCCATGAACAAGCCAGCCGACGGGGAAATCGTCCAGTTCGACAATGTCGGCCTGCGCTATGGCGCAGGGCGCGAGGTGCTGAGCGACCTCAGTTTCACCCTTTTCCCCGGCAGTTTCTATTTCATCACCGGCGCCAGCGGCGCGGGCAAGACCTCGCTGCTCAAGCTGCTCTATCTCGCCCAGAGGCCCTCACGCGGGATGATCCGCATGTTCGGTGCCGATGCGATCACGCTCCCGCGTGAGCGATTGCCGCTGATGCGCCGGCGCATGGGGGTGGTGTTCCAGGATTTCCGGCTGGTTCCCCACCTTTCCGCTTTCGACAATGTCGCGCTGCCGCTGCGGATCGCCGGGGCGAGCGAGAAGGAGGTCACCAAGCCGGTGCGAGACATGCTTGACTGGGTGGGCCTGTCCGAGCGGATGGACGCGCGTCCGGCAACGCTTTCCGGCGGCGAGCAGCAACGCGTGGCAATCGCCCGGGCAGTGATCGGCCGGCCTGAGATTCTGGTCGCTGACGAGCCGACCGGCAACGTCGATCCCGACATGGCAATCAAGCTCCTGCGCCTGTTCGAGGCGCTTAACCGGCTGGGGACAACTGTGCTGGTGGCAACGCACGACCTGCATTTGTTGCAGAAAGTGCCTGATTCGCTAATCATGCGGCTCGATAAAGGCCGACTGACTGATCCCACGGGTGCCTTGCGCTTCCCGCCGCGCCGCCCGGCGCGCGCACCCCAAGGCGTGCAATGAAACTGCGGCTTTCCAGCGGTGGCGGCGTCGGCAATGGACTGGGCGGCGATGCGCAGGCCCGGCTCGTGCCGCAGGCGCGCCTTTCTGGCCCGATGCCCTGGGTTATCGCGATCATGGTGGCGCTGGTGGTTATCGCGGCAGCCGCAGGCCTGTCGCTGCGCAATACCGCCAAGGCTGCGCGCGCCGAACTCTCGGGCGGAGTGACGGTGCAGATCGTCGAGCCTGATGCGGCCTCCCGCGAGCGCCAGGCACAGGCGGCGCTGGCGCAGCTTACTGGCCTGCCTGGCGTCGTCTCGGCGCGGCGCGTGCCGCAAGACGAAGTCGATGCGCTGATCGAGCCATGGCTGGGCGAGGGCAGCAGCGATGCCGATGCCATTCCGGTGCCTGCACTGATCGATGCCCGGCTGGCCGGGTCAGTCAGTCCAGCAGAAATTGCGCGGTTGCGCGGCGCCTTGCGGGGGGCAGCGCCAGCAGCGCGGATCGATGCCCAGTCGGACTGGCTGAAACCGGTGTTCGGCGCGATTGAATCGCTACAATGGCTGGCTTTGGCATTGGTCGGCCTGTTGGGTCTGGCGATGGCCGCAGCGGTGCTGCTGGCGGCGCGTTCAGCCCTGGGATCAAACCGCGAAACCATTGAGATCGTCCACTTGCTGGGCGGCACCGATGTGCAGATCGCGCGGATTTTCCAGCGTTCGATCGGTGTCGATGCGGTTGCCGGCGGCGCACTGGGTCTGGCGCTGGGGATTGTCGCGGTGCTGTTCCTTGCGCGGCGCTTTGCGTCGCTTGGCGCCGGGCTGGTCGATAGCGGGGCGCTGGGCATTGGCGGATGGCTGCTGCTCGCGCTGGTGCCAGTTGCGGCAGTGGCGCTGGCAATGCTGACCGCTCGCCTGTCAGTCTTGCGCGCTTTGCGCCAGATGTTGTGACGGCGCGGGCCATGGTCAAACGCCTGCTATCGTTGCTGCTGATCGGCTGGGTGCTCGGCTTTGTCTGGTTTGCCGCCGTGCTGCCGCAGCCGAAAAGTGGCGGAAAAACCGATGCAGTGATCGTTCTCACCGGCGGTGAGGGCCGCGTCGCGCACGGGCTGGAAGTGCTGCGCAAGGGCTGGGCGGGCAACCTGCTGGTCTCCGGCGTTGACCGCGAGGTGCGCCCGCGCGAATTCGTTGCCGCCTATGGCATTGCCCCGGCACAGATGGCCTGCTGCGTCACGCTCGGCTTCGAATCGGTCGATACGCGCAGCAATGCCCTGGAAGCCGCACGCTGGATCGCCCGCCACAAGTTTCGCTCGGTGCGCCTCGTAACGACTGACTGGCACATGCGCCGCGCCGCTTTCGAACTTGGCCGGGTCAGCCCACCGGGGGTGAAAGTGGTGCGCGATGCCGTGCCTTCGCAGCCGTCGCTGGAGACGTTGTTTCTTGAATACCACAAGCTGCTGGCGCGCTGGTTCTCGCAATTTTGGGAGGGCTAGGGGCCATGGCGGAGTGCGAGCGGACGCGATTTACCGACGTGGTGAGGACGCTGGCCTTCTATGCGGCGTTCTATGTGGGATCGGCTGGGTTCGTGTTCTGGGCGCTGCTCATGCTCGTGATTGCGCCGGGCAAAGTGCGCGAAACGGCACGGCGCTGGTCCAACTTTCACCGCACCTGCCTGCGCTGTCTGCTCGGCATCCGCATCGAGGTGAGCGGCGAACTGCCGCAGGGCCCCACGCTGATTGCCTGCAAACACGAGAGCTTCTTCGAGGCAATCGATACGCTCTCGCTGTATCATGAGCCTGCGGTTTTCGCCAAGGCGGAGCTGATGCGGATCCCGCTGTGGGGCCGGGTGGCGCGGGCACAGGGGCTGATCCCGGTCTCGCGCGATCAGGGTGCGCGCGCCCTTCGCGCGATGGTCGGCGCGGCCCGTCAGGCATCGCTGGAAGGCCGCCCGCTGGTTATCTTTCCGGAAGGCACCCGCGTGCTGCATGGCCAACGCGCCCCGTTGCAGGCTGGCTTCGCCGGACTCTACAAGCTGCTTGATCTGCCGGTAGTGCCGGTCGCAGTGGCGAGCGGGTCGCTGTATCACCGCAGATGGAAGCGCCCGGGGACTATCGCCATCCGCATCGGCGATGCGATACCCATCGGCCTGCCGCGCGAGGAGATCGAAGCGCGGGTGCAGGCGGCGATCAATGCCCTCAACCCGCCGGCGCCGCTGTGAGCGGACTTGCGGAGAGCCGCCCGCGCCGGGGTCTGCTCAAGGTGCTTGGCCCGGGTCTGGTGACGGGCGCTGCCGATGATGATCCCAGCGGCATCGGCACATACAGCCAGGCGGGCGCCCAGTTCGGCTATGGTCTGGCATGGACAATGCTGTTCGGTTTTCCGCTGCTTGCCTCGATCCAGGCAGTCTGCGCCCAGATTGGCGCGACGACCGGGCTGGGCATCGCGCAGAACCTGCGCCGGCACTATCCGCGCCGGGTGTTGCAAGTGGTGGTGGTCCTGCTGCTCATCGCCAATGTCATCAATCTGGGCGCAGACCTTGGCGCGATGGCGGCGGCGCTTGCCCTGCTGCTGCCCGGCCCGGCGCTGCTCTACACGTTTCTGTTCGGCATGGTCAGCGTGGTGCTCGAGGTATTCATTGCCTATGGCCGCTATGCGCGCGTGCTCAAGTGGGCAACGCTGTCGCTGTTTTCCTATGTTGCGGTGGTATTTGTTGTCGATGTGCCCTGGGGCGAGGCGCTGCGGTCCACGTTGGTGCCGCAGTTCACCTTCGACAAGCCCCATGCAATGGCGCTGGTGGCGATCTTCGGGACGACGATCAGTCCTTACCTGTTCTTCTGGCAAGCGGGGCAGGAAGTCGAAGAGCAGCACCGCCGCCACATCAAGCCGCTGTGCATCAGCCCGCTCGGCGCGGGCGCGGAGCTGGCGCGGATCCGCACCGATACGCTGGTTGGCATGGGCTTTTCGCATCTGGTGGCATTTTTCATCATCGTCGCAACCGCGGCGACACTGCACGCCAATGGCATAACCGGGATCGCGAGCGCGGCGCAGGCCGCCGAGGCCCTGCGGCCGATCGCGGGCGATCTTGCCTTCGCGCTGTTTGCCATCGGGGTGATCGGCACGGGCATGTTGGCGGTGCCGATCCTGGCGGGCTCGGCGGCCTATGCGGTGAGCGAAGCCTTTGGCTGGACCGAAGGGCTGGACCGCAAGCCGCGCGAGGCCAAGGCATTCTATGGCGTGATCGCGGCGGCGACGTTAGGCGGGGTCGCGCTCAATTTTATCGGCATTGATCCGATGAAGGCGCTCTACTGGGCGGCAGTGGTCAACGGGATGCTCGCTCCGCCGCTGATGGTGGTGACGATGCTGATTGCCAGCAACCCGGTGGCGATGAGCGGCATGCCGATCTCTCGCGGGCTGAAAATCGGCGGCTGGCTTTCGACCGCCGTGATGACCACGGTGGCACTGGTTTTTCTGCTGGTCTGATTTCAGCCGCTCGACTGCGGGTAATGCAGCCGCCGGAACAGTCTGCCCTTCTCGCTGAACAGCACCGCGAGCAGCGTCACGGTTCCCGCAGCCAGCAAGGCCAGCGCCAGCGGACGGGCGGTGCCGTCATAGGCCTGTCCGATAATTCCGCCGACGGTCGACGCCGTGACCATACGCAGGAAGGTCTGGACTGACATTGCCGCCCCGGCAAATTCGCCGAACGGCTGCAGCGCGATCGAGGAGAAATTGGCCCCGATGAAGCCCATCAGGGACATGTTCGATCCCATCAGCAGGATAAATTGCCACAGCGCCTCGTGCTCCGAGAACGCGGCCATAACTTGCAGGCTGCTGATCACGATATAGGCGAGCAAAGCAGTGTGCGACACCCGCCGCGCGCCGAAGCGCTCGACGATCCGCGAATTGCCGAAATTGGCGAGGCTCATGGTCAGCGCAAGGCCGCCAAACACCAGCGGAAAGGCGACGCCTGCGCCAAAATGCTCGGCGATCAGCTGCTGCGAGGTGTTGATGAAGCCCCACATTGCGCTCATCACCAGTGCGCTGCCGATGATATAGCCGATAGCCGAGCGATTGGTCAGCACCCGGCCCATGTTGGTGACAATGGCTCCGGGACGGATAGCTTGCCTGAATTCCGGGTGCAGCGTTTCGGGCAGCCGCTTCCATGCCCAGACCATCACGGCGACGCCAAGCACGGTGATGACGACGAATATCCATCGCCAGTTCGCCACCAGCAACACTGCCTGGCCAAGGCTGGGGGCCAGCATCGGCACCACCATGAAAACCACCGAGATCAGCGATTGCATCCGCGCCATGCGGTCGCCGTCCATGCGGTCGCGGATAATCGCCGCTGGCAGCACGGCCAAACCGCTGCAGCCCATCCCCTGGAAAAAGCGCAGTGCCACCAGCGATTCGAAATCGTGCACCAGCGCGCAACCCAGCGCCGTGACAATATAGATCGCCAGGCTGGCAAGCACCACCGGGCGGCGGCCAAAGCGATCTGCCAGGGTGCCCGGAATCAGTGCACCAAGGCCTGCGCCAAGCAGGAACATACCAATCACCAGCTGGCGGTGATTGGGATCGCTGGCGCCCAGATCCGCCGAAAGCACGCCGAGCGCGGGCAGCATGGCATCGATCGCCAGCGCCTGCAGCGCCTGAAGCATTGCCATCATGAAAACGAATTCACGCGCGCCTATGCGATGTTCGGAGGAAATGGTCATGGCGCGCCCATGGGGCATGCGGGGCTGGTTGGCTAGTGAGGCTCCACTGCGCTATTTCATATTTTATGGAATCCGCCCTGCCTGATCCCGATGAGCGCGAAGCCATTCCCGGCATGCGCAAGATCGTCCACATCGACATGGATGCGTTCTATGCCAGCGTCGAACAGCGCGACGATCCGGCGCTGCGCGGCAAGCCGGTTGCGGTCGGTGGTTCGGCAGAGCGCGGTGTGGTCGCAGCGGCAAGTTATGAGGCGCGGACTTTCGGGGTGCGCTCGGCGATGCCCTCGATGAAAGCTGCACGGCTTTGCCCGGAGCTGATTTTCGTGCGCCCGCGCTTCGATGCTTACCGTGCTGTCTCGCGCCAGATCCGCAAGATATTCCGTGATTACACGCCGCACGTCGAACCGCTGGCACTCGACGAGGCTTATCTTGACGTCACCGAGGACAGCCGTGGGATTGGCTCGGCGACCCGCATCGCTGAGTTGATCCGCGCGCGCATCAAGGCCGAAACCGGACTGACCGCCAGCGCCGGTGTGTCCTACAACAAGTTTCTCGCCAAGATCGCCAGCGACCAGATGAAGCCTGACGGGCTGTTCGTCATCCGCCCGGGCGAGGGCGCGCAGTTCGTCGCCGACCTGCCGGTGCGGCGCTTCCACGGGATCGGGCCGCGCGGCGCGGAACGCATGGCAAAGCTAGGCATCCATAACGGCGGCGATCTGAGCGCGCGGGATATTGCCTTCCTGCGCGAACACTTTGGCGGCCAGGCCGATTATCTCTACCGCGCGGCACGCGGCATCGACTTGCGCCGGGTCGAGGCAGACCGGCCGCGCAAGTCGGTCGGCGGCGAGCGCACATTCGATCATGACCTTTCGTCCGGCCTGATGCTGCGCGCGGCGCTGGAAAACATCGCCGATATCGTCTGGGAGCGAGTGGAGAAGGCAGGGGCGAAGGGCCGCACGGTGTCGCTCAAGCTGCGCACCGCCGATTTCATCACGATCACCCGCGCACGTTCGCAGCCCCATGCCGTTGCCAGCCGCGCGGAGTTCGGCGGGCTGGGGCAGGCGATGCTCGATGAGTTGCTGCCGCTGGCCCAGCCGGTGCGGCTGATGGGCCTTACGCTTTCGGCACTTGAGGACGCAGAGGCTCTCCAGTCGCATCCCGAAGATGGGCAACTCTCACTGCTGTGATCCACTGCGGCAGCGCTACCCGCAGTTTCGGCGCGAGGGCACCCGGCAGGTTATCAGCGGCAAAAAAGCCTGCCTCGATCACTTCACGCCCATCTGGGACGGCGGGGCCGAAAGTCAGCCCGCCGACGATGTGCACCCGGTTGCCCGCGCCGTGGAGGTCTTCCTCGACAAGTCCAATGGAATGCGCGCCTTGCAGACTGCAGCCGGTCTCCTCGCGCAATTCGCGGCAAGCCGCATCCAGCGGGTCCTCGCCGCGCGCCAGCCCGCCGCCCGGCGGCATCCAGTTGTCAGAACCATAGGAATGCCGGATCAGCAAAACCTGCCCCTCGCCGTCAAGCGCGATGATCCGGCAGCCGGCGAGGCGAGGCCCGCGGATGCGCCACCAGCGCCGCCGCACGCCGTGCGCCATGCGCAAGCCGGCGCGGTGGAGGGGGGCCGGAAGCCAGTCAAGCGGGATCAGGTGAAGCATGTCACCGGCTGGCTGGCCGCGCCAAGCAGGCGGGCGATGGGCAGATCGTGCTGACCACGCATCGCTGCTGCAAAGATGGCGCGCTTTGCCTCGCCGCGCATGACAAACAGCAGTTCTTCGCTGTCGAGCAGGGCGGGCATGGTCAGGCTTAGCCGTTCAAAGGGCGCTTCGGGCGGGAGCGGGTCGGGGGTGATCTGGCGGACCCGTAGGGCATCGTCCACTTGTGGATCAGTATTGGGAAACAGCGAGGCGATATGCCCGTCCTCGCCCATGCCGAGCCAGACGAGCGCGAAGCGGGGCGGGGCAGCGCCGGCGGTGAGCGCCATGACCCGCGCACCCAGCGGTTCAAGCGTGGCGCGGATGCGGCCGACGTTGCTGGCAGGGTGATCCTCGTTCACCAGCCGGTCGTCAGTCGGCCAGACACTCAGGCGAGTCCAGTCGAGCGGATGGCCGGCCAGCGCGGCGAGAATCGGAAACGGGGTCGAACCGCCGGGAATGGCGATGGCGATCTCGCCGCGCTGTGCAGTCATTGCCTGCTCAACTCGTTCCGCCAGCCATCCGGCAATCTCGGCGGCTTGCGCGTTTGCAATGATTGTGACCTGCGGCATGGCGGCGAACCTAGCAGCATCCACGATGCCGCGCCGCAGGAATATCACCCCAGAATCGCGGCGAGAAACCAGACGCGGCGTTCGGCTTGATCGGTCCAGTCGTCGATCACGCCATCGGTGGCGTTGTCGCCCGCGTTCGCCGCTGCGGCCTTGGCCTCACGCAGCGCCGCGATCAGCCGGGTATTGTCTTCGCGCAACTCGGCAATCATGGTCTCAGCACCCAGCGCGGTATCGTCCTGGTCGGCAATCCGCGCGCGGGCCGCAATGGCCCCGATCGAGGTTAGCGTGGCCGCGCCGTTTTTGCGCACGCGTTCGGCGATCAGGTCGGTCAGCGTGAAAATCTCGGCTGCCTGGGCATCGAACAGCAAGTGCAGATCGTTGAAATTCGGCCCTTTGACATGCCAGTGGAAATTCTTGGTCTTGAGGTAAAGCGCGAAGCAATCGGCGAGCAGCGCGTTGAGGCTCTCGACCAGTGCAGTCTGGGCATTGCTGGTTATGGCGGCAGATGCTGGGGGCGTCATCGTGATTCTCCGTGGCTTTGCCGCAGGGGCGGCAATGACAAGGGGTGCACTAGCAGAGCGCGTTTAATCGAATAACTTGTGAAAACACATCACAATGATCGTAAAAGACGATTACCCGCCTCGCGTGTCAGCCATTCAGCTTGGCGCGCATTTCCTTGCCGGGCTTGAAGAACGGCACCCGTTTGCCCGGAACTTCGACCGTTTCGCCGGTGCGCGGGTTGCGGCCCTTGCGCGCTTCTCGCTCGCGGGTGGAAAAAGCGCCGAAGCCGCGCAATTCGACCCGGCCGCCCTTGGCCAGCCTCGCCGCGATCTCGTCGAAAAATGTATCGAGCGCTCGCTCGACATCCTCGGCCCTAAGGTCCGGATTATCCTTCGCCAGCAATTGCAAAAGCTCGGACCTGATCATGCCAGGATCTCCCCTCTTCATGCAACGAAACCTGGCCCAAGTGCCCCACACCGGCTGGAATTTCGTCTAACCCGCAGGGAAAGTGACAGAGTTGCAAGGGTTTCGCAATGGCTGAATCGCGGCGGTGTTTCTGAACGGGACAAGCGGGCCGAAGGGACGACCAAAACCCCGACGTCAGCCGCTTCGACAGAGCTTTTGGGCATTGCCGCCGCCTGATTGCCGGTTAGAACCATTCACGCTGCAAATTGCAGCGCAGGGGTGCGGAATATGAAGGACATGGCAAGCTGGAACGAGGGCGACTGGATCGCCGCCATCGCGGCGGTGGCGCTGTTTGCCTTCCTCGCGCTCGGCGGCTTCATTGCCACCCGCAAGGCAGAGGAAGTGGCGGGCCAGCCGCGCGGGCTGTTCGTGCTGTTCTATGCCGAAATGTGGGAGCGCTTCTCGTTTTACGGCATGCGCGCGCTGCTGATTCTGTATCTCACCAAGTTCTGGCTGTTCGCCGATGCCAAGGCGAACCTGATCTACGGGGCCTATGCCACTTTGTGTTATATCACCCCGGTGCTGGGCGGCTACATGGCGGACCGCTGGTGGGGTCAGCGCAAGGCGGTGCTGTTTGGCGCGGTTTCGCTGGCATTCGGCCACTTGTTCATGGCCTACGAAGGCCTGCAAGGCGCGGCCGATCCGCTGGTTAAACAGGCCGATCCCGCGCTCAATGTGTTCTGGCTCGCTCTGGCGCTGATTTCGGTCGGCACCGGCTTCCTCAAGGGCAACATCTCGGTCATCGTCGGCCGGCTCTACAAGATGACCGATGTACGCCGCGACGGCGCCTATACCATCTTCTATATGGGGGTGAACGCCGGGGCTTTCTTCGGCACGGTGCTGGTCGGCTATCTGGGCGAGACCATCGGCTGGTCGTGGGGCTTTGGCCTTGCCGGCATCGGCATGGTGCTGGGGCTGATCATTTTCGTGACCGGCCGGCCGGCGCTGAAGGGCGAGGGCGAGCCGCCCCTGCCGCTCGCCCGGCCGATGGAGCTCAAGCTTCAGGCCACCGGCATTGCGGCGATTGCTGTCGTGTTCTTTCTCATTCAGGCGCAGCCGGTCGTCCAGACGCTGCTAATCGTCACCGGCATTGCGATGCTGGCCTATACCGCATGGGAAGCCTGGAAATTGCCCAAGGAGCCGCGTGAGCGCATTTTCGCCATGCTGTTCCTGATCGGTCTCAATCCGTTGTTCTGGGGCCTGTTCGAGCAGGCGGGGGGCTCGCTCAGCCTCTACACAGACCGTTATGTAAACCGATCTGGGGTGCCGACCAGCCTGTTCCAGTCGATCAACCCGATCTACATTATCGCGCTGGCGCCGCTGTTTGCCATGCTGTGGCAAGGTCTGGCGAAGCGCGGTCTGGAGCCTTCGGCCCCCGCCAAATTCGGCCTTGCGCTGGCGCAAGTTGGCCTCGGCTTCCTCGTCTTTGTCTGGGGCGCGGGGCCGGAGGGCATGATGACCCCGGTGGTCTTCGTCTTCCTGATCTACCTACTCCACACCACCGCGGAGCTTTGCCTCTCGCCGGTCGGGCTATCGGCGATGGCCCGGCTTGCGCCGTTGCATATGGCCAGCTTCGTCATGGGCGCCTGGTTTTACATGACCGCGGTCGGGCAATTTGTCGCCGGCAAGATCGGCGCGGCAACCGGCGGCGAAAGCGGCACGATGTCGCGGGCGCTGGTGCTTGATATCTATAGCACCATCGGCTGGGTGGCGATTGGCGTGGCGGCGCTGGTGCTCATCGTCTCGCCGCTGGTGAAGCGCTGGATGCACCTCGATACGCTGGAGGATTAGTCGAACAGCGAACTGACCGAGCTTTCATCGGCAATCCGCCGGATTGCCTCGCCGATCAGCGGCGCGATGGTCAGCACACGGATGCTGGCGCAATCGCGGGTGGCATCGGTTGCCAGGATCGAATCGGTGATCACCAGTTCTTTCAGCGCCGAAGCCGCCACGCGTTCGACCGCTTTGCCCGAAAGCACGCCGTGGCTGATATAGGCCGAAACGCTGGTCGCGCCCGCAGCCATCAGCGCCTCGGCGGCGTTGCACAGTGTGCCGCCCGAATCGATGATGTCGTCGATCAGAATGCAGGCGCGGCCCTTCACGTCGCCGATGATGTTCATCACTTCCGATTCGCCCGCGCGTTCGCGGCGCTTGTCGACGATGGCCAGCGGCGCATTGTCGAGGCGTTTGGCCAGCGCTCTTGCCCGCACCACGCCGCCAACGTCCGGCGAGAT
>JANOBA010000309.1:0-14215 GCA_031411415.1 Novosphingobium sp.
CCGAAGACCCCGAACTGTTCGTCGCCACCGCCACTGCCAGCGCCGTGATGGCCGGCGGCAAGCATTACGCGAACAGCTATGTGATCTTCGTGCGCCTGCGCGAGGGCCAGGTGATCGAACATATCGAATACCTCAACCCGCTGAAGGTCATCGAGGCGATGGGTGGCTAACATACCTCCCAAACCAGTCCCGCTCAGGATGAGCGGGAGTAATGAAAGGTGCCCCAGTGAGCGACTTTCCGGAAGGCGCCTTTGCCCGCGAGGACGAGAGCGACGACGCCGCATTCTATGCGCCCGCGCGGCTGGTCACCCATATCGACGATGCGGCCATCGCGGCGCTTACCGCCCACTACGCCGAAACCATCGCTCCCGGAGCGGTGGTACTGGACCTCATGTCGAGCTGGGTCAGCCACTTGCCAGCGGAACTGCCACTGGCCAAAGTCATCGGCCACGGCATGAACGCCGCCGAGCTTGGCGCCAACCCCCGCCTCACCCAGCGCATCGTTTCCGACCTCAACCGCGACCCCACCCTGCCGCTCGATTCCGCCATCTGCGACGCCGCGCTGTGCTGCGTCAGCGTCCAGTATCTCCAGCGCCCAGTGGAAGTCTTCGCCGAAGTGCGCCGCGTGCTGCGGCCCGACGCGCCGTTCATCGTCTCCTATTCCAACCGCTGTTTCCCGACCAAGGCCGTGACCATCTGGCGCGGGCTCGACACGCGCGGCCATGCCTCGCTGATCCACCGCTATATGACGCTGGCCGGGTTTTCGGGCATCGCCGCCGAAGTGCTGGCCAACGGCATGCAAGGCGATCCGCTGGTTGCAGTGACCGGCCTGGCCTAGACGCGCTGCCCGACAAAAAAGTCCTGCAATTCGCCGGGATCGACGGAAAAGTCCTCGGCCAGCTGCACCCGCGCGATATTGGAGGTGTACGCTGTCGCCACATAGAGCGTGACATTGGCGACCAGCAGCATCACCCCACGCGGACCGAAGGCGGCCATGGCCTCCGCGTGCGTCGCGGGATCAAGCGCGCCACCCCGCAGCAGCTGCATGTTGACCGCATAGGCAATCCGCTCGGCCTCATCGCCGAATGGAGGCTCGCTGCCCTCGCGGATAGCCTGGATCAGCGCCTCGGATAGTCCCTCAGCTTGCGCAAAAGGCACATGAAAGTTGAACTCGACCAGCGCGCCAAGCCGGGCCGAAGTGGTCAGTACCACCAGTTCGCGCAGCTTGCCCGGCAGCGCCTGATTGGCGCGCACCGCGCCTCCCAGATCAATCATCAGCTTGCCGAATGCAGGGAACTGGAGCCAGGCGTTATAGAGATCGGGCAGCCGCTCGGCCTCTGCCCCGCCGGTATAGAAGCCACGCGGGCCCAGCGTAAGCTCGTCCCAGAATGCGCGTTGCTCTGCGTCGAGGCCAACTTTGCCGAGTACCGGATAGCCTTCCATCGCACTATTCTCCTGAAATTGCGGGAAGCCTGTTTGAAACCGGCCGCAGGGTCAACTACGCTGGCGCGAAAGAATGGGAGAGACATATGGAAATGCGCAGACTCGGCACGACCGGGATCGAAACCGCACCCCTGGTACTGGGCGGCAACGTGTTCGGCTGGACAGCCGACAAAGCAGCGAGTTTCGCCATTCTCGATGCGTTCCTGGATGCCGGGTTCAACGCGATCAACACCGCCGACGTCTATTCGATTTTCGTGCCGGGCCACAAAGGCGGCGAATCGGAAGAGGTGATCGGCGAATGGATGAAGGATCGCGGCGTGCGGGGACGGGTAACGATCATCACCAAGGGTGGCCTGCCGATGGGCGAAGGCATGAAAGGGCTGAGCCGCGACTACCTCAAGCGCGCCTGCGAGGCGTCGCTGAGGCGGCTCCAGACCGATCATATCGATGTCTATATGTCGCACCGGGCAGATGTCGCCGTGGCAATCGAAGAGACGCTGGAAGCATTTCAGGAGCTGATCGACGAAGGCAAAGTGCGCGTCGCCGGGGCATCAAATTACACCGCCGATGAACTGGGCGAGGCGCTGAAGGCCAGCGGCCATGGCCGGGCGCGCTACGATGTGTTCCAGCCGCACTATAACCTCGCCGAACGCAGTCTTTACGAAGGCGCGCCCGAAGACCTCTGCGCGCAAAACAAGCTTGGTGTGATTACCTATTTCTCGCTGGCAGCAGGATTTCTCACCGGAAAGTATCGCAGCAAGGACGATATTGCCGGCAAAGCGCGGGCCGGCTCGGCGGCCCCTCATATGAACGAGCGCGGCTTCGCGCTGCTCGATGTCATGGAAGGCGTGGCCGCGCGCCACGGAGCAACCTGCGCGCAAGTTGCGCTGGCCTGGCTGATGGCCCGGCCCTCTGTTGCCGCTCCGATTGCCAGCGCCACCAGCCTTGCCCAGCTGGACGACATTCTGAAGTCCGCCGACCTCAAGTTGACGGCGCAGGATCTGGCCGAACTTGAAGCTTGAAATGCAACACACTGACAGGAAAAAGAAAATGGCGAAATATTCGATGGTCGTCCAGTCACAAGCCCAGCCGGGACGCGATGACGATTACAACACATGGTATGACAATCAGCATTTCGGCGACATTTGCGCCATACCGGACGTGACTGGTGGGCGCAGGCTGGAGCAGGTTATGACCGTGGCCGGCGAGCCGGGCCTCAAGTATCTCGCGATCTACGACATCGACACCGACGACATCGGCGGCCTGATGGCCGAAATGGGCCGGCGCGGCGCGGAAGGGCTGATGCCGATCACCGATGCACTCGATGCGCCCGCATCACAATTGTGGATCTACAAAGTGAGCGACGGGTATTCCTGATCGCGGCGCTTCCTTTTTCTCTCCCCAACGGGGAGAGGGGAAAGTGCCAGATAATCCCGCCGGAATACTGCCGCAAACCCCGCAAACTGCCCTTCCGCAATAGCGGCGCGCATTCCCGCCATCAGCTGCTGATAGAACGTGAGGTTATGCTGGGTCATAAGCATGGCCCCCAGAATCTCGCCCGATTTGACCAGATGGTGCAGATAGGCGCGGGAATAACTGGCGCAGGCCGGGCATGGGCAGCGCTCGTCGAGCGGCCCGGAATCCTCGGCAAAGCGGGCATTGCGCAAGTTCAGCGGACCGCCCCAGGTGAAGGCCTGGCCATTGCGCCCCGAGCGGCTGGGCAGCACGCAATCGAACATGTCGACCCCGCGCTCCACCGCGCCAACGAGGTCATCGGGCTTGCCCACCCCCATCAGATAACGCGGGGCATTTTCGGGCAGCTGGCCAGTGGCAAAATCGAGCGTGGCGAACATCGCCTCCTGCCCCTCGCCCACGGCAAGCCCGCCGATGGCATAGCCATCAAAGCCGACTGCAGCCAGCGCATCGGCGCTTTCCCGCCGCAGCGCCTCATCGAGCGCGCCCTGCTGGATGCCGAACAGCGCCGCGCCGGCAGCATGTTCGCCGCCCGCATCGAACGCGTCGCGGCTGCGCTTTGCCCAGCGCATCGACATTTCCATCGAGCGGGCGATGACGTCGCGCGGCTGGTCGGCGCGCGGGCATTCATCGAAAGCCATGACAATATCGCTGCCCAGCAGCCGCTGGATTTCCATCGAGCGTTCCGGGGTCAGCAGATGCCGCGAGCCATCGAGGTGGCTGGCGAAAGTCACGCCTTCCTCGGTAATCTTGCGCAAATCCGAAAGGCTCATCACCTGATAGCCGCCGCTGTCAGTCAGGATCGGGCGCCGCCAGTTCATGAACTTGTGCAGGCCCCCCAGCCGCGCCACCCGTTCGGCGCCGGGGCGCAGCATCAGGTGATAGGTGTTACCCAGAATGATGTCGGCGCCGGTCGCGCGCACCGCCTCTGGCGTCATCGCCTTCACCGTCGCCGCCGTGCCCACCGGCATGAACGCGGGTGTGGCGATCTCGCCGCGCTGCATGGCTATGGTGCCGGTGCGCGCGCGCGCATCGCGGGCGTGGATGGTGAATTGAAACCGGGTCATGCCCCGCGCCTATAGGCGCAGCGGCACGGCGTTGTGAAAACAATTATGCCCCTCCCGCGAAGGATGCTGCGCCGCGCCGCGTTAGGTCTGTGTTCCCCGCAAAGGGGGGCCTGAAACATCACAGGAGAATTGCCATGCTGACCCGCACCCTGATCGCCGCCTCGCTTGTCCTCACCGGTTTCACTGCGATTTCAGCCGAAGCTTCGGCTCGCGGCTGGCAGCGCAGCCACCCGGCGCGCGCGCACATCAACCACCGCATCGCCCGCCAGCAGGTACGCATCACCCACCAGGTCCGGCAGGGCGACATGAGCCGCAGCGAAGCGCGCGGGCTGCGCGGCGACTTGCGCGGTGTGCGCCAGCAGGAACGCACCTATGCCCAGGCCAACGGCAACAATGGCCACCTGACCCGCGCGCAGGCCCGCGATCTCAACCATCAGCTGGGCCAGACCAGCAAGGCCATCCGCAACTGATCGGACCAGTCTGAGCAAGATATGCCGAAGGCCCGCCGCGCGAGTGGCGGGCCTTTTTGTTATGCGCGCGCAATCAGGGCTGCGCTTCGCCCACTGGCGGCCCCATCATACCGCGCATCTCCAGCCGCTCGCGGCGACGTTCGCGCAGGCGTTCCAGCCGCTCACGCCGCATCGGGCCGGGCATGGCGCGCAGCGGCATTCGCGCTTCTGGACCTGGCGCGATGCCCGCCTCGATCCGCTGCCGGCGCATCTGCTCGCGGTGGATAATCCGCCGGGCGGCGCGCGGATGCGCTTCGATCCACGCCCCGCGCTGTTCGGGATCGGCCATGATCGCGCGCGCCCGCTCGCGGCGTTCCATCGGGCTGAACCACCGCTCGGGCAGCGCTGCTTCAATTGGCGCCGCGCTCGGTGCCGCTTCGATCTTTGGTGCAGCGGGCTTGGCCAGCTTCGCTGCCGCCGCGCGCTTCGGCGCGCGCGCAGCCCTCGGGATCACCCGTTCAATAACCTTGCCGATAACCGGCGCCTCGCGCACCGCATGGCGGATCGGCTCGCCGAGATAACCCATCGCGGCGGCGGAAATGCTGATCATACCGACCGCCAGCGCGCCCAGCCCGGTGATGCCGCCGCTCAGCCAGCGCCGCGCAAGTGGCCGGCGCAACGGCGGCAGGGGCGGAGCAGCGGAAGTCTCCATTTGGGCCGCCGCGACCAGCCGCTCGGCGAAACCGGGCGGCAAGCCCGGCACGGTGAACATATCCAGCTTCACCGCCAGCATGGGATCGACCGGCTCGTTCTTGGCGGCATCAACCATCGCGCGTCTCCACCAGCATCTCCTTCAGCGCCCGGCGGGCGCGCAACAGCAGCGATTCAAACGCCTTGATATTCATCTCCAGCATGGCGGCGGCGTCCTGATTGGAAAGCTCTTCGTAATAGGTCAGCACCACGGCGGCGCGCTGGCGATCGGGCAAGCGGTCCATCGCCGCGATCACTGCCCCGCGCGCCTGATCGCCCTCGATCACGCTATCCGCGAGCGGCGCCTCATCGGCGCGTTCGGGCACTTCCGCGCCGCTCAGCCGCGCGCGGCTGCGCAAGCGGTCGAGGCACAAATTCGTGGCGACGCGGGTCAGCCAGGCGGCGACCCCCGCCCTTCCGGGCCGCCACAATCCGGCATCGCGCCATAATCTCAGCATGGCTTCCCGCGCCACGTCTTCCGCCTCCGTGCCATCGCCGAGCATGCGCCAGGCGATCCGGTGCGGTCTGGCGGCATGAAGCTGGACCAGCTGGCCGAAGGCATCGCCATCGCGCAGCGCAACACGCCGCATCAATGCGTCGTCGCCGGCGGTAATCTCCGCAGGATGGATGTGCCTCGTCGCCATGGGCCCTTTCAGACAGCACAACGCAGTGCCCGCGAAAACCCTTCGCGGCAAAAGAGCGGCGGATGAATTTCTTCTGGCGCACCCCGCCAGTTCAATGCCAGACTGCCGTCCAACCAAAAATACATCCAGAGAGGCTGCCCCCATGACCGACCAGCGCGAGGCTGACTTTTTCAGCGATCCTGACATTGCGCAAGACCTGCCCGGCTATCTTGCCGCGATGCGGGCCAAGTGCCCGGTTTACCGCGAGCCTTACGAACAGGTGTTCATGGTGACCGGCTATGACGAGGCGCTGCAAGTGTTCCAGCAGCAGGGCGAGATTTTTTCCTCGGCAGTCGCAGTTAACGGCCCGCTGCCGCCGCTGCCGTTCACGCCCGCAGGCGACGTTGCTGCACAGCTCGCCGCGCATCGCCACGAAATGCCGTGGACGGATCACCTCGCTACGTTTGACGGCGAACACCACGCCGTCCACCGCGCGCTTCTGGCGGCATTGCTCACCCATTCGCGGCTGAAAGCTAACGAGGCCTATGTCGAGGGACTGGTCACCAGCCTGGTGGACGGCCTGATCGACCGGGGCGGCTGCGAGATCACCAGCGAGTTCGCCCATGCGCTCTCGACGCTGGTGATCGCCGACTTGCTTGGCGTGCCGATGGCAGACCGGCCTTTGCTGCTCGAAGCCATGGGCCCCGATCCGACCCAGCTGGGCGGCGATGAAGGCTTCAAGATCGGCCCCGACCCGCTGGTGCACCTGCATGGCCGCTTCCGCGCTTATCTTGAGGAGCGCGAGGCGGCACCCCGCGATGATTTCCTCTCGGCGCTCGCCGCATCGCGCTACAAGGATGGCAGCAAGGTGCCGCTGGAGGTGCTCGCGCGGCTGGCCTGCTTCATGTTCGGCGCCGGGCAGGATACCTCCGCAAGGCTGGTCGCCTTCTGCTTCCGCACTTTGGGTGACCGGCCAGACGTGCAGGCCAAATTGCGCAGCGAGCCTCACCGCATCCCCGATTTCATCGAGGAAGTGCTGCGCACCGAGCCGCCGGTCAAGACCATGTCACGCCTCGCGCTGAAGGATGCCGAGGTGGGCGGCGTGGCGATTCCCGCCGGCGCAATCGTCTCGGTGTGCAGCGGCGGGGTGAACCGCGATCCGCGCCGCTTCGCCGATCCCGACAGCTTCGATTATGACCGCCAGGGCGTGCGCGACAACATCGCCTTCAGCCGCGGCAGCCACGCCTGCATCGGCGCGCCGCTAGCCCGGATGGAAGTGCGCGTGGCGCTGGAGCGGTTTCTCGCGCGCACGTCGGACATCAGAATTTCCAGCGAGCGCCACGGCCCACCCAGCGCGCGGCGCTATACTTATGAGCCGACTTATATGCTGCATGGGCTGCAAGCGCTGCATGTCGAATGGGACAGGGCCTGAGCAGCAAGACAGTTCCTCCCCATTTGCACCGCATGAAAATGGGGAGGGACCTTTTTGCCGTTTGGTCAGTCTGGAAGCAACAGACTGGCATCCCCGTAACTGTAAAACCGGTAGCCTGCGCCAATCGCATGGGCATAAGCCGCCTGCATCCGCTCGCGCCCCATCAGAGCGCTAACCAGCATGAACAAAGTCGAGCGCGGCAGGTGGAAATTGGTCATCAGGCCATCGATGGCCCGGAATCGGTAGCCCGGCGTGATGAAGATCGCGGTGTCGCCTTCGAATGGCTGGATCAGGCCGTCGTCGCCAGTCGCGCTTTCGAGCAGGCGCAGGCTGGTGGTGCCCACCGCGATGATCCGGCCGCCGGCAGCGCGGGCGGCGTTCAGCCGGGCGGCGCAGCCCGCATCGATCCGGCCCCATTCGGCGTGCATGGCGTGGGCTTCGGTGTCCTCCGCCTTAACCGGCAGGAATGTGCCCGCGCCAACGTGCAGTGTCAGCGTCTCGTGCCCCACACCCGCCTCAGCCAGCGCAGCCATCAGTTCCGGGGTGAAATGCAGCGCGGCGGTGGGCGCAGCGACGGCGCCTTTTTCACGCGCGAACATCGTCTGGTAATCGGCACGGTCGGCCTCGTCGGTGGGGCGTTTGCCGGCGATATAGGGCGGCAGCGGCATTGTTCCGGCGCGCTCCAGCAGCACTTCAACCGGCTCATCGCCCTGGAAAGCCAGCGTCCAGCTGCCATCGCCATGCAGCGCTTCGGCCAGCGCGGTGACGCCGGCGGAAAATTCGATTGTCTGCCCCGCGCGCAGCCGCTTGCCATTGCGCACGAAGGCCTGCCAGCGCCGCAGGTCCGCCCGCTTGTGCAGGGTCACGCCGATGCGCGCTTCGCCCCCAGATTCAGACTTGCGCTTGCCCTCAAGCTGGGCCGGGATCACGCGGGTATCGTTGAACACCAGCACGTCGCCGCGCCGCAGCAGGCCGGGCAAGACGTGCACATGCCGGTCGTCCAAAGGCGCAGTGCCAGCCAGAACCAACATCCGCGCAGCATCGCGCGGGCGCACCGGGCGCAGCGCTATGCGCTCTGGCGGGAGTTCGAAATCAAACAGGTCAACGCGCATCCTTCGAGACGGGCCTTCGATACGTCCGCCTCGCGGGCTACTCAGTCCCTCCTCAGGATGAGCGGACAATTAGCAAACGTTCCGCTCATCCTGAGGAGCGGCTGAGCGAAGTCGAAGACGCGTCTCGAAGGACTCAATTCGACTGCGAATTGCTCAGCTGGTCGGTCGTAATCGCAGCTGGCGCAGGCGCAGGCTCGGCGGGAACCACCGGCGGCGGCAGGTTATCGATCGCCATCGCGGCCTGGAGGATCTTCGTCGGCTTTTCCGGCGGCTCGCCACGCTCGATGCGATCGGCCACGTCCATGCCGGCAATCACCCGGCCAAACACGGTGTATTTCCGGTCAAGCGCGAAGCGCGGATAGAACACGATGAAGAACTGGCTGTTGGCCGAATCAGGCTTATCGGTGCGCGCCATCGACAGCGTGCCACGCAGATGCGGCATGGCATTGAATTCCGCCTTGAGATCGGGAAGCTGCGATCCGCTCTGCCCGGTCCCGGTGGGATCGCCGGTCTGCGCCATGAACCCATCGATCACACGGTGGAAAATGAGGCCGTTGTAAAATCCGTCGCGCGTCAGGGTCTTGATTCGTTCGACATGGCTGGGAGCCCATTCGGGCATCAGCCGGATGGTCACTTTGCCGCCGTTCGAAAGATATAGCAGCATGATATTTTCAGGCTGCACCGCAGGATCGGAGTTGACCACGGTGGGCAAGGCGGGCGCGCCTGCACCCAGCGGATCGGCGGCAAGGGCCGGGCTGCCGGCGAGAAACAGCGACAGCAGCATCAACCGGATCGACGTGAATTTCATCATTGTGCTTCAGGCCTTTGCCGCAAGTCGCGAATTGCCCGGCATGGGCATTGCGGCGGCGAATAGCCGGGCGCAGCTGACAAGGCAATGAACGAGAAACACGCAGGCCGTCAATAATCCCCCAGCCTGCCCATCCTAGCAACCCGCGCCAGAACATCATCGCGCACCGACGGACTGACGAAAGGCGCGATCTCGCCGCCGAACATAGCGATTTCCTTGACCAGCTTCGATGCGATCGGCTGGAGGCAGACATCGGCCATCAGGAACACCGTTTCGATGCGCGCGTTGATCTGCTGGTTCATGCCGGCCATCTGATATTCGTATTCGAAATCAGCGACCGCGCGCAGGCCGCGCACGATCACGCTGGCGCCCTGTTTTTCGGCAAAGTTCATCAACAGCGCATTGAACCCGACCACTTCGACATTATCGATACCCAGCAGCGCCGCTTCGCGGGCAACCATCGCCATGCGCTCTTCAGGGGTAAACATCGGGTTCTTCGACGGGTTGGTCGTCACGCCGATGATCAGCCGGTCCACCAGCTTTGCCCCGCGCCGGATGATGTCAGCATGGCCAAGCGTGATGGGATCGAAAGTGCCGGGATAAACGCCGATGCGGCTCATCAATGCTTCCTTTCGACGATATAGCGGGCCAGCGCGCGCAACAGGTCGGCCTCGCGACCATGCTGTGCCAGATGGGCAATCGCCTGTTCGGTCAGCGCCTGCGCCTGAGCTTTCGCGCGCTCGGGGCCGAGCAGCGAGACGAACGTCTGCTTGCCCGCCTCGGCATCCTTGCGCAGCGCCTTGCCCGCGAGCGCGGCATCGCCTTCGTGATCGAGAAGATCATCGGCGATCTGGAAGGCAAGGCCGATATCTCGGGCATAGCCGCGCAGATGCGCGCGCGCCTCGATTGGAACTTTGCCAAGAATTGCCCCCAGCTCGATCGAGGCGGCAAGCAGCGCCCCGGTCTTGAGCTGCTGCAGGCGTGTAACGGTGGGCAGGTCGAACGGCTCGCTCTCCGCCACCATGTCCATCATCTGGCCGCCGGCCATGCCATTGGCGCCGCTTGCCGACGAGAGCGCCAGCACCAGTTCGACGCGGGTGAACGGATCGCCCGAGGTTACCGGATCGGCGAGGATCTCGAAGGCCAGATCATGCAGCGCATCGCCCGCGAGAACTGCGGTTGCCTCGTCAAATGCGAGGTGCAGCGTCGGCTTGCCGTGGCGGGTGTCGTCATTATCCATGCAGGGCAGATCGTCGTGGATCAGCGAATAGACATGGATCGATTCGACCGCCGCACCGGCGCGCACCGCCGCATCGCGATCAACCCCATACATGTCGGCCGTTGCCGCCACCAGCAGCGGGCGCAGACGCTTGCCGCCGCCAATCGCCGCATAGCGCATCGCCTCGATTAGCCGCGAGCGCGGATCGGCGGGCAGAGGCAGCAAAGCATCGAACTTGGCGTCGATTTCCTGCTGGATCGCGGCGAGACCCTCGTTGAGCAGATCGGCGCCGCCCTGCGCTTCGCTTACTGCCACGATCAATTGCCTGCTTCGTCAAAGGGGCGCGTGCCTGCGGCCAGCCCGTCCGGACCGGCGACGATCTTTTCGATTCGCGCCTGCGCCGCATCAAGCCGCGCCTGGCAATGCCGGCGCAGCGCCTCGCCGCGTTCATAAAGCGCAATCGATGTGTCGAGCGGCGTCTCGGCGCTTTCGAGGCTATGAACCACACCTTCCAGCGCACGCAGCGCATCTTCGAAAGACATGATGGAAATGTCGGGCAATGTGTCGCTCATGGTGGAAGCAATGGCGGCGCTGCGTTGCGCGGTCAAGCAGGCAACGCTAAGGCGCGGGCCATGAACACTGTCTCTGCCGAAATCACCCCGGAAGTCGTCGCCGCCCACGGGCTCTCCCCGGAGGAATACACCTGCGTCCTTGCCGCGCTGGGCCGCGCGCCCAACATGGTGGAACTCGGCATCTTTTCCGTGATGTGGTCAGAGCATTGCTCCTACAAGAGCAGCCGCATTCACCTGAAAAAGCTGCCCACCGAAGCCCCCTGGGTGATCTGCGGGCCCGGCGAGAACGCCGGCATCATTGATATTGGCGACAATCAGGCGGCGATCTTCAAGATGGAGTCGCACAACCACCCCAGCTACATCGAACCCTATCAGGGCGCGGCGACCGGAGTCGGCGGCATTTTGCGCGATGTTTTCACCATGGGCGCGCGGCCCATCGCCAACCTGAACGCGCTGCGCTTCGGGCGGCCCGATCACCCCAAGATGAAGCATCTGGTGCAAGGCGTGGTCGCTGGCATCGGCGGCTATGGCAATTGCGTAGGCGTGCCTACGGTGGGTGGCGAGACCAATTTCGACAAAGCCTACGACGGCAACATTCTGGTCAACGCGATGACCGTCGGCGTCGCCGATCAGGACAAGATCTTCTATTCCGCCGCGACGGGCCTGGGCAACTCCATCGTCTATGTTGGCTCCAAGACCGGGCGCGACGGCATCCACGGCGCAACCATGGCCAGCGCCGATTTTGGCGATGACATCGAGGAAAAGCGCCCGACGGTGCAAGTCGGCGATCCGTTCGTGGAAAAGCTGCTGATCGAGGCCTGCCTTGAGTTGATGGCAACCGATGCCATCGTCGCGATTCAGGACATGGGCGCGGCGGGGCTGACCAGCTCCAGCGTCGAAATGGCGACCAACGGCAAGGCTGGGATCATCCTTGACATGGACAAGGTGCCGTGCCGCGAGCTCGGCATGACGCCCTACGAAATGATGCTGAGCGAGAGCCAGGAGCGCATGCTGATGGTTCTCAAGCCTGGCAAAGAAGCGATGGCCGAGGCGATTTTCAAGAAGTGGGAGCTGGACTTCGCGGTGATCGGCGAAGTGACGGATACGGGCCACATGGTGCTGACCTGGCAGGGCGAGACGGTCTGCGACATTCCGCTGGGGCCATTGGCCGAAGACGCGCCCCTATATGACCGCCCGGCAATGAGCCGCGAAGATTACAAGGTCTGGGCAAACGTTGCGCCGCTTGGCGATATTCCCGAATGCGCTGACATCGGCGCGGACTTGCTCAAGCTGATGGCCAGCCCGGCGCTCGCCAGCCGCCGCTGGATCTGGGAGCAATACGATAGCCAGGTGGGCGCGGATACCTTGCAGAAATCGGGCGGCGATGCGGCGGTCGTGCGCATCCACGGCACGCAGAAGGCGCTCGCCATGAGCACCGACTGCACCCCGCGCTATTGCTATGCCGATCCCTATGAAGGCGGCAAGCAAGCGGTGGCGGAGTGTTACCGCAACATCAGCGCGGTGGGAGCCTTGCCCTTGGCGATCACCAATTGCCTCAACTTCGGCAACCCGCAGCGGCCCGAGATCATGGCGCAGATTGTCGGGTGCCTCGAGGGCATGGCAGATGCCTGCCGGGCGCTGGATTTCCCGATCGTGAGCGGGAATGTCAGCCTGTATAACGAGAGCAAGGCGACGGGTGGTGGGTCAGCGATTTTGCCAACGCCTGCCATTGGCGGCGTGGGGCTGATGCAAGACCATGCCAAGATGGCGACGATTGGGTTCAAGGCTGAGGGGGATCGGCTGTGGCTAATTGGCGGTGACACGGGTCACCTTGGCCAGTCACTTTGGCTTCGGGAATTGCATGATCGTGAAGATGGCGCACCGCCGTCCGTTGATCTTGATTCGGAACGTCGGACAGGTGAATTTATCCGTTCGACAATCGAACTCGGTATCGTCAACGCTGTGCATGATGTGTCGGACGGCGGAATTTTAGTTGCCGTTGCGGAAATGGCGCTGGCTGGGAATTTTGGTGTGGACCTCGAAGTCAACTGGGTTGTGCGCGATCTAGGTTCCGGTTGGGTTGAGAGTCTCAAGCCCGAGACGCAACAACGATTGGCATTCGACTTTTTCGGAGAGGATCAAGGCCGCTATCTCGTTAGCATCCGCGATCCCGAGGCAGCGGAACTCAGGAGAATTGCCGAAGAATTTGATGTCTCCATTGCTAACATAGGATTTATTGGCGGCGACTCCATTTCAATTGGTGACATGCCGGGAACGTCAGGCAATTTCGCCGATATCCCCCTCACTGCGCTTCGCGAAGCCAGCGACAGCTTCTTCCGCGACTGGATGGAAAGCTGATGGCTGATCTCTATCTCAAGGCGCTGGAGAGCGAACGCAAGAGCCTGTGGGCCACCTGCCGCCTCAAGGGCCTGGCCAAAGACACCCCCGAACGCGTACGCATTGCGGCACTGGACGGGCTGATCCGCGACCACAAGGGCAAGGCGAAGGGCTGAGCGCGCATTGCGAGGCGCATCAATTGATGCTATAAATGATGCATGCGTACAACCATCACCCTTGATGACGAAATCGTTGCCTCATTGCGCGAATCGACCGGCATTCAGGAAACGAGTGCGCTCGTGCGCAAGGCATTGCTCGAAATGCGCCAACGCGAGGCAGGGCGAAAGCTGGCTTCGCTCAAAGGCAGTATGCCAGACTTCGGCGCTGTTCCGGTGCCGCGCAGGCGGCCGCCAGACTTCACCAATTCGTGATTATCGTCGATACGTCGATCTGGATCGACCACATTCGCGGCATCAATACGCCGCTGGTTGATATACTCGGCTCGGGCAACGAACTGCTGCACCCATTTGTCTTTGGCGAACTCCTGCTGAACGGACTGCCGAAGCAGGGCGCTTTCGCTGAGCGCTTGCAAGGCCTCAAGCCCGCACCGCTCGCATCGCCGGCAGACGTTTCCGCCTTCATTATCTGGGCCAAGCTGGCCGGAACCGGGGTCGGCTTCGTCGATGCGAACCTGCTGGCCTCGGCAAGATTGATTCCGGGTGGCTGCATCCTGAGTCAGGATCGCAATCTGCAAGCCCAAGCCGAACGCCTCGGCCTCGCCTACAATTCCTAGGGTCAGGACCTATTAAATTGCTTGCATGATGCACTGATGGTTGATTCAATGGCGGCACCAGGGAGGTGCTGCTTGTGGATGACCTGTTTATGCTGAGCGAGGCGCAGATGCGCCGGATTGCCCCGTATTTCCCACTA
>JANOBA010000310.1:0-8144 GCA_031411415.1 Novosphingobium sp.
GTTCGTATTTGAAATCGTCGGCGCCCAGATACCAGTCGTATTGGACAATTCGACCGGATCGCGGCGGCATTGCTATATCGGCAGTCAGCTTGACCGGTTGATTGACGCCGACGACAGCACGCTCACCGCCATCGGCTTTCAATTCCAACACTGGCTGGAGGCCACGCCGCTCGCGCGAACTGTCGGGCAATGCGACCTGGTTCATCTCATCCAGGTGGTAGCTCGACGAGGGCAGCGGTGTGACATCGTTTTCCACCCACGTGGCCAGATCGAGCAATGCCTGGTGCAGGATACCGCCGACCCCTACGAGCGAGGTACCCATCTTATCCGGAACGATCCCGGGAAACGCACCGTGACTGGCGCTTTCCTGATAATAGACTCGAAACATTTTGCTGGCTTGAACGGGGCCAAGCGCGCTCTCGACCTGCGAGGCATAGAACGCGGCAGTGAACGGGTATGATGCCGGGTCCACCAAGTTCTCTATGACAATGGTCCTTGATTTAATCTTGCCGGTTTGTCTGACGCCTCCAGAGGCGCGGAGGTTGCCAAAGTAGGCGATATTGACCGGGCGCTGGGCGTACTTCGGACTGCCATTCGCGTGACGATACTGCTTGTACGCAGGGTTGCCGTTGTCGGGGATGGTGTGGCGCGGGTAAAAGGCGGTCGCAAGCAGGGCGCGATTGGTAATCCGGATTTTGCCTCCATCAAGCAGCGCGGCGAGCAGCGCCGGATGGTTGTTGCCATTCAAGGTCAGCGTGCCGCCAGAGAGTTTGCCGTCCAGGAAACGGGCCTCACCCTTTGTTATACGGGTCGTCCCGTCAGCCGCATAGACCTGGAATTGCAGGCCCTCAGCACCGATCGATCCGAGTTTCGGCAATGTCGCGGGATCGAAGTTAATCGACACGGGTGCCCCTTGCGCGTTGCGCGCAATTCCTGTGACCGATGCCAAGCCATCGACTTTCGCAGCTGTCAGCCAAGCGGGGGGATCAACCCCTTCATATCCTGGCTTCGACCAGAAATCGTCCTCATAAGTCGGATCAAGCCCCCCAGTTGCGCCGAGATTGCCCGGGCCGAAACCCACCGCGAACTTCATATCTTCGAGCGCCAGACGCGCGAAGCCGGCGCTCAGCAACTCGTTGAGAATGGCACGTTCGTCTGGGGTTAAGTCAGCGTAGATATCGCGTCCGCTGCCCGGGACGACAGCTTCGGCGATTGCCTCGCGTTTGGCTTGGGGAACCGCGATTGCATAAAGGTTCGCCCACTGAAACGAGTGCATGGTGAGTCCGTCAGTGGCGATAACCACCGGAATTATGCCGTCCCAAACTCCGCTCGTGCCTTCGCTGGCGCCAATAGCCTGCACCGATCCACCGCTCTGGCCGTAGAGGTAGCCAAAAATCCGCGACGTGTTGCCATAGAGCTTGTTAGCGTAAGCCTTGGCGAGCTTTGCAGCGGCAGCGGGAACCCTGTAGCCGACGTTCGGATTGCCAGGAGTGATCCCCACGGTGAAGCCACCATTGGTGAACGCAAACCGGTCAACGATCGTGTTCAGCATGTCGAACGGGAGCGGGTAAGTCTGCTGGAAGAACCGGTTGCGCCAATGCGCCTTGTCTGGGAATTTCCAGGTGACGCGATGGGTTGCGGTGGTAGGGCTTTGTGTGATGCCTTCGGGAAGTGCGGTCCGGGTGGCAGGAAAATGACCGGTCACCTCAGTGTAAGGGATCGTAGAACCATCGGGAAGCGCAAAGGCCTTCAGCTCGACTTTGTCGACGACGAAGGTCGCCGCGTTATAGTCCGGATCGGTACAGTCGGCATTGACCGCCAACGCCTGCTCGACCCCGGCGAACTGGGGGCTCGCTTGGTAGAGACAGGGTGCGGCCACGGCAGGTGAAGCCACTAGGCCGACCATCACCGCAATAACAGAAGCTCCGAGCAAGCCAGCGCGATGAACTATGGATTGGCCACGCATTGTATTCTCCTTTGAGACGGCATGATTTTGAGGCCCAACCACCCGAGTGGTTATTTCAATTCTTCCTGCGGCTCGATGGTCGTCCGATGCATCAGACGGTTTTCCTCGAGCGGATAGGGATCTACCCGGTGCATGGTCCCGGTATTGTCCCAGATCAGCAGGTCGCCGGGCGTCCAGCGGTGAACATAGACGAATTGCTGCTGGGCTGCCAATTCGCGCAGACGGGTCAGCAGCATCCGGCTTTCTGCAGGCGCCATACCCTCGACGGAAGTGGCAGTAGAGCCAAGCACGAGCGACTTGCGTCCGCTCTTGTGCTTCCAGACGAGCGGATGAATTTTGGGCTCGCGGTGCTGCCAGAATGCCAGTTCGCGCGTGGTCGGCTCAGGGTTCACATAGCGTTGCGCAGTCTCGAAGCTGTGCACTACTCGAAGGTTCTCATATTGCCGTTTCTCTTCGTCCGGGAGGTCATCCCAGGCGGCATAGGTGTTAGCGAAGTGCGTGCTGCCACCGGTGGTCGAGAGGCTTTGTGCCGAGAGCGTTACCGCAAAGTTTGGAACGTCGTCGCTGGCACCGTCGATATGCCAGAAAAAGGCGCCCTTTATGTATTCTGCTCCAGGGTTGACGTTGGAATCAATGGTTACCTTGAACACCCCGTCCTGGCCCAGAGGCTGAACCTCTCCCAGCGACCGTGAGAATGCAAGTTGCTGTTCGCTGGTCATGTGCAGTCCGCGCACAACCAGCACGCCACGACGCTCGAGCAGTTCGCGGATTTCGACGCCGCGCACCCCGGATGTGAGCGTTGCAATATCAACCTTGAGCTCGGTTCCGATGCACGCAGTCAGATCAACAGTCTCGAGAGTCATAGTCTGGAAATCCTAATCTGATCAGCGACTTCTCAAGCAAAAAGGCGCCTGCCGCCCGAAAGCGGCAGGCCCGGGATGTGATGCCTGAGCCTAAGGTTCCTTGGCTCCGACCACTCCCAAACCTTCAGAACTTCTTCGCTATGCCGAACTGGATCATACGACCAAGGGTGAAGCCGTTATCATAGCCCGCTCTCTGATTGCCGATCGAACGGAAGATCGGCGGATCGGTGTTGAACACGTTGTTGACATTGAGCGTGAGGCTCAGGTCGCTGAGCAGCAAGCTCTCACCGGGCACATCGTACTTGAAGAACAGGTTGACGGTGTTGAATGCGCCAACCCTATCCTGCGGTCTGCCGTTCGCGGTCGGCACGCCAGTGGCCGAAGGATTGCAGACCGGGATCGTGGTCGGATCGCAGCGGACCACATTGTAACCCGCGCTGTGGTTGAGGGTAGCCTCCGCACGAAAACTGCCGATGTCAGCGCCGATGGAAGCCGACAACTGCAACCGGCTACCAGCATCGTTCACGATCCTCAGACCGTTAGGTGCCACCTGCCCCGGCGCCAACTCGTTGGTGGTTTTCAGCTGGTCGACGACCGGAGCCCCGACACCGGATTGGGTCTTGCGGCTAAGGGTATAGTTCCCCGAGACCCTGGCATCTATCCCACCGAAACTGGTTGTGGTGCGGTAATTGACTGCGAAATCGATGCCTTGCACGTCAACGCTGCCGTAGTTGCCCTGGCGGAAGTCAATCAGCTCATAGATGTTGCAAGCAGCCGGGTTCGCGCACCTTGCACCTGCGGTGGCCAGCGTCGTGGCCGCATTGGGCGCGCCTGATGCGTTGAGGAAGGCCTGAAGCTGCGCCAGTGAAATGCCAGCCGGGTTCGCGATTATGTTGTTGGGGAAGTTCGCAAAAATACCATTATTTGGCGTCGGAGTGGTGATGGCGTTCTTGAACTTCACATTATAGTAATTGACGCTGGCGTGCAGCCCGGCGACGAACGGCGGATCGATATCGAAGCCGAACGAGTAAGACTTGGCCGTCTGCGGCAGCAGGCCGGGGTTCGAACCCTGCAACGCCACCAATCCTGTGGCCGTTGGCGTATCGCCAGGCCTGACGAAAGCGTTGAAAGCAAGGAACGAAGACGAGTTGCGCAATGCGCCAAGTTGATCGTTCGGCGACGGCGCGTTGAACGAAGTCGAATAGTTGCCGCGCAGTCCCAGCCAGTCGACCGGCTTGAAAGTGACGCCGATCTTCGGGTTAGTGGTGCTGCCGAAGTCACTGAAGTTGTCGTGACGGATTGACCCGGCGAGCGTCAGCGAGTGGATAAAGCCCATCCGGTTGCCTTCGCCGACGATTGGCACATTGACCTCGCCGAACACCGAATTGATTCGGCGATTGTAGGTGGCGAATGTCTCGCCGAAGACCGCGCCGATAATTGCGTTCGCGGGCGCAATGCGCTGCCGGAAGCTGTCGTGCATATACTCGTAGCCGACCGCCACCTTGATATCGCCGCCCGGCAGCGTGAACAGCGTACCATCGAGAATAGCTCGAGCGTCGAACAGTTGATCCTTACCTTGCCCGGCAAGCTCGCTGTTGGCGAGTTGCTGGATTGTCGAAAGATCGGTCGCCGTCGGATTGTAGAAATTCATCGTGGTCGCCGCCGTCGTGCCGTTCGCCAGCGAATTCAGTAATCCGTTATTCAAACCCTGAAGCTGAAAAACGCTGTTGCTGCTGCTATAGTTGAACAGCGTCCGCAGTGACCAGTTGGCGCCGAGGCTCGCCTTGAACTCGGCATTTGCGCCCCACTCATCGAACCTGCTCTCGGCAGTCGCCGAATTTTGCCCGAGCAGCGGTGCAAAGCTGAAGAACACTGTCTGGGAAGCGGTCGCGCTCTGCCCGGGCACCGGGGTGTAGTAGAAATTGCGGAAGCTGGGTGGAACCCCGAACGACGGGAAGCCCGGCGAACTCACCGCAGCCAGGGTCACGTTACCGCGGAACGGCGAATACGAGATTGATTTGCGCTCGCCATAGAAGGCACGCAAATCGGCCGTGAGCCAGTCGGTGAGTTCCTGATGGAGCCCGACAAGCGCGCCGTGACGCGTGCTGGTGGGAACAACGCTGGAATCGTCCGATGGATCGCAGACGTTCGGCGTTGTCGATGTGAGCGAAGGAAGCGCGAAGATATTGCTGCCGATCTGGACGTTGCCAGATGCGCACGAGCGGCCGCGCGGCGTGAGGTTGGGTGAAAGCCAGTCAACGTCCTGGATGTAGGACCGGTCGCGGCCAAACAGAGAATTATTGTGCTGGTAATTATAGGCGGCGAAGACCGAGCCTGAGCCCCAGTCCTTGCCGATGATGGCCCCGGCATCGACCTGATAATAGTCGTCGGCGAAGCCGTAGCGCGCCTGAACCTTGACCCCGTCGAAACGCTTGCGGGTGACGAAGTTGATCACACCACCGACCGCGTCCGAGCCGTAAGTGGCCGAGCCACCATCAGTTACCACTTCGACCCGTTCGATCGCGATTGACGGGATGAGGTCGGGATCAACTGCGTTCTGAGTCACGCCGACCGATGCAATCCGATGACCATCGAACAGCACCAGAGTCGAAGCCGATGAACTGGTCTCGCCTGCGAGATTGCGCAGGTTCGGTCGGACCACCTGGATCTGGTTTACAGCGACGCCGAGCCGTGCGGTAGGGACATTGTTGAACAGATTGCTGACCTGCGGCACTGTCGCCAACAGCTCGTTTGAGGTGGCCGCACCGGTCGATGCCATCCGCTCCGCGCCGACGCTGATCAGGTTCGAGCCTACAGGCGCCGCACCCCGGATAAGTGTCCCGGTAACAACGATCTCTTGGTCACCCGCTTCATTGCTTTCAGCGTCTTGAGCAAAGGCAGCGCTCGAAAGCGCCAGTGCAGCAAGCGCTGCGCTACAGCGCAGTGAGGTACGAACGATCCGCGAGGTTGAACTTTGCTGTGATGCGGCGGGCAAGCCCGCAGAATGTGTGTTTGCCGTCCTCATGTCATCCTCCCAAACGTGATCATTTTTGATCATAAGTGACCTATCGCTCAAGATTGATCCAATCGAACGACGAGTCAATAGTTTTCTTTATGTGCGAGAAAAGGTATTCCAGCGAACGCAGGGGCGCCGCTAACTCTGGAGGCCCTTCCTCTGGAAACGCTGGATTTGCGTCATGAATGCCCTCAGTTGGCGGCAAGCAAGACTTTCGTCCAATTTTTCTTACATTTAAAGAAAACTTATTGCGTCCGGGCATCTGTTCGGACAGGTAGTTCGAATGTCCACAAGCAACGTTGCATTAAATCGCCTGACCGTTCTCAAGGCAATCCGGAACGGCGGCCCCATTGCCCGGACTGATCTTCAGGAGCGAACCGGGCTTTCCAGCGCGACGATTACCCAAGTCACATCCGAACTGCTGAAGAGGGGACTGATCGTCGAACGCAAGGATGCTGCCAAGAAGAACGGGCGGCCTCGAATTTTCCTGGAGATCGATCCGGCTGGCGCCATTATTATCGGCGCAAGCTTTTCAAGCCGCAGGCGCATGACGATCACTTTTGTCGACCTTGCCGGTGAAGTCCTGTTCGAAACGCAAAGCGCGAGCAGCTTGACACTGCGCACCCATGACGACCTTGTTTCACGCACCGTGCAAGTGCTCGAAATTGCCATTGTCGAGAGCGGTTTCAGGCGTGACCAGATCGCCCGAGTCGGCATTTCCCTCCCCGCACTGGTCGATAGCGTTAACGGCACATTCTATTTCATGAACACGTTCCCGCTCGGGCCATTCCCGCTGGCCGAACGGATCGCAAGCCAACTCAAACTTCCCGTTTCCATCGAAAACGAAATGAACTGCATCGCGCGATACGAGCACTGGTTCGGTCGGGCCCAGCACCTGGAAACATTCACAACCATCGACTTGGCGTATGCAATTGGTGCCGCCGAATATCGCTCTGGACTGCCGATGAATGGTGCGCATGGCATCACGTCGCAACTCGGCCACGTCAAGTTGCACCCGGGGCCCGGCGGAAGACCATGCTTTTGTGGCGCGACAGGCTGTGCAAATGCCTATGCGAGTATCTATGGCATTCTCACGCATGCAAGCCGGATCACGCCAAGTGTCCCGCCGACTGACGATCTGGACTATGCATTTGACGAACTGCTTTCCGAAGCCGCAGCAGCCTCAAATGAGGCGCGCAGTTTGCTCTCCGAGGCAGGCTGGTATCTCGGGCTACTGGTCGCGAACCATATTAACGCGACCGACCCCGGCCATGTAATGATTCTGGTCCCAGATGCCCGCTTCACAGAATTTGCGCGCGAGGCCTTCGATCGGTCACTTCATGACAACGCACTGCCAGGCTTGCTGCCATTCACCGATGTCTTTTTCGAAATTGCGAGCGACGAGGGCCCCAGCAAGGGGATCGCCGCCATGGCGCTTGAGCAAAACTACCTCGGCGGAACCGGGCGCAGGCGCCCATTGCATCATCTAGGCGTGGATATCGATGACGCTCTGACTCTGTCGAAACGGACCGAAATCTGACTTGGTGTTGGCCCTTGATGCCAGTTAGAGGTCAGCAAAACCTCTGATGAACAACTGGCGGCTACAGAGGAAGTCCGCCAATTAGGCGAACGATTGCTTTGTTGGCAGACCACGCCACATTCCCGACGCAAGCATCAGAGCACATCGGTCACATCAACCGGAACTCCATCGCCACATGATGCCAAATGCACCAACAGTAACGTTGCCAGGATAAGACCCAAGGCGACAGTGAAGGTCGCGTGCAAACCGGAAACAGTCGCGTCAGATTCTGTAGCACCTAAATGGATTATGCCTCTGCTGCCCCAGGTGAACACGGCACCCATTGCTGATGCGCCGGCAACCAGTCCGAGATTGCGGGACAGGCCGAGCATGCCGGAAATGGCACCTCGCTCTTCCGCAACCGCCATTTTGATGGTCGCTCTGTTGTTTGCGGTCTGAAACAAGCCATAGCCGGCTGTCATTGCAAGGATTGAAGCAACATATCCGGCGACTCCTGACGCGAGTGAAAGAATGGACAAGCTGGCCGCGCCTGCCGCAATGAGTGCAAGGCCGGCGATTGTGGCGCGGCCGGTTCCGAAGCGATCAACTACTCGGCCAGATGGGACACCTGCTAGGGCGGCGACGAGCGGTCCGGCTGCGAGCACGAGACCAGTCGAAGCCAGATCAAGTTGCAGCCCTCCGGTCAGATAGAACGGGCCAACTATCAAGGTCGCCATCATGACGGCCGAGACTGTGCTGCCAGCGGCCAGGTTGGCGATC
>JANOBA010000311.1:0-3639 GCA_031411415.1 Novosphingobium sp.
ACGGCGAATGTGGCGCACATCGCCGATATTCCCCAGCAGTTGGCCGGATTGCCGCCCGCGATTTTCGAAATTCGCGGCGAGGTTTATATGGCCAAAGCGGATTTCCTTGCGCTCAATGCCCGGCAGGAAGTGGCCGAGGCCAAACTCTTTGCCAACCCGCGCAATGCCGCTGCCGGCTCGCTGCGCCAGAAGGACGCGAGCGTTACCGCCAGTCGCCCCCTGCGGTTTCTGGCCCACGGCTGGGGCGCGGCGAGCGCGGTTCCGGCGGCCTCACAGTTTGAGATGATGGAGCTGATCGCCAGTTGGGGCGTGCCGGTTTCGCCCTTGCTGGTGCGCTGTGTGAACACTGACGGATTGCTCGCGCACTATCGCAGCATTTGTGACCAGCGCGCTGATTTGCCATACGATATCGACGGCGTGGTCTATAAAGTCGACCGGCTTGACTGGCAGGAGCGGCTGGGCTTCGTCGCCAAGGCGCCGCGCTGGGGCATGGCCCACAAGTTCCCTGCCGAACGGGCCGAGACGGTGATCGAGGCCATCGATATCCAGGTTGGCCGCACCGGCAAGCTGACTCCGGTCGGGCGGCTGAAACCGGTGCTGGTCGGCGGGGTGACGGTGACCAATGTCACGCTGCACAACCGCGACGAGATCGGCCGGCTTGGGCTCAGGCTGGGCGACCGAGTGGTGCTCCAGCGCGCGGGCGATGTCATCCCGCAAGTCGTCGAAAACCTGACCCGCGATGTGCCGCGCGAAGCCTATGTGTTCCCCGACCATTGCCCCGAGTGCGCCAGCGAGGCGGTCGCGGAGGAAGGCGAGGTTGATGTGCGCTGCACCGGCGGGCTGGTCTGCCCGGCGCAGCGCACCGAGCGGCTCAAGCACTTCGTCAGCCGGGGCGCGCTCGACATTGAGGGGCTGGGCGACAAGACGATTGCCGAGTTCTTTGCGCTCGGCTGGCTGGAAAGCCCGGCGGATATTTTCCGGCTTCGGCAGCGTCGCGCAGAGATTGTCGGGCGCGAGGGTTGGCAGGACAAGTCGGTCGACAACCTGCTGGCGGCTATCGAGGCGAAGCGGTCGCCCGACGCCGCAAGGCTGCTGTTCGGGCTGGGGATCAGGCATGTCGGGGCCGTAACGGCGCGGGATCTGATGAAGCGGTTCGCCATGCTGGAACGGCTGCGCGAGGTGGCAACGAGCGAGGAAGCCAAGGCCGAATTGCTCGCTATCGACGGCATCGGCCCGGCTGTGGCCGAGGCGCTGGGCGATTTCTTCCACGAGCCGCACAATGTCGCGGTCTGGGAAGACCTGCTCAGCGAAGTCAGCCCGCTGCCCTATGTGGTCGAGACAAAGGAAAGCCCCGTTTCGGGCAAGACCGTGGTCTTCACCGGCAAGCTGGAAACCATGAGCCGCGATGAGGCCAAGGCGCAGGCCGAAGCGCTGGGTGCGCGCGCGGCGGGCACGGTTTCGGCGAAAACCGATCTGGTGGTCGCCGGGCCCGGCGCCGGATCGAAGCTCAAGCAGGCGGAAAAGCTGGGCATCGAAGTGATCGACGAGGCGGCATGGGCAGAGATCGTCAAGGCAGCAGGGTAATGGGCGTGTTCGAAGATCTGATCCCCACCGCAAGGGCCATCGCCGAGGGGCTGATTGCCCGGGGCGAGAGCGTCGCTGTGGCCGATGGCGCCACTGGCGGGCTGATTTCCGCCGCGCTGCTCGCCGTGCCGGGCGCCAGCAAATTCTATCGCGGCGGCGGCGTGGTCTATACGTTTCGGGCGCGCAATGTGCTCTTCGCGCTGCCCCGCGAGGCCTACGAAGGCATGGTCTCGGCCAGCGAGGCATATGCGCTGCTTCAGGCCCGCGCGATTCGCGACAATTTCCGCGCCGACTGGGGCCTGGCTGAAACCGGTGCATCGGGCGGAGGCAGCGCCCATCCGCTGGGCATCGCATCGGGCAAGAGCTGCGCCGCTGTGGCCGGGCCGGGGCTGGAGCTTGCGCGGATCACCGAGACTGCCAGCGACGACCGGGTGGAAAATATGGCAGTGTTCACCAAGGCGGCGCTGGAGCTTTTGGCGGGCGCGCTGGATTAATCCCCTATCCCGGCGGACCAGTCAGCCGCGCGGCTTTCAAGGCAGATGCGTTCATAATGCGCGCGGTTCTGGGTGATCCACAGGAAGCCTTCCATGTCTTCCTGTTCGATTTCACGTTCGAAGCTCAGCCCGCATTCCTGCCCGCTTGACCAGACAACTTTGCACCAGAGCTTCAATTCGTGGAACGTGAAAATGGCGGTGCTGCCCTTGGAGAGCGGCTTGTTCATCCGCACGCGGGCGCCGTTCGTGGCAATATTCACCAGCAGACAGCCGCGCGTCTCGTGGGTGAGCACGAGCGCGGCGGTCACTTCCAGGCGCAGGCGATTGCAATTTCTGCCGCCTTGCCGGGGGATGGAGGCTGGATTAGGTTGCATCGCGTAGGTTAGAACACGTTTTGGTTAACTTTTGCTTTTCCAGGGGGACGCGAAAGTGCCGTGATAGGGGGCATTGATGATCAGCAGGTTTTTCGAGCGGCTGGAGCATGATCTTACCGCGCCCATCGAAGTGCGCGGATTCGGATCGGGTTGGTTTTCAGGCTTTTTCGGCCTGCTGTTTGCCATTTGCGGCTTCGGACTGGTGGTGGCGCTGCGCTATCCTGAATGGTTCGCCACGCCGGAATTGCAGGTGGTCAAGCAATGGACCGGCTTTCGCGGGCTGATTCACGGCTTCCTGCTGGCGGCCTATGCGCTGGCCTTGCTCAGCCTGTTGCTGCGGCCGAGGAAAGCAATGGGAGCCACCGCGCTTGGCATCGCGATTGCTGCGGCCTTGCTGGGCGGATCGAATGTCCAGCCGGCGGAAACGCAAAGCTGGGGCATCTTCTTCGGGCTCGATTTCTTCATCGTCAACCTGCTGGCGACCGGCTTCATGTTTGCGCCCATCGAGCGCTTCTGGCCGCGCAATGCCGATCAGCGCCTGTTCCGCATCGAATGGCGCGAAGACCTGTTCTATTATCTTGTCAGCACGATGATGGTGCAGGGTTTTGCCTTCCTCGCGCTTGCCCCGCAGGCCTATGTCAACGCCAATACCAGCAATTGGGACCAGTTCCGCCATTGGGTCGGCGCGCTGCCCTGGGCGGTGCAATTCGTCCTGGCGGTCATACTGTCTGACCTGTTCCAGTATTGGTATCACCGCCTGTTTCACAAAGTGCCGTTCCTCTGGGGTTTTCATGCCGTGCACCATTCGGCCAAGGCGATGGACTGGCTGGCCGGCGCGCGGATGCATTTCGTCGAGGTGGTGCTGCTGCGCGCGGTGACTTCGCTGCCGCTGTTTACTCTGGGCTTCGCGCCATCGGTGCTGCAGGCCTACATCGGCTTCGTCTATATCTATTCCTCGCTGCTCCACGCCAACCTTGCAGGCGATTTCGAGCAGCTGGGGCATTGGTTGGCAACGCCCCGGTTTCACCATTGGCACCACGGGCTGGAGGAAGAGGCGGTGGACGTGAACTTCGCCATCCACCTGCCGTTGCTCGACAAGCTGTTCGGGACGTTTTTCCTGCCAAAGGGCCGCTGGCCTCAGAACTATGGCGTGCCCGAGGCGGTGCCGGGAGGCTATTGGGAGCAGC
>JANOBA010000312.1:0-7050 GCA_031411415.1 Novosphingobium sp.
CCTTGGCCCAGTTCTGGTAGGCGGCAGCCTTGGGCTCGTTGAGCAGCTTGCCGGTGTCCCGGTCTAGCACATAGAAGAAGCCGTTGGTCGGCGCGTGCATCAGGACCTTTTTGGGCGCGCCATCGAGGTTGAGTGTGGCCATGACCATGTTGGGTGTGGCCTTGTAGTCCCAGCTGTCACGCGGGCTTTCCTGATAGTGCCACAGGTATTTGCCGGTCGTGGCATCGAGCGCGACGATGCTGGAGGTGTAGAGATTGTCGCCGCCCCCATGGGCTTTGCCACCCGGGTCGCGCTTTTCCGGGTCATATGCCCCGGCATTGCCTACGCCGATGTAAATGCGGTTGGCTTCCGCATCGAAAGTCATGGCGTTCCATGCCGTGCCGCCGCCGCCGCCGTTTTTCCAGAAATCAGCGCTCCAGGTCTTTGCCGCAGCCTCCATGGCGGGATCGCCTGCATTCTGCTCGGCGGTGCCGGGCACGGTGAAGAAGCGCCAAAGCTGCTTGCCGGTATTGGCATCGAACGCAGTGACGAAACCGCGCGCGCCCGCATCCGCGCCGCCGTTGCCGATGATCACCTTGCCATTCATCGTGCGCGGCGCGCCGGATGAGTTGGTGAACATAAAGGCCGGGCCATCGGGGATCGAGGGCGCGGACCAGATCACTTTGCCGGTCTTGGCATCGAGCGCACTGACCGTTCCATCCATCTCGGCGGTGAAGATCTTGCCGTTTTCATAGGCGACGCCGCGGTTCGAACCGAAGTGGAACTTGTCCGGGCGGCGCTTCCACGTCTCGGGATCGAACTTCCACAGCAGCTTGCCGGTGACCGCCTCGACCGCATAGACCTCGGCATAGCCGCCGGAGAAATAGAGCGTGCCGTCGACTTCCAGCGGGGTCGATTCGAGGGTGACTTCCTCGGGCAGGTCCATCGACCAGGCGAGGCCCAGCTTGCCGACATTGGCCGGGGTCAGCTCGGTCAGGCGGCTGTATCCGGCCTCATCGGCGGCGCCTTGCGGTGCGGTCCAGTTTTCGCCGGTGCCAACGCCCGCATCGCTCTGTGGCGACGGGGCATGGCTGCAGGCCGCCAGCGCGAGCGCCAGTCCGGCAACGGTCGCCAATTGCCCAAATCGCGATGAAATCCTGCGCATTTCCTGCTCCCTCTTGCGCGTTTGCGCGCTTGCCGGTCCTTGGAGCGCGTCGGCGCGGCCAAGGCAATCCCCATTTGGTAGCATGTGATCCACGGTGGATCAAATTTCAATCGGCAGCCCGAAACGCGCCAGCGCCAGCTCGGCGGCGATAGGAAGAACCGGACTTGCCGGGCTAAGCACCACCAGCGGCAGGTCAATGCCACCGCGCTGGATGGTGCCGGCGGCTTCGATATAGCGCGGCGCGGCGTGGTCGAGCCGCAGCACCAGCGCCACTGCCACTGCCTCGGCGATGGGCATGGGCAGCAGGCCCAGCCCGCGCACCTCCAGCAGCCCGCGCGTGTTCGGGTGGGGCCGGGCAATCAGCCGCGTGGCCTCGACTGCGATCATCAGCGAATCGTCGCCGATCAGTATGGCGCCGCGATCGATCAGCGCCAGCGCGAGGCTCGACTTGCCGGTGCCCGATGCCCCCTCGATCATCATCGCGCGGCCATCGATGGCAACGGCAGTGGCCTGGTGGGCCGCGCTCATTCCCCGTTCGTCCATGCCGGCAGGATCAGCTCGAGGCAGGCACCCGGTTCGGGACCACTGCGCACGCTCAGCATGCCGTCGTGGGCTTCGATGATCGTGCGGGCGATGGCGAGGCCCAGGCCGCTGTGGGTGCCAAAATCCTCGCCCGCCGGGCGCAGCGAATGGAACCGCTCGAACACCTTCTCGCGTGCTTCCGGCGGAATGCCGGGGCCTTCGTCGATGACGCAGAGCGATATGCTGGCGCTGTCCTGCTCATCGTCGTCCGCGCGCGCCATGGCCACGGTGATCTTGCCCCCGGGCGGCGAGAACGACACGGCGTTGTCCAACAGGTTTTCCAGCACCCGTTCCAGTCGCGCGGCGTCACCGGGAACGAGCCAGGGGCCGTCGCCTGCGAGGTCCAGCGCCAGCGCGCCCAGCGCGAACGATCCATTGACCCCGCGCTGCGCCCGCGCCGCGATCAGCGCGGCGGTCAGCGCGGCCAGATCGACCGGCTCGAATGCGGTGCGTGAGAGTTCGGCATCGATACGGCTGGCGTCGGCGATTTCGGTGATTAGCCGGTCGAGCCGCTGGACATCGTGCGCGGCAATATCAGCCAGCTGGCGGCGCAGTTCCGGCTGTTCGACCCGTTCGAGCGATTCCAGCGCGCTGCGCAGGCTCGCCAGCGGGTTTTTCAGCTCGTGGGCAACATCGGCGGCGAAGCTTTCCACCGCGTCGATGCGGCTGCGCAAGGCGGCGGTCATGTCGGAAATCGCGCGGGCAAGCATGCCGATCTCGTCGCGCCGTTCGGGCAGGCGCGGCACCACCACAGCGCGGTCTCGCCCCAGCCGCACGCGCACCGCAGCGCGCACCAGCAGCCGCATCGGCTGGACTATCGTGCGCGCCAGGAACAGCGAGAGCAGCACCGATATGATCAGCGCCGCGCCGACAATGAGGGCCAGCGTGCCGCGCGCATCGCGCACGCTCTGGGTGATGTCGATGGCATTGCGTGTGGCGAGCAGCATCTGGCCCTGGGTGCCCACCGGGGTTGCCGCGCTGATCACCGGGGTGCGGTCTGGCGCGAGGCGCTGGCGGATGGCGGTGGCCTTGCCCGCGCGCGCCTCGACAATTTCCGGCCATGCATCAGCAAGCGGTCTTTCCGGTTCGGCATAGGCGGGGACCGGCGGAGTGCCGAGCAGGAAATCCATCCCCCGGTCGAGGCCACTCGCGGTCTGCAGATACCACGGCTGGCCCTGGGGATCGACGAAGCGCCACGAAGGCTCGGCGAGGTCAAAGCTGTCGGCCAGCAGCGCGCCATCGCGGCCATAAAGGCGCAGGCGGATGCCCTGGCTGGTGCCGACCGCCGCCAGCAGGGCGCGGCGCTGTGTCCGGTTGCCCACCGCGAGCGCACTCGCCGTCACTTCGGCCTCCGAACGGGCGAGCAGATAGCGTTCGGCGAGCAGCCGGTTGCGGTAGGAATCGAGGTAGAACAGGCTGCCGGCGAGCAGCGCCAGCGCGATGATGTTGACCGCCAGAATGCGCGAGGTGAGCGAGACCCCCAGGCTCCACCGCAGCCGCGCCAGCGGGCGAGAGAACATGCCGGATTGGCGCCGCGGCATCAGTCTGGCTGGAACGAATAGCCCGCGCCGTAGAGCGTATCGATTGCGGCAAAGCCGTTATCGACGGCGCGGAACTTGCGGCGCAGGCGTTTGATGTGGCTGTCGATGGTGCGGTCGTCGACGAAAATATCCTCGCTATAGGCTGCATCCATCAGCTGGTTGCGGCTTTTGACCACGCCGGGCCGCGCCGCAAGCGCTTCGAGGATGAGGAATTCGGTGACGGTGAGGGAGACCGGCAGGCCGTCCCAGGTCACCGCGTGGCGGGCGGGGTCCATGGTCAGCGGACCGCGCTGCACCGGCTCGGGCGATGCGTCGTCGCCGGGCTCACCGGGGCCGGCCTGGACCAGCTCGGCGCGGCGCAGGATCGCCCGGATGCGCGCGACCAGTAAGCGCTGGCTGAATGGCTTGGCGATATAGTCGTCAGCGCCCATCGCCAGGCCCAGCGCTTCGTCCACTTCCTCGTCCTTGGAGGTGAGGAAAATCACCGGCAGGGCGCTCTTGTCGCGCAGCCGCTGGAGCAGCTCGAGCCCGTCCATGCGCGGCATCTTGATATCGAAGATGGCAAGGTCCGGCGGGTTTTCGAGCAAGGCCTTCAGCGCGGTCTCGCCATCGGCATAGATCCGCGTGGCGAAACCCTCGGCCTGCAGCGCGATCGATACGGCGGCAAGGATGTTGCGGTCGTCATCGACCAGCGCGATCGTCTGGATCGGACGGTCGTCTGCCGGGGGCGCGGGGGCTTGCGTTTCGACCATGCCCGGCATGGGTTAGCCGCACATGGCGGGCATGACAACGCTGTGCACGCAGCAGCACGCCGCACAAGCCCTTTAGGAGATTTGACGCAAATCGGCGGCACGGCTATGCGCGCAGCGAATCCCCGGTCTTTATGCCGGGGTCGGCGAACTGGCTAACGGGCCATCGCAGCATGCCACATTCGGGAGACCAACTTGTCCGCCGCTCCGCTCCGCTATTCGCTCGACCGCATGGGTCTGAAAACCTCCGCGACGATTCACGCCAATCTGGCGACCGCACCGCTGGTTGAGCACGCGCTCGCAAGGGGCGAAGGCACGCTGGCCAAGCACGGCCCGCTGGTGGTGGAAACGGGCAAGTTCACCGGACGCAGCGTGAAGGACAAATTCGTCGTTCGTGACGCGGGCACCGAAGACAACATCTTTTGGGGCGCGATCAACCAGCCGATGAGCGAAGAGCATTTTGCGGCGCTCAAGACCGATTTTCTCGCCGCGCTGGAAACGCAGGAAGAACTCTATGTCACCGACCTGTTCGGCGGTTCGCAGCCGGAATACCGGGTCAGCGTCCGCGTTGTCACCCAGCTGGCATGGCACAGCCTGTTCGTGCGCACGCTGCTGGTGCGCCCGACCGCAGACGAGCTGGACAGCTTCGTTCCCGAATACACCATCCTGAACCTGCCCAGCTTCCAGGCCGATCCCGCGCGCCACGGCTGCCGCAGCGGCACGGTGATCGCGGTCAGTTTCACTGAAAAGCTGATCCTCATCGGCGGCACCGGCTATTCGGGCGAAATGAAGAAGGGCGTGTTCGGCCTGCTCAACTATCTGCTGCCGCCGCAGGGCGTGATGCCGATGCATTGCAGCGCCAACATCGGCGCCGATGGCAAGACCGCGATTTTCTTCGGCCTGTCCGGCACCGGCAAGACAACGCTTTCCGCCGATGCCAGCCGCACGCTGATCGGCGATGACGAGCACGGTTGGTCAGATACCGCCGTGTTCAATTTCGAAGGCGGCTGCTATGCCAAGATGATCAATCTTTCGGCCGAAGGCGAGCCGGAGATATTTGCCACCACCAAGATGTTCGGCACGATCCTTGAAAACGTGGTGATGGACCCGGACACCCGCGAGCTGGACTTTGACGATAACCGCCTGGCTGAGAACAGCCGCGGTGCCTATCCGATTGATTTCATTCCGAACACCAGCAAGGAAAACCTCGGCCCCGCGCCGTCGAACGTCATCATGCTGACGGCCGACGCATTCGGCGTTCTGCCGCCCATCGCGCGGCTGACCGCTGATCAGGCGATGTATTATTTCCTCTCGGGCTATACCGCCAAGGTCGCGGGCACCGAGATCGGCGTGACCGAGCCGGAAGCGACTTTCTCCACCTGTTTCGGCGCTGCCTTCATGCCGCGCCACCCCAGCGTCTATGGCAATCTGCTGAAGAAGCGGATCGCCGAAGGCAACGCGCAGTGCTGGCTGGTCAACACTGGCTGGGCTGGCGGCCTTGCCACCATGCCGGGGATCAAGCGGATGCCGATCAAGGCGACGCGCGCGCTGCTCAATGCCGCGCTCGATGGCAGCCTGAATGACGCCGAGTTCCGCAAGGACGAGAATTTCGGCTTCGAAGTGCCGGTCGCGGTGCCGGGCGTCGAAACCCGGCTGCTCGATCCGCGCAGCTGCTGGGCCGATGCGGAAGTCTATGACCGCACGGCGCAGGAGCTGGTCGGCAAGTTCGTTGCGAACTTCAAGCAGTTTGCCGAACACGTTGATGAAGGCGTGCGCCAGGCGGCCCCCAGCGCGGCCTGATCCCGATTCCTCTCCCCATCGGGGAGAGGAACGAGTTTAGCTCTAAGTCACCGCAACCTTACCGGCACGTAAGTTGCCGGCTGGCCGCGCCGCTGGACGCGCAGCAGCATGGCGACGCGGTTGCCAGCCTTGGCGGCGCGGATGGCTTCTTCAAAGCCGGCCACTGTGGTGATCGCGCGGTAGTTCGCCGAGAGGATAATGTCGCCGCGCTGGAGCCCCTTGGAGCCCGCATCGGACGAGGGATCGACCACCGAGACGACCAGCCCTTGCGTATCCTCAGTGGCGCCAAGCTGGCGGGCGATTTGCGGGGTCAGCGGCAGGACTGAAACGCCGAGCGATTTTTCCGACAGGCCGTCGCCCTGCTTCTTGGGCTCGCGGTTGAAATCGTCGGCGCCTTGAGCCTCGGTGGGATCGAAGGTCTGCTGTGCCAGCTCTTCCTCGCTGGGGCGCTTGCCGACCGTCGCGGTGAGCGTCATCTTCTTGCCGTCACGCATCAGCTCGATGGGGATGCGGGCACCCGGCGCGATGTTGGCGACGATATACGACAGGGTCTGATCGGGGCCGACTTCCTTGCCGGCAACAGTCAGCACCACGTCGCCCGGCAGGATGCCGGCGGTGGCGGCGGGCTTGCCCGGCTCGACCGCCTGGACGAATTCGCCCTTGCGGTGGGGGATGCCCAGCGAATCGGCGAGATCCTCGTTCAGCGCCTGGATGCGCACGCCAAGGTAACCGCGCTCGATCGCCTGGCCTTTCATCAGCCGGTCCACAATCGGCGCGGCGGTTTCGGCCGGAATGGCAAAGCCGATGCCGACAGAGCCGCCGGTGGGCGAAAAGATCGCGTTGTTGATGCCGATCACCTGGCCCTTCATGTCGAACATCGGTCCGCCCGAATTGCCGCGGTTGATCGCTGCGTCGGTCTGCAGATAGCGGTCATATGCCGAGCCGGAGCCGGTGTTGCGATAGACCGCCGAGATGATGCCGGATGTGACCGAACCGCCAAGCCCGAACGGGTTGCCGATGGCAATCACCCAGTCGCCGACGCGCGCCGAGTGCGAATCGCCGAACTTGACGAACGGCAGCGGCTTGGGCGCGGTGATCTTGAGCACGGCGAGGTCTGAGGCGGCATCGCGGCCAACCAGCCGGGCGGTGTATTCGGTGCCATCGGGCATGGTGACGGTGATCGATTCAACCTGGCCTTGTCCCTCGGCCATGATCACGTGGTTGTTGGTCACCA
>JANOBA010000313.1:0-3792 GCA_031411415.1 Novosphingobium sp.
GACCAGATGGTCCGCGGCATGGTCACCCTGCCTTCGGGCACCGGCAAGGACGTCAAGGTTGCCGTCTTCGCCAGGGGCGACAAGGCCGAAGCCGCGCTCGCCGCCGGTGCTGACAAAGTCGGCGCGGAAGACCTGCTGGAAGACATGCAGGCCGGCAATCTCGATTATGGCCGTGTCATCGCCACGCCTGACATGATGGCCATCGTCGGCCGGCTGGGCAAGGTTCTGGGCCCCAAGGGCCTGATGCCGAACCCCAAGCTTGGCACCGTCACGCCGAACGTCGCCGAAGCGGTGAAAGCTGCCAAGGGCGGCCAGATCGAATTCCGCGTCGAAAAGGCCGGCATCATTCACGCCGGCATCGGCAAGATGAGCTTCAGCGATGATGCCATCCGCGCCAACTTTGACGCTTTCGTCGATGCGATCGTCAAGGCCAAGCCGGCAGGCGCCAAGGGCAAGTATCTCAAGAAGATCGGCCTCTCCTCGTCGATGGGCCCCGGCCTGAAGATCGATGTGGCGACGGTGCAAGGCGGCTGACACTGCCTGCTGCCTGAGAGCGGCATTTTGCAAACACACCGAAGGGCCGGGGGAAAACCTCCGGCCCTTCTTGTTTTCAGGACACGTCCTGATCCGGCGACCATGGCGCCACGCGCACCATGATCGCCGCGAACAGTGCGGACGCAAGGTGGCCAGCCAGCCAGTGCTGGAGATGCGGCAGCGGCTGGGCGCCGAACCATTCGCGGTCGACGGCGGCGAACTGCCGCACGAAAGGCATGATCGCCGCATCCGCCAGCCCGCGAGCAGACCCGCAAAGCTGGGCTGCACCTGCAAGGCGGGCGTCAAGTTCGCGCAGGAATGCCAGGCCGCTTTCGCGGTGCGCCAGTGCATCCGTGCCGCTGCGTTCGGGATACTTGTAGCCATCAAGGCTGCGCTTGAACGGGCCATCGGTGATCGCGATCAGCTCTGCATCATCGCGGGCCAGCCAGCCTTCGGGATCATAGTTTGCCAGCGCCCAGCGCATGATGTCGAGGCTTTCATCGAGCACTCTTCCGCCCGGCAGGACCAGCACCGGAACGGTTCCCTTGGGCGAAGCGTCGAGCATTGCCCGGGGCTTGGCCGAAAGCCTGACTTCGCGCTGCTCCACGCGCGCGGCGCTCACCGCCAGCGCCAACCGCGCCCGCATCGCGTAGGGGCAGCGGCGAAAGCTGTAGAGGACGGGATCAGTCGTTGAGGTCATCAGCCGGCTTGATCTGCACTGCGCCGATGTGCGCGTGGCCGCGCGCGGCGGCGAGCAATTCCTGACGCTGGCGTTCGCGGGCGGAGGCGCGCTGTTGTTCGGTCCGCTCGGAATGGCACGCGGAGCAGCTTACCCCTGCCTCAAACAGCGGCGATGCCAGATCATCATCACTGAGCGGGCGCCGGCAGGCATGGCAAAGAGTATAGCTTCCCTGGGCAAGGCCGTGGCCAATCGTCACCCGCTGATCGAACACGAAGCACTCTCCCTGCCAGAGGCTCTCACTGGCAGGAACCGTCTCCAGGTATTTCAGGATGCCGCCCTTGAGGTGGAAGACCTCGCCCACGCCTTCCTGCTTTAGGAAGGCGGTCGACTTCTCGCAGCGAATCCCGCCGGTGCAGAACATCGCGACTTTTGCGGGCCGTCCGCTTCCAAGCAACCGCTCGCGCTCGCGGCGAAACCACTCGGGGAAATCACGGAAGGTCGTGGTCTGCGGGTCGATTGCGCCGGCGAATGTGCCCACTGCCACTTCATAATCGTTGCGGGTGTCGATCACGATAGTGTCGGGGGCGGCGATCAGGGCGTTCCAGTCCTGCGGCTCGACATAGGTGCCCGCGCTCGCCCGCGGATCGATCCCGGGTTGGCCCATCGTCACGATCTCGCGTTTGATCCGCACTTTCAACCGGTGGAACGGCATGGTCCCCGCGCCCGACAGTTTGACGTCGAGTTCGGCGCAATCAGGCAGCGCGCGAATGGCCTTGAGGACCTGCGCGATTCCATCAGGAGTGCCGGCAATCGTGCCGTTGATCCCCTCGGGGGCCAGCAGCAAGGTGCCGCGAATCCCTTGCTCGCGGCAGAGGCGCTCAAGCGGGGCTTTCAGCCCCGCGCAATCCTCGAATCGCACGAAGCGGTAGAGGGCAGCCACCTGTAGGGGCTCTGGGGAATCGGGACTTGGCATAGGCATGGCAGGCGCCATAGCGCCTCGGCTCCGCCGCGTCAGCACGCACGCTTCTATTCCTTGGCCAACCCGCTAAAGGCGGACCGGACACATTGAGGCAGAGGCATGTCCCGCAAACATTCGAAACGCGATCCCTATGGTGATTTGCACCGCGAGGAGGAGGCTCCGGCGGAAGTCGTCTTGTGCTGGCTGTGCGGGCGGCCGAGCGGCAAGACCCTCGTCTGGCACCACCCCGTGCCCAAAAGCCGGGGCGGGCGCGATGTTGTGCCGATGCACCCGATTTGCCAGCAAACGCTGATCGCCAATTTCACCAATTCTGAACTGCAGCGCCACGGAACGGATGTGGAGGGCTTGCTCGCCCACCCTAACGTGCGCAAATTTGTCGATTGGGTGGCGAACAAGGACCCCGATTTCACCGCCACCACGGCCAAGAAGCAGCGCTGAGCAGCGCGGCCCTTGCCGGCGATGCTTGACCTCTGTGCCACGCTGTGCTGAACGCCTGTTCAGCAATTCACTGCAAGAACTGATGCCAGGAATTGACGGGAGAAAGCCATGTCCATCCGTTTCGAGAACATCAAAGACAAGATCGGCAGCCGCGTCGTCTGGGATGATCGCGCCGATCTGTTCACGCCTGAAGCGGCTGCTGCGATCCGGGCGAAAGTGGAAGAGCGCACGGTCGTGGTCTTTCCCGAGCTAAATCTCACAGACGAGGAGCAGTTGCATCTCACGCAATTGATGGGCGAGAAAGTGCGCATCACCGGCAAATATAACCGCCAGGACAACAACGAGGACATCTATCAGGTCACCCTCGACGAGAAGATCAACCCGCAGCCCGAATATGTGCTGGGCACATTCTTCTGGCACATGGACGGCATCACCATCGACATGCCGCCGCCGTTCGCCACGCTGCTTTCGTGCCGGATTGCCCCGGACAAGGGCGGCGAGACAGAATTCGCCAGCACTTATGCTGCCTATGAAGGCCTGCCCGATGAAGAGAAACACGATCTGGAAGGTCTGCGCGGGGTTCATTCGGTCAAGGCAAGCCTTTCGCATATCCTCGATGCCATCCCCGAGAAGCACTATGACCGGGTGGTCAACATCGGCCTGATCAAGGATCACCCGATTGTCTGGACGCACAGCTCCGGTCGCAAGTCGATGGTCATCGGCACGACCGCAGATCACATCCAGGGCAAGGAGAACCCGCCCGGCCGTGCGCAGTTGATCCGCTTGCAGGAATGGGCAGCCCAGCCCGCCTACTCGCTGCGCCACAAGTGGAAGCAGGGCGATTTCGTGATCTGGGACAACACCGGCGCGATGCACCGCGCGATCCCCTATGCCAAGACGACGGGACGGATGATGCACCGCACCTCGATCGCGGGGAGCGAGAGCATCGCCTGACCTTGGTGGCTACTCGCCTGCGGTGAGGTTGGCCGGGGTATAGCATTCGGCCAGCAGTGCGAGTGGGCGGCCATCGGGCAGGCGCAGCATTGCGCGGTGGGCCGAGATCGAAGCTGAGGGACAGAGCGCGCTTTGGGAGCCAAGCCGCTGGCGGCGGAATCGCAGCGGCGCGGCGACGGTGCCGAACGGCGTATCGCTGGCACTG
>JANOBA010000314.1:0-2481 GCA_031411415.1 Novosphingobium sp.
TTCAATTCGCTGGGTACGACGATCTTTCCGATAGTCGGCGCGTTCCTCATCCTCGGCAGCCTTGCCACGATGAACGCCAGCGAGCTTTCGGGTGCCGCCCTGGACGCCTACCGCACCGCAGAAAGCCAGGCCATCGTCAACGGCTACATCGGACTGGCCATCGCGCTGGCGCTGGTCGCGGGTGTCGTCTGGTTGTTCCGCAACAAGCTGCCGGCCGAAAAGCACGCTGCCAGTGCCGCTTTGGGCGGATTCGACCTGCTGAAACGCCCTCGCTTCGGCTTCGGCGCGTTGTGCATCTTCCTCTATGTCGGCGCTGAAGTGTCGATCGGCTCGCTGATCGTGAACTACCTGATGCAACCGGATGTCATGGGACTGAACGGAGCGGCAGCTGGGCGCCTGATCGGCCTGTACTGGGGCGGCGCGATGGTCGGCCGGTTCATCGGGTCTGCGGTGTTGCGCCTGGTCAGCCCGGGCAAGGTCCTCGCCGGCGCGGCCGTCGGTGCCATCGCGCTTATCACGCTGTCGGCAAACACCTCTGGAGCGATTTCCGGATACAGCCTGCTGGCGATCGGTCTGGTCAATTCGATCATGTTCCCGACAATTTTCTCGCTGGCCTGTGAACGTCTCGGCAGCAGAACGGCGGACGGTTCGGGGATTATCAACGTTGCCATCTTTGGCGGGGCAGTGATCCCGCTGCTGACCGGCGTGATCGCCGATACGAGCGGTAGCCTGACCTTCTCGCTCGCGCTCCCCGCCTTGTGCTATGCCATCATCGCCGCGTTCGGTCTCTATGCCAGACGGCCGGCGGCAACGAACGCGTAGCAGTCGCTGCCCGACTGGCTACCGCAATTCGCGTGTCGACCAACCAGGCACACCGCAACATGAAGGACACCGCGCTGGAACGAGCCGCACCTCACGCGCCCGAACGAAGCCGGGAGCGGGCATTCTGGCTGGGCTGCGGTATTATCGCGGTGGGCGTTGTCCTGCACCTGCCGACGCTCGCGGAAGCGCATAGAATGAACAACCAGCTTCACGGCATGGGCATGGAGGGGTCGATGCTGCTTGGGATGGCGCTGATTGGCATCGGTGTCGTGTCAGCGGTTTGGGGAGCTTTGCCAAAGCGGGTTCCAGCCTGGATGCAGAGCAGCCCGCACATTTTGCCGCGCCGGATGAAACACCCCTGAACTTTTGGCATGCCACGGTCATCTTGGTCTTGATCATCGGCCTGGTCATCGACGTAATGAAGCCCGCAACGCTTGGCTTCGTGCTCCCGGGCCTGGCCAGAGAATACGGGCTCTCACGGTCGGAAGTAACTTACCTGCCGCTCGATGCCCTGACTGGCACGGTTGTCGTGTCTGTCGTCTGGGGCTGGCTGGCCGATACCTATGGGAGGCGAATATCCATCCTGTTGTCGGCCATCCTGTTTGCTTCCACTTCGATTTGTGGAGCCATGCCAACGTTTCTATGGAACCTCGTCATGTGTTTCCTGATGCCGGTGGGATGCTGCCGGTAGTCTATACCTTGCTCACGGAAATCATTCCGCCAAGACACCGCAGTTGGGTGCTGGTGCTAGTCGGGGGAACGGGGCTGGTCGGGGGATATCTCGCGGCATCCGGCGCCGCGCATCTGCTTGAACCTGTCTATGGCCGGCGCTCATTGTGGTTACAGGGATTTCCGACCGGATTGCTGTTGCTTGCACTGGCCCGCCTGATTCCAGAGAGCCCGGTTTTTCTCTCGGCCTAGGGGCGATCTGGCGAACTCGCGAAGTTAGCCAGCAAGTTCGGGATTGTCCGGGTGGGTCGCGACGATAGGTCAGAGTTTCTGGCGGGGCAAACCACTCACTGGGGATTTGGTGGGGCATTGATCGCCATCGCATGTGCGGAGCTTCGTCAATTTTGGCCTCTTGCTCTGGCTGCCGATGGATTTGCAGGCACGCGGGTACAGTTCCGAACTGGCGAGCGGCATCCTGGCGCGATCATCACTGCTGGCGCTTCCCACCATCGCGCTGGCGGCTTGGTCTTATAGCCAGTTCAGCAGCAAATGGACGCTGATAGGCACAATCATTCTGACTTTGATGGGATTGGTTGGCGCGCTGTTGCCAATCGAACTGCTGACTTCGCAACCTTTTTTGATCGCGTTGGTCGCAATGCTGATCGTCGGAACTAACGGAACGATTGCGGTACTCCTGCCCTACACTGCGGAAAGTTATACCGCCGCGGTTCGCGGCAGGGCTACGGGTCTGGTCGCAGGGAGCAGCAAATTTGGTGGCATTGCGGTTCAGTTAGCAGCGATTGGCGGGCTTATCCCAACACTCGGGGGAGGTGCATTTTTCCTGCTCATCCCAACCGCCATCTCTGCAGCCATGCTCGGCACGCGGGCCATGAAATTAGTCGAAGACCGTAACCTCATTTGGAGAATTGAGTGCGCGAAATGTTACGGCGAACTGCCGGCGAGATTCTGTCTCGCGTTTTGAGGGATCCC
>JANOBA010000315.1:0-5050 GCA_031411415.1 Novosphingobium sp.
CCCACCCCAACCCCTCCCCTGAAGGGGAGGGGCTTTTTGGCCTTGGACTCTCATAATGGCTGACCGTCATCTCGAACCCGATAGCCCGGAACTGCGCGCGCGCTGGGGCAGCTTCGCCTTCAGCAAGGTGTGGGACGCCAAGGCCAAAGCAGCCATCGCCCGCTATCCCGCCGGGCGGCAACGCTCCGCCGTGATGGCGCTGCTCGACTATGCCCAGCGGCAGGTCGGCGAGGAGACCGGCACGCAAGGCTGGCTGCCGATCCCGGTGATGGAATATGTCGCGCAATACCTCGACATGCCGGCGATCCGCGTGGTCGAAGTCGCCACGTTCTATTTCATGTACAACCTCGTCCCCGTCGGCAAATTCCACGTGCAGGTCTGCGGCACAACGCCGTGCATGCTGCGCGGATCGGACGACCTGTTCGCCGCCTGCAAATCGCGCGGGATGCGACTGGGCCACACCACCGATGATGGCCTGTGGACGCTGACCGAAGTCGAATGCATGGGCAACTGCGCCTCGGCCCCGATGGTGCAGATCAACGACGACAATTTCGAAGACCTGACCGCCGAACGCCTCGATGCGGTGCTCGATGCGCTAGCTGCCGGGAAGCCCTACAAAACCGGCACACAAGAGCCCGGCCGTCACACGGTCGAGCCTTCCGGCGGGGTGACCAGCCTCAAGAAAATGGTCATGCCAACCACGATTACCGGGGGGAATGGTGATGCAATTCATCGCTGGCATCGCAGTCGCGCTCATCGTCGGTTTTCTCATGGGCATCACCGTCGGCTGGGGCCTGCTCCCCATGCTGGTCGCGTTCGGCCTCGGCCTGATGGCTTATGGGCTGACCGATATGCAGATGAAGAAGAAGGGCGGAGGCGATAATGGCCCTCGCTGATAAGGATAGGATTTTCACCAACGTCTATGGCTATCAGCCGTGGACCCTCGCCGCCGCACAAAAACGCGGCGATTGGGACAATACGAAAAAGCTCCTTGCGCTCGGCCGCGAGGGCATCGTCAATGAGATCAAGGCGAGCAACTTGCGCGGGCGCGGCGGGGCTGGGTTCCCCACCGGGCTCAAGTGGAGCTTCATGCCCAAGGAGCCGAATCCGGAGCGGCCAAATTTCCTCGTTATCAATGCCGACGAGTCCGAACCTGGCAGCTGCAAGGACCGCGAGATCATCCGCCACGATCCGCACAAGCTGATCGAAGGCGCGCTGGTCGCGGGCTTCGCCATGAGCGCACGCGCGGCCTACATCTACATTCGCGGCGAATATATCCGCGAGGCCGAGGTGCTGTTCGCGGCTGTTCAGGAGGCCTATGACGCTGGCCTGATCGGCAAGAACGCATGCAAGAGCGGCTATGATTTCGACGTCTTCGTCCATCGCGGCGCCGGGGCCTACATCTGCGGGGAAGAGACCGCGATGCTGGAAAGCCTTGAAGGCAAGAAGGGCCAGCCCCGCCTTAAACCGCCAGTCCCCGCCGGTGCAGGCCTCTATGGCTGCCCGACGACAGTGAACAATGTCGAGAGCATCGCTGTCGCGCCCACAATTCTGCGGCGCGGCGCGGCATGGTTCAACGGCTTTGGTCGCGAGGGCAATCGGGGCACCAAGCTGTTCCAGATTTCGGGCCATGTGAACAAGCCCTGCGTCGTCGAAGAAGAAATGAGCATCCCGTTCAGCGAGCTAATCGAGAAGCACTGCGGCGGCATTCGCGGCGGGCGCGACAATCTGCTCGCAGTGATCCCCGGCGGTTCATCGGTGCCCTTGGTCAAGGCCGAAGACATCTGGGACGCCCCGATGGATTTCGACGGACTGAAGGCGCTTGGCAGTGGCCTCGGCACCGCCGCCGTCATCGTCATGGACAAGAGCACCGACATCGTCCGCGCGATTGCAAGGCTGTCCTACTTCTACAAGCACGAGTCCTGCGGCCAGTGCACCCCATGCCGCGAAGGCACCGGCTGGATGTGGCGCATGATGGAACGCCTGCGGGTGGGCGATGGCGAGATCGGCGACATCGACATGCTGCAACAGGTCACCAAGCAAGTCGAAGGCCATACCATCTGCGCGTTGGGCGATGCAGCGGCCTGGCCAATCCAGGGCCTGATCCGCCACTTCCGGCCCGAGTTGGAACGGCGGATCGCAGAGAATGGCGCGATGCGGGAGGCGGCGGAATGAAGTCGAAACTCATTCTCGCCAGCCTGTTTTTGGCTGCTATTGTATCACCGGCTACTATCGCAGGTCAGCCGACCGGATCACGCATCAATCCGCCTTCAGTCGCTGTCCCGCCTGGCGCAGTAACCACCAGCGATACCGGAGGCGAAAATGCTGCGGTTCGTGTGATGAACGTATTTGCACGTTGTGCCGCCAATCAAGATCCCCGTAATTCGCAAGCGATGCTGGAGTTGCCATACCAAAGTGAACAACAATCCGAAGCAGCGGCTAAACTCGCACAAAGAAGTACGAGGTGCTTGGCGGTGGATGGCAGCCAGCTCAGATTTTCCGCTCCATCGCTAGTGGGTGGCGTAGCTGAAGGACTGATTTTGCTGCAACATCCTGCGCTTGACCCTAGCACTCTTGTCCCTGTTTCAGAGACAAGCATTGAAAATGCAGGATTAGCTCCCCGAAATTTAGCTGAGGATTTTGCGCAGTGCGTTGCAGCGCGAGATCCAAAAACTGTGTTTTCGCTCATCACATCTGAATTATCGAGTCCCGCTGAGGCCGCATTGGTCAAGGCACTGGCTCCAAATTTGGGCCCATGCTTGCCAGAAAATTCAACGCTAACGCTGACCAGAAGGTCGGTGCGGTCCATGCTGGCAGTAGGTGTTTATCGGCTGATGCCTCTACTCGCATCGCAGTCAATCGCGACAAAGGCGGACTAGTAATGCCTAAACTCACCGTCGACGGCATCGAACTCGAAGTCCCGCAGGGCGCAACCGTGCTGCAGGCGTGCGAACTTGCGGGCAAGGAAATCCCGCGTTTTTGCTACCACGAGCGCCTCAGCATCGCCGGCAATTGCCGCATGTGCCTCGTCGAAGTCTCGCCGGGGCCGCCCAAGCCGCAGGCAAGCTGCGCGCTGCCCGCCGCCGAAGGCCAGGTAATCAAGACTGACAGCCCGATGGTCAAGACCGCGCGCGAAGGGGTGATGGAATTCCTGCTGATCAACCACCCGCTCGATTGCCCAATTTGCGATCAGGGCGGCGAGTGCGACCTGCAGGATCAGTCGGTTGCCTATGGGCGCGGCAAATCGCGTTATGATGAGAACAAGCGCGCGGTCACCGAAAAATACATGGGTCCGCTGATCAAGACGACGATGACCCGCTGCATCCATTGCACCCGCTGCGTGCGCTTCTCGGAAGAAGTGGCAGGCGTGGACGAGATCGGCGCGCTCTATCGCGGCGAAGCGATGCAGATCACCTCCTATCTCGAAAAAGCCGTGGCGCACGAGATGTCGGCCAATGTCATCGACTTGTGCCCGGTTGGCGCGCTGACTTCCAAGCCCTATGCCTTCGAGGCGCGGCCGTGGGAGCTGAAAAAGACACTGTCGATTGACGTTTCGGACGCTTGCGGCGCGAACATCAGGCTGGACAGCCGCGGCCGCGAAGTGCTGCGCATCCTGCCGCGCATCAATGATGACGTGAACGAGGAATGGATCTCCGACAAGGCGCGCTATCAGGTCGATGGCCTGACAGCGAGACGCCTCGACAAGCCCTGGCTGCGCAAGAATGGCAAGCTGGTGGCAGTGAGCTGGGACGAGGCTTTTGCCGCGATTGCCAAGGCGAAGCCGGGCAAGAGCATCGCTGCGGTCGCCGGCGGGCTGGTTGATTGCGAGACGATGTTTGCGGCCAAGCAGTTGCTTGGCGCGCTTGGTTCAGGCCTGCTCGAAAGCCGCCAGACGGGCGATGCGTTCGATACCTCCAGCCTCGCCGCGCTGAACTTCAATTCGGGCCTAGCCGGGATCGAGACAGCCGACGCAGTGCTGGTCATCGGCAGCAATATCCGCTGGGAAGCGCCGCTGCTCAATGTCCGCCTGCGCAAGGCCGTCAAAGCTGGGGCCAAGGTGTTCCTTGTCGGGCCGGAGTGGGAGACCACATTCGGCGGGCAGTTCATCGGCGATGATCTGTCCGTGCTGGACAAGCTGCCCAAGGCTGCTTCCGATGCCATGTCGAAAGCCGAGCGCCCGGCGATCATCGTCGGGCAGGGCGGCCTTGCTGCGGGCGGTCTGGAACCGGCCTTGGCGCTGGCTGCCAAGTTCAATCTGGTGCGTGAAAGCTGGAACGGGTTCAACGTCATTCACCTCGCAGCGAGCCAGATGGGCGCGCTGATGCTGGGCTATGCGCAGAAGGGCGGCATTGCCGATCTCGCCAAGGCGAGCCCCAAAGTGCTGATTTCGCTGGGCGCGGATGCCATTGATTACAGCGCTTTTCCGGACGCGCTCAAGATCTACATCGGTCACCATGGCGACCGCAGTGCGCGTGTGGCAGACGTTATCCTGCCCGGCTCGGCCTTCACCGAAAAGGCCGGGACTTTCGTCAACACCGAGGGCCGGGTGCAGTTCGCCGACAAGGCCGTGTTCGCTCCGGGCGATGCCCGCGAGGACTGGACGATACTGCGCGCGTTGGCCGATACGCTGGGCGTTTCGGTGGGCTTCGACAGCTTTGAGGAATTGCGCGCCGCCATGATTGCGCAGGTTCCCGCGCTGGGCGTGGAAGGCCTCGCAGATTACGGTTCCAAGCTGCCCAAGGGCAAAGCAGGTGCCAGTGGCGCAGTGGCCTACCCGATCCGCGACTTCTACCTGACCAACCCCATCGCCCGCGCCAGCGAAACGATGCAGCGCTGCTCGGCGGAACTGCTGCATGGGCAAGAGTTTGCGGAGGCGGCGGAATGACACACGCCGTCACCATTCAAACATCCCCCGTCATCCTGAACTTGTTTCAGGATCTATTTCGCACCCTCAACTGGAGCGTTGATTGGCAGCAAAGCCGCGCAGCTTGGTTGGTAGAGGCAAGCACTGGGCATGCTGCACGATGGACCCTGAAACGAGTTCAGGGTG
>JANOBA010000316.1:0-1642 GCA_031411415.1 Novosphingobium sp.
CCTGCCCAATCCGAGCGGCGCGATCCAGCGGCTCGAGGAGCCCGGCAGGCCTGACCTCAAGCAATCGAACCGTGGCCCGGGCACGGGCCTGCGCGTGGCAATTCCGGTGCTCAACATTCACAAGACGCGGCTAAACGATCCGCTGATGTGGTTCATGGGCACCAATGACCAGCCCGGAGACTATCGCAGTTCAGGCTGCTCGGGTTGCCACGTGATCTATGCCAACGACCGCGAGCCGCGCCACAGCCTGACCTATGCCGGCAAGGGCCGCGACGGCCAGAGCGCTACGGTAGATCCGACTATTGCCGCCAAAACGAGCAACCACGGAGCACTCAAGGGCGACCATGGCGACGGACAGGCCAGCTATGACGCGAAGGAATCGGGCCACCCGATCGGCCACGTCTTCACCCGGGCGATCCCCACGGCGCAATGCATGAACTGCCACATGCACCAGCCCAACGTCTTCCTGAATTCCTACCTCGGCTACACGATGTGGGATTATGAGTCCGACGCGCCGATGATGTGGCCCGGCCCAGAAAACCGCACCCCGCGCCCGGCCGGAATGAGCGACGCGGACTATCAGCGGCTCTACAGGCAGCAACGGTATCCGGGTGCTGCGGCGATCCGCGAGGCCAACGACCGCAATCCCGAAGGCGCGGCGGCCCGCGGACTGTGGGGCGACGAGAATTTCCTGCGCAATGTCTATGATCTCAATCCAGAGCTCAAGGATACCCAGATCGCCGATTATCATGGTCATGGCTGGAACTTCCGGGCGATCCTGAAGCGTGATCGTGCTGGCAACCTGCTCGATGCCGAGGGCGCAGTGGTCTCGCCCGACGATCCCGAAAAGTGGCGCAGGGCCGGCGAGCCGGCATTCGTTCCCGCCGGGAACAATCCCGGCAAGACCGTTCACCTGATGGATATCCATGCCGAAAAAGGCATGCAGTGCGCCGATTGCCATTTCGGCCAGGACAGCCACGGCAATGGCCTGATCTATGGCGAGGTCGCCAATGCGGTCGAGATCGGCTGCAAGGACTGCCACGGCACGGCCGACGCCTACCCGACGCTGCTCACCTCCGGCCCTGCCGCGCCGCCCAAAGGCAACAACCTGGCGCTGCTGCGCAATCCCGATGGCAAGCGCCGCTTTGAATGGATTGAAAATGACGGCGGCAGGATGTCGCTGATCCAGCGCTCGATCGTCGATCCCAACCTCAGATGGGAAGTGCGGCTTACCAAGGACGGGGTCGATCCCGCCTCTCCCTTTTTCAACCTCAAATCGGCGCGCGCCAAGCTGATGAGCCGATCCGGGGCGCTGGACGGCAAGTTCGGTTTCGGGCCAGGCGTGCCCAGGTCGGACCGCGCGCACAAGGAAAGCGAGATGGCGTGTTTCACCTGCCATCTTTCGTGGACGACCAGCTGCGGCGGCTGCCACCTGCCGATAGAAGCCAACTGGAAGACGAGGGAGCACCATTTCGATGGTGAGGAATCTCGCAATTTCGCAACCTACAATCCGCAGGTCGCCCGCGACGACATGTTCCAGCTGGGCCGCCACATGACCACCAAGGGCAATCAGGTCGCGCCGGTCCGCTCAAGCTCGGCATTGGTGCTGTCATCGACCAATGCCAACCGCGAGCGGATCTAT
>JANOBA010000317.1:0-5381 GCA_031411415.1 Novosphingobium sp.
TGGCCGAACGCCGCCTGGTCAACCGCGCAAACGACATGCCGTTCGGCAGGGTGACATTCTCGGGCGGTGTGGCGGATGTCTTTGCCTATGGCGATCATCGCCAGGCGCTGAAGGCCGCCGATGAATCGCTCTATGTCGCCAAAGCAAAAGGGCGCAACTGCATCGTCTATGCTCAGGAACTCTCGAAGCAATCGGCTACCTGACGAGGCAGTCTGGATTGCGCCAACAGCTATTGTTAATTTCTGCCTGCTATCGGCATGCGGAATTGCATTGGGGGAATACTACAGTGTCAGCTCTGCGCCGACATATATTCGAGCAGCCCGTCGTGACCGCGCAAGGCGCGTTCGTGATGCTACTGCTCTTCGGAACGCTGGGCGGCTTGCTGTGTGCATTGATTCTCCCAGCCCCGGCGGCGCAGCTCGCGATCCAGATCGCCATCTTCGCGCTTATCGGCAACATCATCATCGGCTTTCGAATGGGGCTCAATTCGATCGACGAGCTAAGCGTCCGCAAGGATGCCGCCGAAAGCGCCCGGCAATCGGCAAAGCAGATCGAAGAACTGTTCGCTATGACTGACATGCTGCAAGCAGCCGAAGGGCATGACGATGCCGGCGCCGTGCTGATGGCCACCGCCCAGCGGTTGCTTCCGGACTATGGCGGCGCGCTGTATGTGTTCAACAATTCGCGCGATCGGCTCGATCTGGCCAAGGCATGGAACACCGGCGAAGCATTCTCGCCCGCAGAAGTGCTGCTGCCTTCCAATTGCTGGGCGCTCAAGCGCGGCAAGCCGCATATCAACGATCCCGCATCGAACACGCTGTGCTGCCCGCACCACACCTGCCAGAGCGCAACGGTCGAAATCCCGATGATGGCGCGCGGCAAAGTGCACGGCTTGCTGGTGCTGGCGCGGTCGGGTGATGAATCGTTCAGGCGATTGATGGACATCCGCAGGCTTGGCCGGGCGCTGGCCGATTCGATGTCTCTGGCCCTGTCCAACATTGCCCTGCGCGAGAAATTGCGCACCCAATCCCTGCGCGATCCGCTGACCGGGCTCTACAACCGGCGCTATATGGAAGACGCGCTTGATCGCTATATCAGCCTGGCCGAGCGGACTGGCGGCGCCACATCAGTGCTGATGATCGATCTCGACAACTTCAAGCAACTCAACGACGTGTACGGCCACGCCAAGGGCGACGCCGTGCTCTGCGATGTTGCCGGCCAACTGGTCGGCGCACTGCGGCCTTCCGATGTCGTCAGCCGCTACGGAGGAGAAGAGCTGCTGATCATCCTGCCGAATTGCGATCTTGCCGACGCCGCGCTCAAGGCCGAAATGCTGCGCGCGCGGATCGAAGCGCTGTCCGAGCCGCACGGCCATGCTATCTCGGCCTCATTCGGCATCGCCACCGTGCCTGAAACATCGACCAGCCCGCTCGACGTTATCCCCATGGCCGATGCCGCGCTCTACAGTGCCAAGCAGGCCGGCAAGAACTGCGTGCGCACTGCCGAGCGCCGTGCAGGGCGCGACGACCTGCAACTACGACTGGCTGTTTCCTGATCCGGTAATCGCGGCTATGCTCCGGGTAACAACCCACCGGGAGAACCAGCCGTGCCATTTTCGCTCTATCATGCCTCGGTTGGGGCCTACCTCCAGATCCTGCCTTCGGTTGCCGGATTGGTGACCAAGGCAGAAGCGCACTGCGCCGAACACGGCCTGCCCGCCGAAGCGCTGACCGGCGTCTGCATCGCGCCCGACATGTGGCCCTTCGCCAAACAGGTCACCAGCGTCGCCCACCATTCGGCCGGCGCAATTGCCGGATTGCGCGCCGGCGTTTTCGGGCCAGACCGCTCGCCTGCGCCGACTGACTTCGCGTCGCTGCACAAAGCCATCGCCGATGCCCTTGCCGCCATGGAAGAAGTCGATCCTGCGGAAATCAATGCCATGGCCGGGCGCGACATGCGCTTCGAATTCGGCGATCGCCGCATGGAATTCTTTGCCGAGGATTTTATCCTCTCGTTCTCGGTGCCCAACTTCTATTTCCATGCTGCCGCCGCCTATAATGTGCTGCGCGGTCAGGGGCTGAACGTGGGCAAAGGCGATTATCTGGGCCGGCCAAGACTTAAAGTTTGAAGTTTTCAGGGCCTGAGCAGGAACACAACATAGCCGCGAAATTCCGGATCGCTCTCCAGGCCTTTTGGTGCGCGCCACTCTCCGCCTTCGACCAGCGCCACCCGGTAGGGCAGCGGCAGGCGCTGCAGCCGGGCGAAATAGTCTTCGTAGCCGGGAATGGTCTTGCGGCCCTGATAGGTCTGGACCACCACTTCATCGACCGTGCCGGCAAGCGCAGCGAGCGCAGCCGGATCGCCATTGGCCGACCAGTCCATCAGCCCGGTTATCGAAAGTTTGTAGCGGCGCGGCAGGCGGCGGCGGATGTCGGCCAGAAAAGCGGCATAGTTGCCAAGGCCTTTGGTTGCCGTGTCGAAATCGATCTGCAATCCTTCAACCCGGTTTGCTGCCGCCCAGCGATCAAGCTGGCGCAAGACTTGCGCATGGAGCGCGGGGCTCCAGTCGAGCCGCTCAGCCCGGACCACAAACCATAGTGCCGGCTTGGCGCGCTGAGGCGTCGCGCGCAGCGTCACCAGTGCATCCGGCCTTTTCGCGCGGACTTCGCCGGCAAGGGTATAGAGCGACTTCGCCCGGTCCAGCCATGCGGGCGGCGCTACTCCGGCCCAAAGGAAGAAGCTGTCATAGCGCTGGGGGTCGACTTTCCCGCTGCCGCCCGGCCCGGCGCAGGCAAGCAGCGCAAGGGCTGCCCCCTGCGCCAGCCACTTGCGCACTACCAGTAAGCCTTGAGCTTTTGCGCCCAGGGGCTTTGCGGATAGGTCCGCTTGAGCTGGGTATAGAAGGATCTCCGCTGCGCCGGTGAATAGCCCGCACCGCCGCAATCGTTGAACCCGCCGGGCGCGTAGCACATCACCGCGCGGTAAAGCGCATAGGCCTTGTCGTTTGCTGCTGCGGCAGGGTCGGTGATGATTTCGCCATAGAATTCTCCGCGCGAGAGCGGCTTTTCGGCAAATGCACTGACGAAACCGCCGAGTTCATCCGCCTTGGGGGCGCTGTGATATTCGTCGGCGCGGTCAAAGCCGCCCAGCCGCCAGAAATCGCCAAGGCACAGGCGCGCCTTGGCATCGCGCGGATTGGCGGCAAGCGCGCGGGCGTTGGTGGCCAGCGGAGCGCAAGCGTAACCATCCGACAGCCGGGGTTTGCGAAACTGATCGAGCGACGGCTGCCCGGTGTATTCGTCCTCTCCGGCTGGGCCGGCCGGGACCGAGCCCAGCAATGCCAGATCGCCGACGAAAGCGGCATAGAGCCCGCGCTGCAACTGCTTGTCGAGCAGAGTATGGAGCGCAACCTCGCGCTCGGCCCGGCCAAGCGAGCGATCCGAGGCCTGCTGTCGCAGCAGCGGCGCCCCGGCGGCGTTGGTCAGCAAGATCGAACGGATGGTTGCATCGCGGACCGGCGAATCCTTGGCGAAGACCAGACCAAGCTTGCCGGCCCGCTCATAATTCATCGCCAGCGCCAACTCGACCAGCGCGCGCTGCCAGGGCAGCTTTGAACCGCCGATCATCTGGAGCCAGAAACCGGCCTCGTTGCGGTCCCCCAGCGCAGCGAGTGCCATGCCGCGCAGGTATTGCCGGCTGAATGCGACCGGAGCGAAAGAAGACTGCCTGGCATCGTCCGGCACCAGTGCAAGCACGCGCTTCATGTCGCCGGATACATAATAGGCATGATTAGCGGAGAGCAGCGAAGACAGGTCTGGCCGCGAACTGAACAGCGCCTGCTGCGCGCCCAGTGTGGCAGCGGCAAAGCTGCTAGGCTTGCTGCCGGCCTCGCCTTCCTCATCGCGCATCGCCATCAGGTCAAGCGTGGCGACCAGCAGCGGATCCTCGATGCCATCGGCACTATTGACCTGGGTCAGCAGCTTGTTGTCGATTTCCTCAATGAGCGCCGCCGCGGCCTCCGCACCAACCGGGGCTTCGCCCAGCATTCGCGAATATTCCCGCGCGAGCAGCGGGACATTGCCAGTCAGCCACAGCGTGCGCCGCACAAGTCCGCGCGCCGAAGCGCCATAGCGGCCACTGGGGTAGGCAGTGAAATAGGCCTTCAGTCCATTGGCCGCGCGCGTGACGGCGGCAAGATCGACCTTGCTGCGCTCGAAATCGCCATATTCGCCCAGCGCCGGGGCAATCGCGGCGTTGAGTTCAACCCGGGCGAGCATGTAGGTCGCGGTTTCGGCGACCCATGGCTCTTTTGCCGTGCGCAAGGCCGCAAAGGCGGGGCGCGATGCATCCCATTCGCCGGTGTAGAATTGCTCGGCGGCCCTCAGGTAAGCGAGGAACGCCTGCCCTTTCGCGCTGGCAAGGCCGGCGGGCCATTCGGGAAGTGCCTGCTCGCCGCCACCGCAAGCCAGCTGGACCCGTCCGCGTGCGGCAAGCAGTTGCTGCTGCTCAGCTGCCGCAATGCCGCTGGCCGCCAATGCGCCCTTGAAGGCATTGGCCCCGCCCGCGAGACTGTCGCACCGTGAGCCGTCGCTCGAACCGGATTGTTCCTCATCTTCGCTGCGTGCCGGGGTATAGGCCTGGCGCAGCATCGACCATTCGAAGAAGGAATTGCCGTAGCCATAGCCGGCCATGTCCGCACCGGGCGAGGACACCGGCCCCTTGCCCGCACGATCGGCGAGCAGGAACATCAGGTTCACCCGGCTGTCATTTCCCGGCGAAAGCACCGCGCGCCCGGCGCAGGCCAGATGCGGGTTGCGCATGGACCAGCTCATCTCGCAGCCGCCGTCGGAGCAGGCCTGCGCGGAGCTGGCGTAGGCGGCGGCCAAAAGCCCCGAAATCAGCAAGCGCGCCTTGCGGACCATCGCACCACTCCTTTTGCAAACAAGGCCGTGATGGTCGCTGATTCGCCCACCCCGGACAAGCAAAAAGGGGGCCGCCAATGGCAGCCCCCCCCTTAGTTTGCTTATCGCTAAGTGGCGATCAGTCGTCGTTCTTGAGGAACGCCGGCATGTGATCGGCGTTGCCGCCATCGGCGCGTGGGCCGCGATCACCGCCTTCACGGCGCGGGCCGCGATCACCGCCGCCGCCATCACGGCGTGGGCCACGATCGCCTCTGGGGCCGCGATCACCACCGCCACCGGGGCGACGATCACCGCGATCGCCACCGGGGCGATCGCTGCGCGGTTCGCGCGCCGGGCGGGTATCTTCGATTTCCGCGCCAGTTTCCTGATCGACCAGACGCATCGACAGGCGCACCTTGCCGCGCGGGTCGATTTCCATGACCTTGACCTTGACCGCCATGCCTTCCGACACGACGTCGC
>JANOBA010000318.1:0-5842 GCA_031411415.1 Novosphingobium sp.
GTTCAGCGACCGCACCGAACCGATTGCCTTCCGGCACATGGAACGGGTGCGCGTCAATCTGATCAACGACACAATGATGCCGCACCCGATCCACCTGCACGGCCATTTCTTCGAGGTGGTAACCGGCAATCCGGGCCATCATCCGCTCAAGCACACCGTCAATGTGCTGCCGGGCGGCAAGGTCTCGTTCGACCTGACGGCGGATGGGCTGGGTGACTGGGCGTTCCACTGCCATATGCTGCTGCACATGCATGCCGGAATGTTCCGGGTTGTAACGGTCCGCCACGAGGAGGCAGGCGCATGACCCGGCTGCTCGTTCCCGCAATCATGGCGGCCATCGCTTTGCCCGTTTCGCTGACGGCCAGCCCCGTGATGGCGCAGGAGTCGATGCCGGGCATGGAGATGCCGGCGAAGCCCCCGGTTGGCAAGCCAATGCCCGTCAAGCCGACTGCATCAGCGCCCTCAGAGCCTGCTCAACCGGCCAGTGACCCTCATGCCGGACACACCATGCCGAGTGCGCCCAGCGTACCGGGAAAGCCGGAGGGAATGCCCGGGATGAACATGTCCGGGAGCCAAGCTGGCGGCCACGATATGTCCGCGATGCAGCCCGAAGAGACGGATGTCGGAAACGTCCCGGCACCCGGGCCGCCCACCGATCACGCCGCCGATGCGCTGTTCGATCCGGCAGAAATGGCCCGCTCGCGCGAAGCCTTGCGCCGCGAGAACGGCGCATTCAGCGGATCGATGGTTCTGTTCGATCTCGCCGAATATCAGGCGCGCAAAGGCGGAGACGGCTATCGCTGGGAAAGCGAGGCTTGGTTTGGCGGCGACATCAACCGCTTGGTCATCAAGACTGAGGGCGAAGGCACCTTCGGGAAACCGATTGAAGATGTTGAAGTCCAGGCGCTTTACTCACGCGCGATTTCGCCGTTCTGGAACGCCCAGATCGGCGTGCGTCACGATATCGTGCCCAATCCGTCAAGGACCTACGCCGTCGTCGGCGTGGAGGGCATTGCGCCCTACTGGTTTCACGTAACTGGCCAGCTATTCGTTTCCAACAAAGGCGATCTGCATGCCCGGCTCGAAGCAAGCTATGACGAGCGGATCACCCAGCGGCTTATCCTTCAGCCGAGGGTTGAGTTCAATTTTTCGGCACAAGAGGTGCCCGCAATAGGCCTTGGATCGGGACTTTCGACGTACGAACTGGGCGCGCGGCTTCGCTACGAGATCCGCAAGGAATTTGCTCCTTATGTTGGCGTCGAATGGTCCGGCAAGACGGGCGGGACAGCGCGATATGCGCGGCTAGCGGGGGACAATCCGAACGTGGTCAATTTCGTTGCCGGGATCAGGTTCTGGTTTTGAAGCGCTATCGAAACTGCATTCCTGTGTTTGCCAGCCGCGCGCACAAGTGGCCGGGTGGCAGAGTCTCGCTGATTTTTGCGCTGGCTCTTTCCGCCGCAGACAACGTGAAAATTCCCCAATTGGCGGTCTTGCCCGCCGCGTCCTGAGTAGTTTCCGAGGCTCCCAGCTTTCGCACACCGGGACTATGGGTGTGTGTTCGTGTCCGTTTCCGGTTCGACAGCCGGAAAGCAGGATGCTTGCAACTTGCTCACAGGAGATGTTCATGACGTTCGCGACCTTCCTCGTTCACGTCGAGCCGGATCCCTCTGCGGATCCCCGACTTGCACTGGCTGTTGATCTTGCCAATCAGTTCGACGCTATGCTGATTGGCGTCGGCGCCGAAATCTACGGTGCCCTCAGTCTTGGCGAGGGCTACGCTGCTGAGATGGTCATCGGGAACGTGGAGGCCAATCTACGGCGCGCCGAGGAGAAGTTCCGCGCGATCGCTGGCACTGTGCGGCATGGGACACAATGGCGTTCGGCCATGCAGTTCCCAGTAGCCGAGATCGCAAACGAATCCGGCGCTGCTGATCTGGTTATTACTGGCCATAGTAATCACGGCGGTGCCGCCAATTACACTGTGGGTGCGCCCGGGCCGCTCATTATGGAGACGGGCCGGCCCGTGCTCGCGGTGCCGCCAGATGCCAGAAAACTGACCGTCGCGAATGTAGTGGTGGCGTGGAAGGACACACGAGAAGCGCGACGCGCTGTTTCCGACGCTCTACCCTTTCTGAAGGCCGCCAGGAAAGTCCTCTTGGTTGAGATCACCGATAGTACTTCCTCGATCCCAGCGGCAAGAGGGCACGTAACCGAAGTCTCTGACCATTTGCGACGCCACGGCATTGAGTCCACTGTCATGATCGTCGCCGAAGCGAGCGTCGGCTCTGCTGCCGATCAGTTGCTGGACATTGCCGAACAACAGGAGGCCGATCTGATCGTTGCAGGCGGCTATGGCCATGGTCGATTGAGGGAATGGGTCTTCGGAGGCTTCACTCGATCGCTGATCGCGCAAAATCGGCATGCGGTCCTCTTTAGTCACTGATAATGGAGACGCAATCCACCGCTTTTGCCGCTCGACTCACGGAACATGGTTAGGTTCCAGCCATTTCCGGTCGTCGGCGCGGTGCTTATTCTAAAACGGGCATCACCGGTCGATTTGCTGCGCTTTCAAAATTCGACTGTGAAAGATACCCTTGCTGACAGCGACAGGGTATCGGCTTGTCGATAGGAAATTTCAGTATGACCCGTAACGGATCGGAGCGTGTTGACAACCTACTGCAGCCGCAATCGCAGCTGTCGCGGTGGGACAATGAGGGTGGTGTTGGGCCCTGTGGTCCAAAGGAGATCACGCGCCTCGGCTCAGCTGCATCCGACATCCCGGAGCTGACGAATACCGAGTTGGTCCAATTACGGATCCGCGTCATCGCTCTGGAAAATTTGGTCATCGCGCTGCTTGCGGATGCCCCCGGCCAGCAAATCGACCTCGTACGCGCGATGGCGGCCCACATTTCTCCCCGGCCCGACTCCGCCCCGCATCCCTTGACCATCCACGCAGCGAGGCAAATGGTGCAGTTGGTCGATCGCGCCGCTTATTTCCGGACCGGACAGCCATAGTGAACGGGCGAAGGCCGCCGACGGCAACCGGGAAAGTGGCAGTTCCGCAGCTTAAAGCGTACGCCGATGTTGCAGAACGCCTTAACGAGGCATGTTTTTGCGTCACTCTCGACCAGTCTGTTCTTATGCGTGCGCTGGATGCCCAAGTCGGGCTTGCAGGCTTCGCCAATTCTCTTGTGACCTCCCATCCTTCGCTGTTCTCTAATGTGCCGATATTCATTGCGTCCAACATCATGGCCACCATGAAGCAGGTGGTCACGGCCGTCGAGGTGGCGGCGCGCCTACCCGGCTACCGCGCTGCGGCGCTGGCCTGGGCCCCGCCGCTCGCCGCCACGGACTTCGGGCCAGCGGGAGTGCTGATGGGCTATGATTTCCACGTCACCTCGACCGGACCGCAGCTCATCGAAGTCAATACCAACGCTGGCGGGGCCTTCCTGAATCATGTTCTCGCCGAAGCGCAACGCGAGTGTTGTGCGGGTGATCATGCTCTCGCCGCGCCACCTCGCGATTTCGGCGGGCAAATTTTCTCGATGTTCATTGCGGAGTGGCGACGTCAGCGGGGTTCTAGCCAGCCTATAAACATCGCCATCATCGACGATAACCCCGAGACGCAATATCTGCTGCCTGAGTTTCGACTGGCCAAAGCACTGATCGAGCAACATGGCATCACAGCTATCATTGCCGATGCCAGTGCTCTCGCTTGTGATGGTCAGATGCTACAATTGGATGGCCGCCGGATCGACCTCGTATATAACCGACTTGTTGATTTTGCACTCACCGAGCCGCGGCATGCCGCGCTGCGCGCCGCTTATGAAGCGGGCATCGTCGTCCTTTCGCCGAACCCGCACGTCTACGCACTGCTTGCCGACAAGCGCAACCTGACGCTGTTGTCTGACACCGACCGTCTTGAACAATGGGGGCTTGCACCGGCGCATCGGGAAGCGCTGCGCGGTGCGGTGCCAAAAACTGTCTTGGTGACACCTGCCAATGCCAGTTCCCTGTGGGGAAACCGTCGTAACCAGTTCTTTAAGCCTGCTGGGGGGCACGGTAGCAAAGCCGCCTATCGCGGCGACAAGGTTACGCACAAAGTCTGGAGCGACATCCTCGCTGGGAATTATGTGGCGCAAGCCTATGCCGAACCGAGCGCGCGGATCATTCGTCGCGACGGGATGCCCGCCAAGCTCAAGGTTGACGTGCGGCTCTACACATATGCTGGCGAGGTGCTACTAGCCGCCGCTCGGCTCTACCAAGGACAGACGACAAACATGCGCACTCCAGGCGGCGGTTTTGCTCCAGTCCTTGAGCTCGCGTCATCGCCTGATGAATCGACCTTGAGTAAATGCATCATTTAGATCCCAGCGTTCGAACTGCTTTCGATTGTCCATTATTTGACTAGTACTTCGTTTGCGAAGTCAGAAGTGTAGCGCCAAAGCACGAGCGCTGTTGACGGCCTCGATCCTCACAACGGGGTGTGCCTAGTCACTTCCGCCAGACGAAAAAATTTAGCGCGGTCCAAATATATGGGTGACATACCATCCTCAGGCGAGGCTCTCAACCAACCGAGGAAGAAGGTTAGCCAGCTCAGCGACTCAAAACCAGGAGGGAAGATCGCCGGTGAAGATCGGCAGGCCCGAAAACAGCATATACCTTTTCGTGTCGCTACTTCGCTAACAGGATATAGACAGCAACGGTCATCACCAGGAGCGCGAAGCCGATCCGCGCAACTTTGACTCTGGCCACCATCCAGCGCGAGATCGGCAGGCCCATTGCGGCGCCAGCGACTCCGCCCGCCACGAGCGCGCCGAACAGCGGCCAGGCAATCTGACCGGTTGCGGCATAGCTGGCGCTGGTCGCCCCACCGAACAAGGTGACCGAAACCAGGCTGGATGCTGCGGCATTGGCAAGCGTCATGCCGGTTGAGGCCATCAATCCCGGCGCGATCAAAAAGCCGCCACCAATGCCGAAAAACCCTGCCGCAAAGCCAGCAATCAGCCCGACCGGGGCAAGTTTCCACACCATTCCGGGCGTCAAATGGACGGTGGGATCGCCCTCATCTTTGCGCGGAATCAACATCGAGGCGGCAATGGCAATCATTGCAAACGCAAACCAGTGAAGCAACGCAGCGCCGTTGACGCTTTTGGCAAGGTGCGCACCGGCTAATGCCCCTGCCAGCCCGGTAAGCCCAAAAACACTGGCGCATGGCCATTTGACGGTTCCGGTGCGCGCCTGCACCGCCAGACCGGTCGCTGCGTTCACAGCCACTGCCGCCGCTGACGTGCCAATGGCGACATGGGTATCGGCAATGCCGACGATGTAGATCAGCCATGGCGTGGCCAGAACCGATCCTCCGCCACCAAAGACAGTCAGCAACAAGCCGATCAGGACGCCGCCTAGCACCGCAAGAGCAAGCGCGCCGGTCATAGGGTTACGCCGTGCCCGCGTGGCGGTTCCACGGGGCGAGCATCATCAGTCGCGCCATGCCGCAAAAGCCAGTGACTCCGGCAAAGGTCAGTCCCGCCCCAACAAACGCCGACAGGCCAAACCAGGCCGGGGCGAAAGCAAAACCCAAAGCAACCCCCGCGAGCACGAGCAAGCCCGCCGCAATCTGAACCTGCCGCATGATTTCCAGCGGTGCCTTAGCATCAACAGCAAGCGGCAAGCCTGCCTTCTCCCAAGCGTCAACCCCGCCTTCAAGCACAAAGGCCGTTCCCGATATGCGCGCGGCGAGACGGTCACACGCGCCTGCCGTGCGCATACCCGTACGGCAGGTGAAGATCACGTCATGCTGCGGGTCAATCGTGAGATGCGCTGCTTCCCAGCCCGAGAG
>JANOBA010000319.1:0-10864 GCA_031411415.1 Novosphingobium sp.
CACCAATGAGCTGGGTGCATGGCGCGACAAGCTCGAGCCCAATTTCATGAAAATTCCCGCCTATCACTTCGAAGGCTTTTCCATCGCGCTGATGAAAAGCTCGCTGAAGGGCAAGTTCGCCATGCTCAAGGTCGGCGTGCGCATTGTCATGGCCAAGCTCACGGGCAAGCGTTGGACCTCTGGCGGCGGCGCGCTGCAGGGCCGGATGATGCAGGCTAGCCTCAAGGCAGGCGTGGACTTGCGCATCAACGCGCCGGTCACCGGCTTCATCATGGCAGATGGCGCGGTGAAGGGCGTGGTCACCCAGAAGGACGGCAAACCGTGGCGCGTCGGCGCGCGGCTGGGCGTGCTGGTCAATGCCGGCGGCTTTTCCCACAATCAGGAAATGCGTGACAAGTATCAGCCGGGCACTTCGGTGGAATGGACCGCAACCCCGGGCGGTAACACCGGCGAGATGATCCTCGAAATGATCTCGCTGGGCGCGGCGATCGGCCAGATGGAGGAAATGGTCGGCAACCAGATGTCGATTCCGCCGGGCGTAAAGAATGAAGGCGACGGCATCGAGCTTTCGGCCGTCGGCGGGCAGATGAACATCACCAAGCCCTATTCCATCGTCGTCGACCAGTCAGGGGTGCGATACATGAACGAGGCGGGCTCCTATATGGAGTTCTGCCAGAATATGCCGAAGCGCCACAAGACTGTTCCGGCGATCCCCAGCTGGTGGATCGTCGATGAAAAACATATGCGCCAATACATGTACACCGGCACCATGCCCGGCACCAAGAAGCCGCAGGAATGGTATGACTTAGGCTTCCTCAAACGCGCGGATACACTGGAAGATCTGGCCGGCCAGATCGGCATCGATCCGGCAGTGATGCGCACCACGGTCGACCGCTTCAATGCCGATGCCAAGGCAGGCAAGGACACCGAGTTCCATCGCGGCGACCGCGCCTATGACAACTTCCTCGGCGATTTCTACCGCGAGGACGGATCGCACACGCTGGGTCCGATTGACGAAGCGCCGTTCTATGCCGCGCCGATGGTGCCGGGCGATGTCGGTACATATGGCGGCGTGGTCACCGATGTGAACGCCCGCGTGCTGCGCGAGGATGGCTCGGTGATCGAAGGGCTCTATGCCACCGGCATCAGCACCGCATCGGTGATGGGGCGGATTTATCCGGGCGCAGGATCGAGCGTGGGGCCGTCGTTCGTCTGGGGCTGGATCGCCGCCAAGCACGCGGCTGGCGCGGGCAACATCGTTTGAAAGGACGCTGACTGATGATCGCTATTGCCTCGCTCACCGATTCTACGCCGCTGATCGGCAATGGGCCGGCGCTGCGTCAGCGCTATGCGGAAGACGGCGTGCTGTATCTGCGCGGAGTGATCGATCCTGAGCAAATGCGCGGTGCCGAAGCGCAATACCGCGCGGCGCTGGCGGCGGAAGGCCTGATCGATCCGGCCAATGCGGCCCCGGTGTGGACCGGCAAGAAAAGTGACAGCTGGCGGCCCTGCGATGCCATCGGCACAGCAGTCTGGCATGAAGTGGTCAAGCAGCCGCTGCTCAACACGATCATGCGCGATGTCTTCGATGCCGATCCGGTGTGGATTCCGATTGCAGCGCACCGCTCGGCCTTTCCCAGTGGGCCGGTTGCCGAGGGGCAAGACCTGTTCGCCGGGCGGCATCAGGACGGCTTTTATAACGAGGGCATGCTGTTCACCATCTGCTGGATGCCGGTGCGCGACGTGACGATGGACCGGGGCAGCTTCGCCGTCGCGCCTGGCACGCATAAGCGCGGCAGCCTCCACGATGTCAGCCGGCAGGCCAATGCCATCCCGCGCGAGGCGATTACGGATGAGGCGTGGCGCTCGGCGCATTTCAAGGTCGGTGATGTGCTGATCTTCAACTACCTGACCGCGCACACCGCGTTGCCCAACCCTTCCAACGAGTTCCGCCTGTCGCTGGATGTGCGGGCAATCCCGTCATGGGCGCCGCAGCCGGTGATCGGCGAAGTGACGGCGCGCGATGGCGGCGATGTGACCATCCGCACCGAGAGCGGCGAGGAGGTGACCGTCCACTGCACCGACGAAACCCTGATACGCGACATGAACCCTTGGCCGCGCATCCCGCTGAGCGAAGTGGAAAAGATCGCTTATCCTGGCGCGCATGTCATGGCGATGGCGCGCGAAGATCGCAGTGTGACGGTGCTGCGGCGCAATTTTTACTGAGCGGTAGGGACCGCCAGACTCTCAGGCGCGCGTTCAGATACTGTCCAACACATAGCCCATCGAGCGCACCGTGCGCAGCGGGTCCGGCACGCCGTGGGCCATGAGCGCCCGGCGCAGGCGGCCGACCCATACATCGACCGTGCGTTCATCGATGGCTTCACCGTCCTTGCCAAGGATCGCAATCAGGCTGGCGCGCGAAAACACCCGGTCGGGATGTTCGACGAAATGGATCAGCAGTCGGAATTCGTTGGGCCGCAGCGGCAACCGTGTGCCGCGCCAGCGCGCGATATGGGCGGCAAGATCGAGCGTCAGTTCGCCGTGCACTAGCCTGGCCTGCCCATTGGCCTGAGCCGGGCCTGTCCGGAAAGGTTGCAGGCGGCCCAGCAGCAGTTCGGCGGTCAGCGGGCCCTGGATATAGTCGTCAGCTCCGGCGATCAACGCGCGGCGGCGCGCGTCGCCGTCATCATCCTCCAGAACCATGGTTATGTGGCTGTGCGCCGTTGCCGGAGCGCCGCGCAGCCTGCGGCACATCTCGAGCCCTGAGATGTCGGACAGCAGCCAATCGACGAAGCACCAGACCTGACCCTTGACCTGTGCCTGGGTTGGATTTCGCACGGCCTCCAGCATCAACATGCCGGGCAAGCTCTGCGCAATCGCAGCCTGCAGGCCGGGCCTGGTGGAGGTCAGGATAAGGGTTCCTGGTTCAATCATTGGCCGAGTGCGCTGGACATTTCGAGTCCCGCTTATGGCGGTGAGACATGACGCTTTTATGACGCGTTTCCGACATTTTTGACGGCTGAAGACCTGTCACTCGATTGTCACCCGCCTGACTTAAAACCGACGCGCGGTTGAAATGTGCCCCCCCTAATTGCGGCCTCGGCAGGAGGGAACTGCGGTGCGATTCGCCCCGGTTCTCGCTCCGACAAGACCATACCAATCAGGGAAATTGATCAATGACACGCCCCACCTTCAGACTGGCTGCCCTCCGACTGTCCGCCTCCATTGCGGCGCTTGCCTTCCTGCAATGCGCGCCCGCAGCGTTGGCTGCTGATGAAGCTGCTGCTGATGCTGCCTCGGAAGCCGCTCCCGGCGGTGCGGCCGAAGACCATGGCCTCACCGAAATTGTTGTCACCGCCACCAAGCGCGAGACCAACCTGCAGAAAACGCCGATCTCGATTTCGGTGATGGGCGCGGAAATGATTGCCGAGCGCAAAGTGCAGAGCCTGCTCGATCTTGCGGACGGCGGCGTTCCTTCGCTGCGCGTCGCCACTTTCGAGGCGCGCCAATCTGCCTTGACCATTGGCATCCGCGGCATCGTGCCGCTCGATGCCAACCAGCCCGCGCGTGAACAGGGCGTCGGCATCTATATCGACGGCGTCTATCTTGGCCGCCAGCATGGCCTCAACGCGGCGCTGTTTGATGTTGAGCGCATCGAAGTGCTCAAGGGTCCGCAAGGCACGCTGTTCGGCCGCAATACCGAGGGCGGTGCGCTGTCGATTGTCTCGAAAGCGCCGACCGGCGAATTCGGTGGGCGTCTTTCGGGCGGCATCGGCAATATCGGCGGCCACAATGCTTCGCTGCATCTTGACCTGCCGGAGTTCGCGGGCTTCTCGATCAAGCTCGATGGCGTGATCCAGCATCAGGATGCGGTCACCGAGAACCCGCTTGCGGGCTCGACCGGGTTTGGCTTTTTCAACCGCAAAGGCCTGCGCGCTGCCGTGCGCTGGAAGCCGACCAGCACCATAACCAACGATTTCTCCTATGATCTTGCTCGCGACGAGAACTCGCCGTTCTATAGCCAGCTGCTCAACTACAATCCCAACAACTGCCTGAGCGGCGGTTCAAACCTGGCTCCGCTGGCAATTCCGGCGGGCAGCAGCTGCGTTACGCCCGGAACAGCCTTCATCGGCTCGCAAGGCACGGTCAGGGCGCTGCTGCCCGGCGTAGTCGTCAATGGCACCACCTTGCAGCGCACCGCCGATATCGGCGTGCCGCAGTCGATGAGCGTCGACCGCACGCACGGCTTCACTAACGTGTTCAAGTGGAAGGTTTCGCCAGCGTTGGAACTGCGCTCGATCACCGCCTGGCGCGGCGTTGATGTGGAGCAGTATGACAACTCTGGCGGTGCGCACCGTACCCCGGTGGTCAACCTGACCGCATCGTGCACTGCCGCAGCGCCTTGCGGTTTCAGCCGCTACAGCAATGCCGATCTGCGCCAGCGCCAGTTCAGCCAGGAATTGCAGGCGGTCGGCTCGATCGGCACAATCGATTACGTCGCCGGGCTCTACTATTTCAACGAGCATGTCTCGGACGATGCGGCGACCCCGAACTCGATGGGCGCCATCGCCACGCTCAATGGGACGGGCCAGGTCGTCGGCGCAACGTACGTGCAGATTCCCTTCTGCACCGGCACTACGCCTGATTTTATCGGCGTTGCGGTGCGCGGCTGCTCGATTGATCGGGCCTCGGAAGTGTTCTCCAAGAGCTATGCCGCCTATGGCCAGGTTACCTGGAACGCCAATGACAAACTGCACATCACAGTTGGCGGTCGCTATACCAACGACAAGAAGCGCGGTGCGCTCAAGATATCGCGCGGGGTCAACTATCTGACCAATCCGGCGGCGGCGGCGATCAACGGTTATACGCCGCTGGACAAGAGCTGGAGCCGCTTCAATCCGATGGCAACTGTTGCCTACGATATTTCCGACAGCGTCCATGCTTATGCCAAATATGCCACCGGCTATCGTGCCGGCGGCGCCAGCTCGCGCACCTCGAACTATCAGGCATTCGATCCTGAAGATGTGAAGAGCTACGAAATCGGCTTCAAGGCCGACTTCTGGGATCGCCGCGCGCGTTTCAACATTGCTGGCTACCTCATGGACCGCAAGAACAGCCAAGTTGACCTCTCGTCAATCCAGCCGACCGCGACGGGCAATTTCAACAACCTGGTTACGTTCAACGCGCCGGGCACCACCAAGATCCGCGGCATCGAGGCCGATCTGACTGTCAAGCCGATCGACGGGCTGACGCTCAATGCGTCCTATGCCTACACTTACTTCGACGTGCCGCTGGTGCCGGTCACTTACCGCGAGTTCAGCTCCACGGGTGCTCCGACTGGTAACTCGACTACCGTAAATCAGAAGTTCTATATCGTCTTCACGCCGCGCAATGCGGCGAGTGGTTCCATCGATTATGAGCTTCCGGTCGGTGGCGCCGAAGCCAGGTTCAAGTTCCACCTCGACGCCAACTACGCCCAGGCGACGCAGAGCTTCGACCAGTTCGCTACCAAAGCCGACGCGTCGTTTGTCGTTAATGGCCGGTTGTCGCTCGCTGGTGTTGGTCTTGGCGGCGGCGGCCAGAAGCTGACATTCGGCATCTGGGGACGCAACCTGTTCAACGAACAGCATGTCTATCGGCGCGACCCGTCGAACAGCCTGCCTGCAGTTCAGACGACGGCAGCTACTGGCGTGCCGAACGTGGTGTTGATCGCCAACAACGGCGGCGTTCTGGGCGACTACGGAAACTTCAACGCGCCGCGCACTTTCGGCATCGACGCGACTGTTTCGTTCTGATCAACTTGCCCATGAACCCGCGTCCATCAGGGCGCGGGTTTGTTTCGGCATCAGCCAACCTTGAGCCGTGCTCTCAGGCTCTCGGGGCTCTGCATCTGCATGCCGCGTAACTGGCCGAGGCGCACGCCTGTGCAGGCCATCTTGAGGTGGGTGAATTCTTCGTACCATTCAATATCGGCGGCGCTCTTGCCGGAAACCTGTTCCCACAGCGCGATGGTTTCCTCGCGGCTGCCCATTCCCGGCAGGTGCTTGCCGCGCTGGGCGCCGGGGCCGTGCATCGTGTCTGACAAGACAAGGAACCAGGCCAGATCCTGCAGCGCGCCGCCCAATGATGGCTGTTCCCAATCCATCACCACGACGACTTCGCAGGCGTCATTGAACATCATGTTGCCGATGCGCGCGTCGCCCCAGACGAGGCCCGGAGGCTGGTTCGCGGGCGTCATGCTCTCCAGCCGGTCGAGCGAGGCGCGCAGGATCGGCGCGATCGGATCGTCCTTCACCCATTCGACGAAGCGCACGTATTTGTCCCACTCCTGGGCGAAGCCTTCGGCGGCGTGGGCGGGGCCGCGCAGGAACTGGAGCTTGTCCAGCGGCACTTTCTGAACCAGCGCCAGCTGGGTTACGCCTTCTTCCCAAATCTTGCGGTGCTGGACATCACTCAGTTCCGAGACCCAGCCTTCGAGCGCATAGGGCGGCATCGAGACAGGCACCCGGCCGCTCTTCTTTTCCATGACGAAAAACGGCTTGCCCAGAATGGACTTGTCCTGCTCGATCCAGAACACTTTGGCGACGCGGACGTAATTGCCCTCATGCAGCACGCGCATCAGCTCGTATTGCTCGTCGAACAGGTTGTCGGGGAACACGGTCATCTTCTCGGGCTTGATGCGCACGACCATGCCCTGTTGCTTGGCCTCGCCGCCCTCGCGCCAGTTGGCATCGAACAGTATCGTTTCGTGGCTCATCCCCGCGCCGCGTGGATAATCGAGATTGTCGATCACCATGTCGCTCGCGCCGGGCATTCTTGCCGTGAGCCAGCCGGTCAGCTCTTCGGCCAGCTCGGCAAGGTCGCGGGTTTCGGGCGCAACGATCTGGTCGGACAAGGCTTCATCTCCCGGAATGTTGGATATTCGCATTTGCGAACAATTATTCGCGTGAGAACTAGTGGTTTGCGGCGCCAAGGTCAAGCCGCAGCAGGGGCCACTCCGCCGATGAAGGCAGTGATCCTGGCGCAGGCGCTGCGCAGTTGTTCGCCCGCTTCGAGAGCCTGGGTGCCGGACATCGGCGCCTGAAAGCCGGCGAGCACCAGTGAGAAGCTGACTCTTCCGCGTGCATCAAACACGGGCGCCATCAGCGCCGCAACGGGATAGACCTCATCCGGGACCACTTCCGGGATCGGCATCACAGGGATCTCGTCGGTCTCTTCGCCCAGCAGATAGCTGGGCATCGGCGTGCCTGAGACCACGCCCGGATTGCGCACGTGGATGACGAAGCCATGCGCGCGGGCGAATGCCATGTTGCGCCACATCTGGGCGACCCGGTCTGCCGTCGGCTGCGGGGTGGCCCGCTCCAGCCAGGCCTCGGCATCGGCTTGTGACCAGGCGTAATAAACGACCGCTTGCGCCGAGCGGAGCCGCATGCGTGTGCCGATGGGCACCGGATAGGCGGCCTGACTGGCCGAAGCGGCGCGGTCGCGCAGCAGCAATTCATCGGCTTCGAGGCTATAGACCCCGCAAACAACGTCATAGGCGTCCGCAAGCGCGCGCATTTCGGGCTTGGCGATTTGCAGCGGCGAGGCGTGTTCGGCGGCCGTGCGCCCGATGGCGGCGAGCGCGGGGCCAAGCACATAGGTCTTGTCGCTGGTGCGATAGAGATAGCCGACATCGACAAGGCCGGTCAGCAACGCATGGCAGGTCGCCCGGCTGAGTTTCAGCGCACGCACCAGATCGGTCAGCGCAAAGGCTTGGCCGGGATGATCGGCTATGAAATTGAGAATGGCGGCAACGCGCCAGACACCGGGGGATGATCGCGACATGGAAAGCCTATTCGCTATTTCGAACAGTTCCGTCAAGTGCGCATAGTTGAGAAATCAGATAACCTTCATCTCCGCGAGGTCAGCCAGCTGCTCGTCGCTGTATCCCAGAATACCCTGCAACACTTCCAGATTGTGCTCGCCGAGCAAGGGCGGGGCCATGCGGATCGTCGCGGGGCTGGCCGACATCTGCGACAGCGGGCTGGCGATCAGGTCGACATGGCCCGCTTCTGCGTGGGGATGCGGAGTGCGGGCCTTGAGGCCGCGATAGATGACCTGTTCCTCTTCCCAGACCTCTGGCAGCTCGTTGTATTTCGCCGCCGGAATGCCAGCCTCGTCGAACAGGGCGAGCAGTTTTGCCACTGGAACCTGCCGGCTCCAGGCGTCGATGATTTCGATCAGTTCGGCTTGGCCGGAGCGCGCGCGCTTGAAGTTCGAATCGAAGCGCGGGTCGGTGAACAACTCGGGCCGCTCCATCAGCACGGTCAGCCGGCGATAATGCTCGTCGGTGCCGGCTGTGAGGTACACGATGCCGTCGCTGGCGTGGAGCAAGTCCGCCGGGCCGCCGCCGTTGCCGCCATTGCCAAGCCGCGGCGGGGCCTCGCCGCTGATCAGATAGTCCTGCATGATGTGGCTGATCATGGCGACTGAGGTATCGAGCAGGGCGATGTCGATGAACTGGCCTTCGCCGGAATTGTGGCGGTGCATCAGCGCGCCCATGATGGCGAGCGCAGTGTTGTGCCCGGTCATGAAATCAACCAGACTCGGCCCCGCCTTCAGCGGCCCGGCGCCCGGCTTGCCATCGGGAATGCCGGTGACGGCCATCATGCCGCCGGTTGCCTGAAACAGTCCGTCATAGCCCGGCAGCGCCGCCATCGGCCCGGTCTGGCCGAAGCCCGTCACCGAGCAATAGATCAGGCGCGGGTTGATCGCCTTCAGGCTTTCATAGTCCAGTCCATAGCGCTTGAGGTCGCCGACTTTGTAGTTTTCGATAAGCACGTCGGAAGTTTCGACCAGCTTGCGGATGATTTCCTGCCCCTCGGGCTTGGAATGGTTGACCGTGATCGAGCGCTTGTTGCGGTTGGAGACGGTGAAGAAGCTCGATTGCCGGGTCTCAAGCCCGTCCTTGCCCTTGACCCATGCCGTGCCATAGCCGCGCCCATCGTCGCCCACGCCGGGGCGCTCGATCTTGATCACGTCCGCACCAAGGTCGCCAAGGATCTGCGCGCCCACCGGGGCGGCGAAAACGCGGGACATGTCGATGACGCGGATGCCATCGAGTGCGGAGGGGGTCTTGGTCATATGTTCTGCCTGCCTGCTGTTCAGTTGTTCAGGATTCGCCCGTCCCTAGCCGTCCGGAAGGGCATGGCCAAGCGGATAGCTCGTGCTGGATCACCACGAAATGCCAGCTTTCAGAATCACCGGGCATGGCTATAGCACAAGCCGAGCGGCGCAAGCTGGCGAACAACGAAGACCATGAGGGATGAGGAAAATGACCGGACAGTCGGCCACGAAAGTCGCAATCATCACCGGCGCCGGCAGCGGCATCGGGCTGCAGACCGCCAAGCTGCTGCATGCGGCGGGCGTTGCGGTGGTGGGCGTCGGGCGGGATACCGGCAAGCTGGCCAATCTCGAAAAGGAGATCGGCGATCCGGCGATGGTGGCGACAATTTCCGTCGATGTGACGGCGGACGATGCGCCTGCACGGATCGTCGCGCTGGCGCTGGAGCGCTTCGGGCGGATCGATTTCCTGATCAACAATGCCGGCGTCGGCAGCCCCAAACCAGTCGATGAAGCGACGGACGAGGATTACGACGGCATGATGAATGTCATGCTGCGCGCGCCGTTTCGCCTGTGCCGCGAAGTGATCCCGCATCTTGGGGCCGGGGCCAGCGTGGTCAACATCACCTCGACCTTCGCCCACATCGGCGGGCGGCGCGGCGGGGCGTACTCGGCGGCCAAGGGCGGCCTCAAATCGCTGACCGAACACATGGCCTGCGAATATGGTCCGCGCGGCATCCGCTCAAACTGCGTTGCGCCCGGCGTGACCCGCACCGAAATGGTTGCGCATCGTTTCGCGGACGAGGCGTTCAAGCGGGTTAATGTTGAAACCACGCCCTATCCGCGGCTTGCCGATCCGGAAGACACTGCGGGCGTCATCGCCTTCCTGTGCTCGCCGGCTTCTGAAATGATCAACGGCCAGTCGATTGTCGTCGATGGCGGCTGGAGCAAAACGAAATACCTCTCGCCGCGGGTGACCAATACGACCTGGATCGATCCGGAGTAAGCTTGGTTCGCGCAGAGGCGCGGAGACGCGGAGAGGAGCCGCTCGCGGCGCAGCCGCATTGAGATTGCAGACGCATTTCAGAATGGCGGAGGATTGCCTTCGGCAGGTGTTTCTTCTCCGCGTCTCCGCGCCTCCGCGCGAACCCAATTAACCGGTTGCCCAACCGCACAACAATGGGAATAGTCCGGAAAAACCGGATGGAGAGGCGAGACATGATCAGAGGCATCCACCACGTGGGCATCAATTGCCGCGACATGGCGCGCATGCAGAAATTCTATGGCGATGCCTTCGGTTTCAAACCTGTCGACGAGGGCTTCAGTTGGGCGGGTGAGCCGATGATGGATCATATCGTTGATGTGCCGGGCTCAGCGGCCAAGGGCGTGATGCTGCGCGCGGGCACCTGCTATCTTGAACTGTTCGAATATACCGCGCCGCCGCCGGTCAACCCCGCGCCGCAGCGCCCGCATGACCGGGGCTATACCCATTTCTGCGTCGATGTGACCGAAATCGAGACGGACATTCCGTTCCTGCAAAGCTGCGGCATGACCTTCAGCGACCGCGAATTCGTCGACGTCGGCCACGTCAAGACGATCTATGGCTATGACCCGGAAGGCAATGTCATCGAGGTGCAGCAGTGCGCGCCCGCCAACGGCTTCACGCTCGAGGAACTGGGCACGCGGCCGGCATGAGCCGGGCCCCCACCGCCGAAACGAAAGCCCGCGCCCGCGCCGAATGGCGGCAGTACTGGCC
>JANOBA010000320.1:0-1801 GCA_031411415.1 Novosphingobium sp.
CCCCAACCACCTCGAAGTGCTGTTCGGCGCGCTGCACACCACTTTGCCGACGATTGCGGCGGCAACGCTGCCGGTTGGCTGGCTGATCGCCGGGCCGGGCGGGGCTGCGGCGGCGCTGGCCACGGGCATCCTCACCACCTGCTATTATGAATTCATGCACTGCATCCAGCACCTCTCGTTCAAGCCGAAGTGGAAGTGGGTGCAGTTCCAGAAAGCCCGCCACAACGAGCACCACTATTTCGACGAGGACGGCAATTACGGCATCACCAATTATGCCTGGGACCGGATTTTGCGCACCTATTACGAAAAGAAGGACCGCCCGAACCGCTCGCCCACGGTGTTCAACCTGGGCTATGACGAGGACGTGGCCAAAGTGCACCCCTGGGTGAAAGAGCTGTCCGGCGGCATCGCCAGCGGCCACCCGCGCCGCCGCGCTTCGGGCGAAGTCAGCTGAACCGGGCCGGGAGTGCCAAATCCATGAGTCCAAATCTATGAGTGACGTGACCATTTCGGCAGTGATCGATGACGCAGGCCGCGCAGCCTGGGTCGATTTCGGCTTCGCGGCGAACGCGGCCGAGCCGCACTTTGTGCCCAACTTGCGCTCGGAAGAGCTGGGTAAAGTCACGCCGGGCAAAAACCCGTTCTTCGAGCATGCGCGGGTGCAGCTGTTCCTTGCCCACAAAGGAGGCCAAATCGTCGGGCGCATTTCGGCGCATATTGACGAGCTGGCGCTGACCCAGCCTCCCGAACAGGGCATGGGGCCGGGCACCGGCAACTGGGGCGCTTTGGAGACGTATGACGCGGAAGTCGCCCGCCTGCTGATCGCGCGCGCCGAGGAATGGCTGCGCGCAGAGGGCATGACCCGGGTGCTCGCGCCGATGAACCTCTCGGTCTGGGAAGAACCGGGCCAGATGGTGTTGGGCCACGATCATGCGCCGATGTATATGATGGGGCATCAGGCGGCGCGGTATCAGCCGTGGATCGAGGGTGCGGGCTACACGCTGGCCAAGCGGCTCTATACTTACGATATCGACATAACCCGGGAATACCCGCCGCTGATCCAGCGCGTTATCGCCTCGGGTGAGAAGAACCCGCGGATCAATATCCGCAAAGTCAGCCTCAAGCATTTCGAGCGCGAGGTTGGCATCATCTGCCATATTCTCAACGACGCATGGTCGGACAATTGGGGCTTCGTTCCGTTCACCCCCAGCGAAATTGCCTATACCGCCAAGTCACTGAAACCACTGGTCAAGCCAGAGCTGATTCGCATCGCCGAATACGACGGCGAGCCGGTTGCCTTCATGATGACACTGCCCGATTTCAACCAGGTGCTGAAACGCGCCAATCGCCCCAGCGGCAAGCCCTCGCTGTTCGGCTGGATCAAGATTGCGCTGTGGCTGCGCAATCCCAAGCCCGCCGATATGCGGGTGCCGTTGATGGGCGTGCTCCAGCGCTTGCAAAGCTCGCGCTTGGCCAGCCAGCTCGCCTTCATGATGATCGAATTCATCCGCCGCGATGCGATCACCAAATTCGGCGGCAAGCGCGGCGAGATCGGCTGGATCCTCGAGGACAACAAGGGGATGGTGGCGATTGCCGAAGCAATCGATAGCAAGATCAACCGGCAGTATAACATCTACGAAAAGTCACTCTGCCAGAAATCACTCTGACCGCTTGTCGATTGTCGCTGTCACCGCCACGTCCATCGTCACATTGCCCAGCGTGCGCATCACGTCGGGCAGCATTTCCACCGCCACCAGCAAGGCCAGCGGTTCGATCGGCACGCCCATGGCCAGCGCGATGG
>JANOBA010000321.1:0-6484 GCA_031411415.1 Novosphingobium sp.
TGGGCCTCGACATGATGTTGCGCACGTGCACCATTCAGGTGAACCTCGACTATTCGTCAGAGGCCGACATGGCAAAAAAGTTTCGCACCAGTCTGGCCTTGCAGCCGCTGGCCACCGCGCTGTTCGCCAATTCGCCCTTCACCGAAGGCAAGCCCAACGGCTTCCTGTCCTATCGCAGCCATATCTGGTCAGACACCGATCCGCACCGCACCGGCATGCTGCCTTTCGTGTTTGACGAAGGCTTCGGCTATCAGCGTTATGTCGACTATATGCTCGACGTGCCGATGTATTTCGTTTTCCGCGATGGCAAATATATCGACGCGGCGGGGCAATCGTTCCGTGATTTCATGGCCGGAAAGCTACCGGCGCTGCCCGGCGAATTGCCGCACATCAGCGACTGGACTGACCACCTCTCCACGGCCTTCCCCGAAGTGCGGCTCAAGAGCTTCCTCGAAATGCGCGGCGCCGATGGCGGGCCGTGGAACAAAATCTGTGCGCTGCCTGCCTTCTGGGTCGGGCTGCTCTACGATCAGACCGCACTCGATGCCGCGTGGGATCTGGTCAAAGGCTGGGACATGGAAGGCCGCGAAGCATTGCGCAGTGCGGTGCCGAAGCTTGGCCTCGATGCGCCGCTTCCCGGCGGCGGGACTTTGCGCGACATCGCTGGAGAAGTGCTCGCCATTTCGCGCGCAGGTCTCACTGCGCGGGGGCGCCTCAATGCCAGCGGCGACAACGAGACCACCTACCTCGCCCCGCTCGACGAAATCGTGGCGAGCGGCAAGGTTCCCGCGCAAGTCCTGCTCGACAAGTATCATGGGCCCTGGGGCGGCGATATTGCCCGGGTCTACGAAGAGAGTTTCTAGAGCCTATGGCCGCGCTTGATATCTGCGAAATCAAGCCACTGATCGGCAGCGAGGTTGGCGCCGATATCCAAGACCTTGTTGCTGGAACCCACGCACCGGCCCTGCGCGAACTGCTGATCCAGCGCGGAGTCATCGTCTTTCGCGACCTCGCCATCTCACCCGGCCAGCAGCGCGCCATAACGGCAACGCTCGGACCGATCCGCGCTGATGCAGACGGCGGCGAATTGCAGCAGGTCACCATCGATCCTGCGGTCAGCGCCGAATATGCCGCATATTTCGCCAACACCCTGTTCTGGCACATGGACGGCTATCACGCCCAGACCGTGCCCTGTTTCGGCGGATCGTTCCGCCCGGCACGGCTGGCGCCGCAAGGCGGCGAGACCGAATTTCTCAATGCCTACGCCGCCTATGAAGGGCTGGACCGGGCAACCTGCAAGCTGATCGATGGTTTGCAGGTGGTCCACTCCGCGCTGACCTCGGGTCTTGCGGGCAAACCTGATGCCGACAGTGAACAGATCGCGGCCTGGGCCAAAATGCCCCACGCGGTGCAGCCGCTGGTCTGGGAGCACCGTACCGGCCGCAAGTCGCTGATGCTGGGAGTCGCAGTCAGCAATGTCGTCGGCATGCATCCGGCGGATAGCTATGACCTGCTCGCCCGCCTGCGCGCCCATATGAACCGCCGCGAATTCATCTACAGCCATGACTGGCGCGAGAACGATCTGGTTATCTGGAACAACACCGGGACCATGCACCGCGCGCGCCCTTTCGACCCCGCCTGTGGCCGGCTGCTCAACCGCTTCAGCATCGATGGTGACGAAGCGATTACAGCACCGATCACTCGGCTGGCTGAAGCTGAGGTCCGCGAGGTTTGAGCGCCGCGCAGATCCGGGCGAGGCCGCGGGTTATCAGCGCATTCTCGGCCATCCAGGCGCTGTAGGCACGGTATTTCGGGTCTTCGGCGCCCAGATGCAATTCCTCGGTCTTCGCGCGCCAGTAATAGACCGCGCTGACCAGCCCCATCAGCGCAGTATTGCGCACCACGTCAACCAGCGAGCCGCTGGTGGCGATAAACGGCATGGTGGAGCACCACCAGAACAGGTTTTTCGACAGGTAAGCCGGGTGGCGGGTGAAACGGTAGGGGCCATTCGTCAGCACGCCGCGATAGGTGAGGTTGGAAAAGCGCAAGCCAAAGGCGACAGTCGCCCAGGCATAGATGCCAGTCAGCAAAACCAACAGCACGCCCCATACCCAGAGCAGCGCAGGATAGGCCCCAAGCCACATTGCCCAGTCGCCGGTGTTCTGGTGATAGTTGAGCGGCCCACCATCGCCCATCAGGATGAACGGCGGATAGCAGATCAGCGCCGCCAGCCAGCCGGCAAAGTGGGGGTTGGCGCTGCGGATCTGGGCATCGAGCGGCTTCAGCGTCACCAGATAGCCGACCATGGCAATCTGCACGTCGATCAGGAACAAAAGCTCGGTCAGCCAGCTGGCGATTGCGACCGGATTGCCGCTGATGCTGGCGAGATCGAGACTGACAATCGCGTTAAAGCCCGGCGGCAGGATCGAGATCATGAAGGCGCAGAAAAAACCTTTCACCGCCCAGCTGCGCAAGTGGTGCTTCACTTCCTCAGCGTCGTGCGGCTCACGGCCGATCAGCATGGCGCCGAAATGCCAAGCCCCGTCGCGCGGATTGATCAGCACCAGGTCTAGCCACAGGACATAGGGGATCGAGACCAGAAACAGCGGCACGGCCAATGCGGTGAGCACTTCCATGGCAAACAGATACTGCCCGCGCCAATACCAGCGCGCGATGCAATAGAGGAACGCGATCAGCGCCCAGGTCGCCCACAGGCCAGCAAGCTTGGTGATCGAAATGTCGATGACATCGCTGATTTTTCGCGGCTGCGACCAATCGATCCCGGTCGAAGCGCGCAAGTGCACTTTGTCGACCAGCAGCGAGACCAGCACCATTGGAATGCCGGAAAACAGCAGAGCAGAAAGCGCGGCATATGGACCTGAAAGCGGTGCATGCGGCCCCGCCAGCGCGAACTGATCAGCGACCCAGGCCCAATTCCGGCAAATCGTGATCCACGCGAACAGTCCTGCCAGCCCGGCAAGGCCGACTTTGGCGGATACATCGCTGGCCGGGCAGGCCGGCGGGGCGGAAGGGCGCGCGTTCATGGCTGCCGCCCTAGGGCAAAATGGTTAAACCTAAGGTAAGCAGCCGCCAATCAGCGGTAGGCAGTGATCTTGCCGCTATCGTCGAGGAAATAGAGCACGCCGCTGGCAACAACCGGGGCCAGGGTGATGCTGCTGCCCAGCTTGTCGAAGGGGCGCAACGAGCCATCGCTGGCCGAGGCAGACATGATTTCGCCGCGCGAATTTGCGATCCACAGTCGCCCGCCTGCAAGCACCGGGCCGGTCCAGAAGATCGGGTTCTTCTTCTTCTTTTCGTTCTTGAAGCGCTGCAACTGCGTGATCCAGCGCACTTTGCCACTGGTCCGCGCGATGCACAGCAGGCGTCCATCATCGGTCAGGGTGAATATCCAGTCGCCGGCGATTGCCGGAGTGGAAATGCCCGCAAGGTTAAGCTCCCAGATGCGTTGGCCGCTGACCAGTTCGTATGCCGCCATGCGGCCGCCCTGGCCAAGAGCATAGACGCGCCCCGCATCGATGATCGGATCGGCATCAACGTCTGTCAACACGCCAACCTGGGTGGAGATCGAAGTGCGCGCCAGCGCATCGTTCCACAAGGTGCGGCCGTTCTCATAGCGGTAGGCCACAACCTCGCCGGTCGAATAGCCGGTGATCACTGTGCCCTGCCCGGCCGAAGGCGCGGCAACGCCGAAAACGCCGGTTTGCCCTGAAGAGCCACTCTCATTCCACAGCAGCTTGCCGTCGGCTGCATTGAGCGCGGAAATGCGGTTATCCATGGTCATCACATAGACCGACTCGAAGGCAATCGTCGGCGATCCGCGCAATGGCCCGGCGGGCTTGGCGGTCCATATCTGAGTGCCGTTTTCGGCCTCCAGCGCGGCGACTTCGCCGAGGCCGGTAGTGATGAATACCTTGCCATCATCGTAGCTGACCCCGCCGCCGAACACCGATCCTGCGGTCTTGCCATCCACGCGGAAGGCCTTCTGCCAGCCGCGCCCGCCCGTGGCGGCGTTGAAGGAATTGACCTGGCCCTGGGTGTCCATGACGAACATCCGTCCGCCGCCGATCACCGGCGCAGCAGCAAGGCGGCGCTTGTTGTTCGATCCAGCGATCGAGACGCTCCAGATCCGGCGCGGGCTTTCCGCGAGCGCGAGGTTGCCATAGCTCTTGTCGGCCGTGTTGCCCGCCTGCGGCCAATCGACATTGGCTTCCGCTGGCGGCAGCAGCACTTCCACTCCAGCCAGCGCCGGGTCAACCCGCGCGCCTGAATCGATGCGCGAGAGGATCGGAATGCGGTTGCCCACGGTCGGGGTCTTGGGCCCCCCTTTGCCACCGCCGATGATGCCGCAGCCCGACAGCGTGCCCGTGACCGCCACAGCCAACACCAGCGCCAGAGACCGGGCTAAAAGAGCAGAACGGTTGGTCGGGATCATGCGTGTTACCTCGTAAAAACGGGAAATCAGGGCTGCGCCGGGCCGGCGGCCTTGGCGGCATCGTCGATGGCATCAACCCCGAGCAGTCCGGCCATCTGGCGCGCGCGGTTGCGCAAAGTATCCGGGGTGTCCTTGTCGCGGGCAATTGCGGCAAAAAGAGGCCCGGCCAAGTCCTTCTTGCCAAGCTTGAGATAGGCCGCGCCAACCAGTTCACCGGCGCTGCCGAACCAGGCATTGCCCGGCACAGCCAACGTCTTCAGGCGGTCGATCACCTGCTGCGGCGGCATGGCGTCGAAATTGGCCGCGACTTCACGGACCGCAGCAAGATCGCGATAGGGTCTGGGGGCATCCGCGTCGCCGGCAACAGCGGCGAACAGCTTGACCGCATCGGCGGTGCGGCCCTGCTGCTGCGCAATACCTGCCTGGAGCAGTTGTGCGGTGACCTTGGTACCAGCGGCGCTGTCCTTGGCCAGTTCGGCGAATTTCTTGGCCGCAGGATCGATCCGGCCCTGTTCGAGATCGTCGAGCGCAAGGGTAAGCTGTTCACCATGCTCGCCCGCTTCGCGCTGCTGGATATTGCCCCAGATCAGGTAGCCACCGAAAATCGCCAGACCGAGAGCAATCCCGGCGCCGATCGGCTTGCCATAGCGCTTATAGGCGCCAAGCATCTCGTCTTGCCGCAGCGCATCGTCCACCTCACGCAGGAAAACGTCCTGCTGCGCGGCATCGCGCTCGGCAAGTTGATCAGCTTTAGATTTAGGCGGTGTGGGTCGCAGGGCCAAATTTGGGCGCCTTCTTGGCTTGCAGGCGCGGTGCCTGCATGAATGATTTCCGGCTGTTTAGCGGATGAATTTACCAATTCAATGGCTATGATCGCTGCGCCCACAGCGCTGAAGCCCGGATGAACGACGTCGCGTCTCGTATCAGGCCGGCAAGTCGCGCCCCAGCGCCGCGCCATAGACATCGCGATAGGCGCGCACCATCCTGGCCGAATCGTATTCCGCCAGTGCCAGCGCCCGGTTCGCCTCGCCAATTTCCTTGCGCAAAGCGGCATCGCCAGCGAGCCGCAACAGCGCCGCGCCCAGTGCCGCCTCGTCGTCCGGCGGCGAGATCATCGCGCGGTTGGCCGCCGAGACCATTGCCGCGACATCGCCGACCGCCGGGGATACAACTGCGAGCCCGGCCGCCATTGCCTCGACCACCGAAATGGGAAACTGCTCACTGCGCGATGACAGCGCGAACAGATCGAACAATCCCACTGCCTTCGCCGGATCGGCGACGAAGCCGGGCAAGTGCACCCGGTGTGCGAGGCCCAGCCGCATGGCCTCCGCGCCGATTGCCTCGCGCTCGGGTCCCTCGCCCAGGATGACCAGCTGCCATGGTTCGGGCAATCCGGCAAAAGCGCGCACCAGCGCGGTGAGGTTCTTAACCGGACGCAGCCCCGCGAGCGAGCCCAGCCACAGCTCACCCGGCCGCTTGATCAACCGGGGCAGCGCGTCGGCGCGCGGCTTGCCGGCATAGGCGGCGGTATCTATGCCGTTGGCGATCCGGCGCACCCGGCCGCGCGGCTGCTGCCAGACTTTCAGCGCAATGTGCTCCAGCCGCTGCGAGGGCACGACCAGCGCCGCGGCGCGCGCCAGCGACAGCCGGCGAAACCAGTTGCGCGAGGCCTTGAGGCCATTCGCCTCGTCCTCGTTGAACCCATCTTCGTGGTGGACCAGCGGGCCAAGGCCCATGACCCCGCTGAACAATGCGTGCGCCAGCGCCGCGTCCATGGCGCCCCAATTGTAGGTCAGCACCAGATCGTATCCCGCCATCGCCTGCGCCAACCGCCGCAGCCGCGCTGGCAGCGGATGGCCCGAGAGCGGCGGGAAATCTGCCGGATAATCCACCGCCATGCCCGGCGCGATCGCCGATGCGGCACCCAGCGCGCCCGGCTGGGCCGAAACGATGCTGTGCGAAATGCCTTTGCCGAACGCGTTGATCAGCTGCGCGGTGCGCAGTTCCTTGCCGCCGGCGTGGAAGCTGGAC
>JANOBA010000322.1:0-9087 GCA_031411415.1 Novosphingobium sp.
GCGAAGTTCGGCCATGCGATTGAACGGATAGACGCCGACGGTCTGCGTTGCCACGGTGACATATTTCATCGCATCATCGAGCGACTTCACGCAGACCACGTTCGAGGTCTTGCGCAAGGGGTGGAAATCAACCGGCTCTTCCGAACGGATGGCGACGCCGCGCCCGTCGCTCTTGCCGAACACCGCATATTCGTCGTCGAGCATGCGCAGCGTGTCGATCTGTTCTTTCAGCTCCATCTCGAGCGGGCGCGGCTCGTCGAGGTCGGTCGGCTTCTGTTCGCGCAGGGCTGCGGCATGCAGCTTGCAATAGCGGTCGGCGTCATCAGGTTCAGCCTCGATGAAAGTGAACCGGCTGGAGACGCAGGCTTCCTGCCCCAGCATGTCGACGTCGCTGGCGTTGAGCTTCGCTACGCGCGCCATGGTTGCCTCGTCGGCAAAGGCCTCCTTGCCGACCATCGAGATCGAGGTCTTGGGATCGAAGCTGACCAAATGCAGGCCGGGACCGATGTATTTCATCACGTTGTTGATCGCATCGCCGCCGCCCCATGCGACGACTTTGTCAAAATACTGCGGGCGATAGACGATCCGCTCGACCGCTTCATCGCCGCCGCGCCAGTAGATTGCCGACATTGAGCGGACCAGCGGGTGATCGGGATCGACATCGGCCATGGTGCGCAGAAATGCGACGGTCGAGAAGGGATCGGCGGAGGCCATCTTGAACAGGTTGACCGCCTTGACCAGCGCGCCCTGGGCAATCGACTTGATGCCGATGCCCGGCGAATTGCCCGGCAACATATGGATGAGCCGGGGCGCAAAGGCGCGGATGAAGCTGCGGCGACCCTGATGGTCGTTGTGCGGCACCCATTCGTCGAGCGCCCTGGGGTTGGGGAAGTTTTGTTCAACTACTTCCCGCAGCACCTTCTTGTCGAGATAGGCGACCGCGCCCTTCATTTGCTGATCGATCATCGCGCGCGACTGGAGGCTGACTTTGGCCATGCGATCGACGCAGGCCTCGATATAGGGGTTCTTGCCGTCGATCATGCGCTGGCCGCTTTCGACCAGGAAATCGATGATTTCGGCGAGCGGTACGTTGAGCAACGGCGGAACCTCATTGCGCGGTTGGATCGCGGCGTTGAGATCGAGCTTGGGGGTGGCGAAATCGACGCCAAGATCGCGGCTGCGCTGGATCTGGTCAGCGCCTTCGACCAGCTGGCCGCGCATGAAGAAGGGCGCCGAATCGGCTTCGGCAGTGATTGCTGAAGGCGGGTTGCTGAGATCGGTCAATGTATTCATCGGCTTCCTCCATCCGGGCCAGTGCCCCAAACGTGCCATCACCTGTTGGATTAATGGCTACTCATGCGTTTCATTAATCCAACATCGCGCAGACCGCAAGGGGGCAAAGATTCCGCTTGCTTGTCTCTACCTATGCGATAGACATTTGGCTCCGGCCGCTCAGGGCCGCCCCGCGGGAGTATCGCATATGCCTCGCCTCTCATCATCCATCGCCATTGCTTTCGTGGCTCTCGCCGCCTGTTCGCGGGCGCCGGATAACCGCGAGAGCGCCGCCTCGAACCAGTCGGTGGACGCCGCTGCGCCCAGCGCCATGCGCGAGGAAGCAGGCACAGCCGCGATGGCCCCGCCCGGAATTTCGCCCAATGCCGCGCCCGGTGTCGCGTTCAACTATTCCTATGCTTTCGTGCTGCCGAGCAAGGCGATCTCCGCCGTGCAGGAACAGCACGCGGGGGCTTGTGAGAAGTTGGGCCTCGCCCGCTGCCGGATCACTGGCATGCGCTATAGCCTGAACGGTGAGGACAGCGTTTCCGCGCAGCTGACCTTCAAGCTCGATCCAGCGCTTGCCCGCGCTTTCGGCAAGGAAGGCATCGCCGCCGTCGTGACCGCCAAGGGCAAGCTGGTTGATGCGGCGATCACCGGCGAAGATGTCGGAACGCAAATCACCGCCTCGCAGCGCCGCAGCGCCGATGCGCAGGCAGAGCTTTCCCGCATAGAGGCGCGCCTTGCCGCCGGCGGCATCGGGGACCGCGAGCGGGCGGAACTGACCGAGCAGGCCGCGCGGCTGCGCGAGCAGCTGTCGGGCGAACGCGACACCCGCAGCAGCGGTGAGGAACAGCTCGCCAACACGCCGATGACCTATAATTACACTGGCGACGAAAGCTTCAGCCTCGGCGGCAATCCGGTGGGCGATGCGGCGGAAGGCGCGTGGAACAGCCTGATTGCGATGGTGGCTTTCGTGCTGATGGCGCTGGGCGTCGCTTTGCCCTGGCTGGCGCTGCTGGGAGCCGTGCTGGCGGTCTGGCGTTCGCGCGCCGGTCTATGGCTGCGCGGCAAAGTGCGCGGGCGTCCTGCGGCCAAGGCGGTCGAGGCTTCCACTTGAGCACTTGAGCCTCTAGTCTCGCTCCCGATAATCCGGAAGGGAGAGATATGGGCGAGCTTTTGCCGATTGTGACTGAACATGAGGGCGTGACCTTGCGCGGCTACGTTGCGCGGCCAGCGGGCGAGGGGCCATTTCCCGCCGTGCTGGTGATGCACAGCGCGCTGGGCATCCGCCACATGACGCATGACATCGCGGGGAAACTGGCAGCTCTCGGCTATCTCGCGGTTGCGACCGACATGTATGGCAAGCATGCCGACATCAGCGAGCCGATGAAGGCGGGCGCCCATTATGCCGCGCTGTTCCAGACCCCCGACCTACTGCGCGCCCGCACCGCGCACTGGTTCGATGTGGTCGCCGCGCTGTCCGATGCCAAGCCTGCGCGCGTGGCCGCGATCGGCTATTGTTTCGGCGGCAAATGCGTTCTGGAGCTAGCGCGCAGCGGGCGCGATGTGAAGGCGGTGGTGAGCTTTCACGGATTGCTGACGACCCATGCCCCCGCTCAGCCCGGCGACATCAAGGGCGAAGTCGCCGTCTGGTGCGGCGCGCGTGATCCGTTTGGTCCGGCGGAAGAAACGCAAGGCTTCCGCGCCGAAATGGAAGCCGCCGGCGCCAATTGGCAGATCACCGAATGGGGCAAGGTCGCGCATGGCTTCACAGACCCCAAAGCCGAAGGCGGCATGCCTGGAATCGAGTATGATCTGATTGCCGACAAGGTTTCCTGGGCGGGGACGCTGGCCTTGCTGGAGGTTGTGCTGGCTTAGCCAATTCCCAGCAGCTTGTGGCTTTCCAGCCGCGCCGCTGCCGCGCCAAGCCGCTGGTTGAACTGGACGATGATTGGCGGATCGACCCGGCGGGTAATTCCCCACAGATACTGGCCGTAGATCACGCTTTCGCGGTATTGCTGCCAGGCCTCCTCGTCATCCGGCATCGCCGCGCCCGAGGCGCGCATCATCTCGAGATAGACCCCCAGCAGGCGCCGTTCCTCGCGCTCGGCCAGCTCCACTGGCAGCACGGCGCACAAGTGATAGGCGACATCGAGCGCCCAGCCGCCGCGTTGCAGCAGCTGCCAGTCGATCAGGCCTGCGCCTTCTGCGGTGCGGAAAATGTTGCCCGCGTGGCTGTCGCCGTGGACGAGGAATTGCGGGCGCGCCGCGTCACGCTCCGCCAGTTCGCGCAAGGCGGCGATCAGGTTGGCGGCGCTGCGGACATGCGCGGGCAGGCCGTCGCAGCGCGGCCCGTCCATCATCTCCTGCAGCATTTCGGGGGTGACGTAGGTCATCCGGGCAAGCTCGGCGGTGCGCGGGCGGATCCACGGGTTGCCCTCCAGAAAGGCGCTGCCCTGATGCAGGGCGGCAAGCTGGGCGAGGCTGAGCGCGGCATCGTCGGCGCTGAACGGATCGAGCGCCGAGCAGAACCGCGCGCCGCCAACGATCAGGTCGCGCATGATGATCACGCCCTGCTGTGCGGTGCGATCGACCACCGCGACGAGACATTCAGGCACGCGCACCCCCACGGTGGGGGCGACCTTGGTGTAGAAATCACCTTCCAGCACGCACGTCATGCCGCCCATGCGCCCGTTCTCGTCGGTATCCAGCAGGCCCTTGAGGCAGAAGTGCTGGCGGCCTTGCCCGGCGACTTCGGCAGAGAAGCGCAGTTTGGTTGCAACGGTCTTGATTGTCTCGGTCAATTCGACATTGCTGACCGCCATGCCCAATGCTTGTGCGAGCCATTCCGGGTCCAGCGCGCGCTGCGTGGTCAGGGGAACTTCAATTTCCAGCTCGCGTGCTGCCCTGTTTGCCACTTACACTCTCCCGTCTGACATGCGACTCCGGCCCTTGACCTGATTCGCGATTTCGTTTCTTGCGTCACAATAACGAACGATAGGGGAGAGTCATGAGCATTCTGGTTAAGGGCAATCGGCCGCTTGAAGGCATCAAGGTCGTCGAAGTTGCCATGTGGGCATTCGTGCCGGCGTGCGGCGGCATGCTTTCCGACCTTGGCGCCGATGTCATCAAAGTCGAGCCGCCCAGCGGGGATCCGCTGCGCGGGCTTCAGACTGGCGGCATGGGCGGCGCTGAAAGCAAGATCGATTTCAGCTGGGAAAGCTATAACCGCGGCAAACGCTCGATCACGCTGGACCTGAAAACTGAAGCCGGCCGCGAAGTGCTGATGAAGCTGACCGAAGGTGCGGACGTGTTCCTTACCAACTTGTTGCCGCCCGCGCGCCGCGCAATGGGCATCGACGCCGACAGCATCCGGGCCAAGTTTCCCGGCATCATCTATGCCAGCGGCAGCGGCTCTGGCCCCAATGGTCCGGAAAGCGAGAAGGGCGGCTATGACGCGATCTCGTTCTGGGCGCGCGGCTCGATTTCGGGGACGATGACCGAGGATGGCGCAGCGCGCCCGGTCGGGCCTCCCGGGCCAGCCTTCGGCGATACTGCTTCGGGCGCGATGCTCTCGGGCGCGATCTGCGCCGCGCTGGTCAAAAAGCTGCGCACCGGCGAAGGTAGCGCAGTTGACGTATCCTTGCTGGGCACGGCGATGTGGTCAATGCAGCGGCTGATCTGCCAGTCGACCAATGACGGGGTGCTGCGCTTTCCGCGCGTGGCCAATGCCATGCCGTTCAACGTGCTGGTCGGCAACTATCGCACCAGCGACGGACGCTTTCTGTCGCTGTGCATGTTGCAGGCTGATAAATACTGGAAACCGTTTTGCGAGACTGCCGGGCGGCCTGATCTGGCCGCCGATCCGCGTTTTGCCGATGCGGCGGGGCGCAGGGAGAATGCAGCGGAATGCTGGGCTGAAGTTACCGCGCTGTTCGAAACCAAGACCCTTGCCGAGTGGCGCGTCGTGCTCGCGCAGCAGGACGGCCAGTGGGACGTGGTCCAGGAAGTCGGCGAGATGCAGCACGATGTCCAGGTTCAGGCGAACAGCTATCTGCAGCGCGCCGACTATGGCGACGGCACCAGCATCCCGATGGTCGGCCTGCCGATGCTGTTCGATGGGCAGGCGCTGCCCGCCCGCCGCTCGCCGGATCTGGGCGCGGACAGCGACGCGCTGCTGGCGGATCTCGGCTATGACGAGGAGGCGATCATCGACCTTAAGGTGCAGGGCGTGGTGTTTTGACCGCTCTCACCCGCAAGCTCCCCGCGCTCACGCCAGAAACCGAACCGTTCTGGACTGGCGGACGCAGCGGCGAACTGCTGATCCAGCGCTGCACGGCTTGCGGGCTCTATCAGCATCCGCCGCTGCCGCTGTGCTCGGCATGCCGCACTGAAAGCGTCGCGCCGGTGGCAGTTTCGGGCAAAGGCCGGGTCAAAACCTTCACGGTCAACCATCAGGCGTGGCTGCCGGGACTCGACGAGCCTTTCGTCTTCGCTGCGATCGAACTCGACGAGCAGGCCGAGTTGTATGTCTTCAGCAATGTGCTGGGTGATCCTGCGCGTGTGACCAGCGGCATGCAGGTGTCGGTTTGCTTCGAACACCATGAAGATGTCTGGCTGCCGATGTTCGTTGTCGAAGGAGCCGATCATGCTGCCTGAACATCAGGTCTGCATCACCGGCATCAGCCAGACCCCGGCCATGCGTCCGTCGCCGCGCTCGCCTTTGCAGATGACGCTCGATGCCTGCCTTGCGGCCATCGCCGATGCGGGGATTTCGGTCGACGAGGTTGACGGGCTGATCTGCCATCCCGGCAAGACCAGCGAGGGCGGCGGGATTTCGCCGGTCGGCACGGTCGAGACGATGATGGCGCTGGGCATCCGCCCCACCTGGACCAATCCATCGAGCCACGAAGGCCCGGGCCACATGGCGGCGATTTTCTCTGGCATCATGGCCATAGCCACTGGCCTGTGCCGCCATGTCCTGTGTTTCCGCACAGTCGCGCAGGCCTCTGCGCGGCAGACTTCGCGCGCCTCCACCCTGCTCACCGGCAACCGCGAGCGGGTCGATCCCGGCAACAATGCTTTTGCCGTGCCCTATCATGCCCATTCGCCAGTCAACTTGTGGGCGCTTTATGCCCAGGCCTATTTCGACAAATACGGCGTCGGCGAGGAGCAGCTTGGCTGGGTCGCGGTCAATGGCCGAGCCCATGCGCAGCATAATCCGGGTGCGCTCTATCGCGGCAGGCCCCTGACTATCGAGGACTATCTGGCCTCGCGGTTTATCTCGACGCCCTTGCGGCTGTTCGATTGCGACAGCCACATCGACGGCTCGACTGCTATCCTGCTCTCGGCCAGCGATGCCGCGAAGGACTGCCGCAATCCGCCGATCAATATCGCCGCCATGGGCATGTCGATGGGCGCGCTGGGCGAGGGGCTGAACACCGGCGACTTCACCATGACCCCGGCGGACAAATGCGGCGACATGCTGTGGAACCGCACCGACCTGACGCCTGCCGATGTCGACTGCGCGCAGATCTATGACGGCTTTTCGATCCACGTGCCGATCTGGATGGAAGCGGTGCGGTTGTGCGAGCGCGGCGAGGCGCTGCGCTTTATCGCCGGGGGTAAGAACACCGCAATCGACGGAAAGCTGCCACTCAACACCGGTGGCGGGCAGCTTTCCGCCGGGCGTTTCCACGGCTTCGGCCACACCCACGAGGCCTGTGTCCAGCTGTGGGGCAGGGGCGGGGGCCGGCAGGTGGTTGGCGCGAAAACCGCGCTCGCGGTCAACGGCGGCTATGGCTATGGCGCGATGTTGCTGCGGACCGATTGAGCGCGGCCAGACCCAGCCTGCCTATTTCTTGTTGGTCTTGAGATCATAGGTGGCAATGGAGCGATAGGATAAAGTCATCCCGTCACTCGCGCAGGACGACACCATAACATCGGTGAGAGCCCAGCGCTGGTCGCCGCGCGAAAGCGTAGCCGTCGGGAAGTGCTTTCCGCTGGCGCAGGCGACCCGACCGGTTGCCATGCCTGATGCGGCATCGCGCGGGGTGACAACACTGACCGAACCGTTCTCGGCCAATGGCGTGGCAAGTCTGATCGGCTGATGCTGGCGGCGGCCGGATGACATGCCGCTGGAGCCAACCGAAGTCGGATTGGAGGCACCAAACGACCAGGATGCCAGTTCGATGGTGGTCTTGGTTGTGACCTCGCCAGCGACGTCGTCAAGTTCGAGCAAATAGTCTGAAGCAGCGATGGCGGGAACTATCGACAGGAGTCCGAGCGAGACTGCGGTGACAGCGGCAAAAGTGCGATGAGTAGATTCCATGTTGATCTCCTCTGGATGCTGCGGCGCAGGATTGGCCTGCTTGGCTTAGTCCAAGCTGAACAGCGCGAAAATTAGTTCATCGCTCGCGGTCAATCGCAGTTTTGGCGATGGAGCTATGCTGCTAAAGCCCGATTGAGGGAGAGACACGATGGATGACATCGAGGAAATCAAAAAGCTGAAAGCGCGCTATTTCCGGGGGTTGGATAGCAAGGACTGGGAGCTTTACGGCGCCTGTTTTGCCGAGGACATCGTCGTCGACCTGACCGGCGCGGGCGGCGAGAAGTTCGAAGGCCGCGCCGCCTTCATGGCCTATGCCACTGCCATGCCGATGGTCCAGAGCGTCCACCACGGCCACATGCCCGAAATCGAGCTGACCGGCGCGGATACGGCCGCCGGCGTCTGGGCACTGGAGGATTACAATATCTGGCAAGATGGTAGCCAGAACCACGGCTGGGGCCATTATCTCGAAACCTATGTGAAGCGCGATGGCCGCTGGCAGATCAGGACAATGGCGCTGTCCTACCTGCGCATCGAACGCCCCACCGAGACGCCGCTGTTCATCGCCGGAACTGAGGGCACGGTGCATCTGCGAGGCATGCGGCCAGCGGGATAGCCCGGTTCATCGCCTGGTCACGCGGGGGCGGTGAGACTGGGCCGATGAACGCCGCACTTGTTCTGGCCGAAAGCATCGCCTTCCTGTTCGCCACGCCGCAAGGCGCGGGCGTCAGTTGCGGGCCGGATCCAAACCGGGTTATCCGCTGCAGCGACGGCACCGACTATCGCCGCGACGCAAACGGCGTGCTGCGCGACAATCATGGAAGGAGCTGGTGGACCGATGCCAACGGCGTTCTGCGCGGCAGCGACGGCGCCTCCTATCACACCGACGCCAACGGCATCATCCGCGACAATCGCGGCAATTCCTGGTGGTATGATCCAAACCGCGTGCTGCGGAGCAGCCACGGCGTTTCATGCCGAGAGGATGCGGGTGGAGTGACCCGCTGCTATTGATCGGCCCGGATTCTTGCGCGCGGAGGCGCGGAGACGCGGAGGAGAAGAAGGGCGATTCGCGCAGAGAACGCAGAGAGCGCAGAGGTGTCGGGAGCGCCGCAGGCTTTGTCTCTGTGATTGCACCAAGGCGCCTTGGCCTGATGCACAAAGCGGCTGCGCCGCAAGCGCTATTCCTCTGCGCTCTCTGCGCGAAACCCTCTTACTTCTTCTCCGCGCCTCCGCGCGAACAAATTCATCCGGCGGCGAGCCCGGACCTACCCTTCGACAGGCTCAGGGTGAGCGGGCCGGAAAACGCGAACGGGCTGGTGGCCGGCGCGGGGGTGCCTGACGCTACAGGCTTGGCTGACAAATCCTTGGTTGCGAATGGCCGGGAAAGCGGATTCTTGCAGGGGGACTTTCCGGCTCGGCCCTGGGTCACGAAGCGGCGACGGTCAGGGCTCGCAAGTGCCCGTCAGCCAGCAGGGCATACCCTG